>DASPOF010000001.1:0-18765 GCA_035626155.1 Binataceae bacterium (SeqCode)
GAATGACGGCGGAAAATGGTGGCGCGCGCGAAACGCCGGCGCATCAACGGTCGCCCTCAGGTACGCTTCCCAGCCGCCCTCGCTGGCCGCGGCGGCCCGCTCTTCTCACGGAGCAAACACCCGCCTGATTGCGCAACATACGGGTTCACTCTGGGACAGCGCAAGGGAACTCGGAGTCATCCGCGCGCGTTATTAGAGCAACGCGCGTGCAAACAGTCGTCATCGTAGCGCTTCATTGCCGGGGAGGACACCGCTGCGCCACGCTTCCGCCGGTGTCCGCTATCGCAACACACTGACCACAGCCCGCAGCCGAGCCGGCGGAACACTCACTATTCGCCTGCGGCGGGCATTCCCGCTCTGAGAGCGGCTCGGTCTCCGTGGCGTGATCCTTGCTCATCGCCCAACTGAAATTCGCTGCTGGCTCTTATGGGTATCGCTTCGGATCGCACATCAACATGAAGAACCGAACTACACTTATTTGCCTGGTAGGCGTTTGCGGTGTGCTATTGTTGGCAGGCGCGGACTATGGCCTGCCGAACGGCTCGCCGGAGCAAGCGCGAGCAATTTTGCCTGAGAAAATCGACGAGGCCGCTCTCGTCACACTTCGCGGAAACACGCGTCCCGAGGCGAACGCGCGCAACGATGGCGGTCCGGTTTCCGACGACTTCCCGATGAAGCACCTGTTCCTCCAGTTGCGCCGCCCTCCCGGCCGCGAGCGCGAGATCGAGCACTACATCGATCAACTCCACGATTCCAAATCGCCCAACTACCATCGCTGGCTGACTGCCCGGCAAATCGGAGAACGCTACGGGATCGCCGAGCATGACCTCGCGACGATCACCGCCTGGCTCCGATCACATGATTTCGCGATCAATTACGTTTATCCGAGCCGCCTCGTGATCGACTTTTCGGGTACCGCCGGCCAGGTCCGTGAAGCTTTCCGTACTGAGATTCATCGGCTGGATGTAAACGGCAAGACACACACCGCCAACATGAGCGACCCACAGATTCCGGCCGCGCTCGCGCCGGCGATAGTCGGAATCGTCTCGCTCCATGACTTCATGCCGCGCCCAATGAACAAACCGCGGCCCGACTACTCGGTAAACGGCTGGCAACTCATCGTTCCTCCCGACCTCGCTACTATCTACAACTTCAATCCAGCTTTCAGGGCAGGCTATTCGGGACAGGGTCAGACGATCGTCCTGCTGGAGGATACCGACGTTTATAACTACCCGGGCGACTGGGAGGATTTCCGATCCGCGTTCGGCTTGTCCAGCGCATACCCGGCGGCGAGCTTCATTCAGATCCATCCCGCGCCGGGCACGGGCGGGGAATGCGACGATCCTGGGGTCAACACGGATGATGGCGAGGCCGCGATAGACGTGGAATGGGCGAGCGCCGCGGCGCCCAGCGCGGCCATCGTGCTCGCCTCGTGTGCAGATACTGACAACTTCGGCGGATTCATCGCGCTTCAAAACCTGCTCAGCAGCGATTCACCTCCGCCGGCGATCGTCAGCATCAGCTACGGCGCATCTGAACCTGACCTTGGCGCAAGCGGCAATGCGTATGTCTACTCCCTGTATCAGACTGCGGTGCTGGAGGGCGTGTCCGTATTCACCTCCTCTGGCGACGAGGGCGCCGCGGGCTCCGACTATGGTGCGGCCGCGGCGACGCAGGGCATCGCCGTCAGCGGCCTCACCTCGACGCCATACAACGTATCGGTCGGCGGCACTGATTTCGGCGACTCATACGCGGGTACGAATAGTACGTACTGGAGCGCGACGAACTCGCCCACTTACGGCTCCGCGCTTTCGTACATTCCGGAAATTCCATGGAACGATTCCTGCGCAAACGAGCTGATCGCGCAATTCGTCTATGGTCCAACGGAAGTGACCTACGGTTCCGGCGGGTTCTGCAACGATGCAAGCTTTGGCGAACGCTTCCTGACGGTCGTTGCGGGAAGCGGCGGCCCGAGCGGCTGTGCAACCGGAGCGCCTGACGCGGCGGGCACCGTCAGCGGAAGCTGCGCCGGATATCCCAAGCCCGCGTGGCAATCGGTATTGGGTAACCCCCGCGACGGTGTGCGGGATGTCCCTGACGTTTCGCTGTTCGCCTCGAACGGACTGTGGGGTCACTACTATGCGGTCTGTTACACGGACCCGGTTTCCAACTTCCTGGGATCAGGTTGCGGCGGGCCCCCGGATACATGGGCGGGATTCGGCGGGACCTCAGTGTCATCGCCCATCATGGCGGGCATCCAGGCGTTAATTAATCAGAAGGCCGGGAACAGGGCCGGCAATCCGAATCCGACCTATTACGCACTCGCCGCGGCCGAATACGGGGCGACCGGCGACCCATCGTGCAATTCGACTCTGGGCAACGCGGCGTCGAGCTCATGCATATTCTACGATGTGACCCTGGGTGACATAGACGTAAACTGCAACGATGGTCCGAATTGCTATTGGCCGTCGGGCAGCAATGGCGTGCTATCCACTTCGACGAGCGCGTACCAACCGGCGTTCGTCGCCACGACCGGGTGGGACTTCGCCACCGGAATCGGTACGGTCAACGCGTATAATCTCATGATGGCCGCGCCCGCCGCAGAACCCAGCCCTACGGTGAGCGCGACCCCGACCGCATCTCTGACGCCTACGCCCACGGCGAGCGCGACCGCCACGCCAACCGCAACCGCGACCCGGACCGCTACCGCGACGCGGACTGCTACCGCGACCAGGACTGCAACCGCTACGCCAACCGCGACGGCGACTCGAACCGCTACCGCGACGCGGACTGCCACCGCGACCAGGACTGCGACGGCTACGCCAACCGCCACTGCTACTCAGACGGCGACCGCCACGCCGACCGCCACCGCCACTCAGACCGCTACTGCCACGGCAACTGCGACGGACACGTCAACTGCTACCGCGACTCAGACCGCAACCGCAACTGCGACGGATACGCCGACTGCCACCGCGACGGCCACGGCGACCGCGACCGCTACCGCGACTGCGACCGACACGCCGACCGCCACAGCAACTGCGACCGCGACGGATACGCCAACCGCAACGGCAACTCAGACGGCCACTGCCACGGCGACCGCAACCGCTACCGATACACCAACCGCCACGTCCACTCCCACAGCGACATCAACCGCGACACCTACCGCAACGGCGACTCCGACCGGCGGCAAGCTTTCCGTGACGCCGATGACGCTGAAGTTCGGCAAGGTCGAGGCTATGACGACAGCCAGGAAGACGATCACGGTCAGGAACTCAGGCGGGGGGATACTGAATGTAACGGTGGAAGACGATCTTGCTCCGCCGTTCGCAGAAAATGGCGCGGGGTCCTTCGCACTCGCCAAGGGCAAATCGCACACGGTAGTGGTGACGTTCACGCCATTGGCGACCGGCGCGACGGCGCCGCAGACGCTTCTCATCGACAGCGATGACCCGCATCATCCCCATCTCAACATCTCGCTGAGCGGGGCCGGGGAAATGCCATCCGTCGCTTACTGATGCGAGCGCGGCAGCACGCGTTCTCGCGGCTCACCCAGAGGGCCGTCTCGATCGCGCGAAATCTCCGGCTCGTCCTATTGCCCCGGCACAGATAGTCAGTGATTACCCGTCCCGGGCGGCCGGGCCCGCGCCGGTTCGATCATCCGACGGCTCCGCGCAGCCCCGGCAATAGTTCACTCAAGCCCCGGGCGATGAACTCCACCGCAACCGCCATCGCGATCAGGCCGAGCAGCCGCGTGACGACATGGATGCCGGTCGTTCCGAGCAGTCGTTTGGTCGGCGCGGCCAGCCGCAACGCGATCCACAGGCACATCACGACCAGCGCGATAATCGCGACCAGCATCGCGGTGTTAGTCCAGTTCTTCGCTCGCTCGCCGTAGATGAGAGCCGCACTGATTGCGCCGGGGCCCGCAGCAACCGGCACGCCCAGCGGGACGACTGCGACCGCCATCCTTTGCGCGGCCTCATCGAGGTCCTCGTCGGCGCGGTGAACCGGGCTCGCCCGGCCCTGCAACATAGCCATCGCCATCATCATGAGGACGACGCCACCGCCGACAGTGAATGAGGCGATACTTATTCCCAATATACTAAGCAGCGGGTTGCCCGCGAGAAGGGCCACGATGAGCACGATGAAGGCGGTAGCTGCGGCCCGGTTGATCGTGCGCGTTCTTTCCTCCGGACTGTGATGAGCGGTCAAGGTAACGAAGATCGGGACTGCGCCGATCGGATCGAGCAGCACGAACAAGGCTATCGCCATTTCCGCATATGATTTCCAGTTATGCATGATCGCGATCGGCACCTCCGTGTCTTCTCGCCCGTTTTTTCAAGCGACGCGGCCGGGCGCATCGCGGAGCCGGCGCAAGGATTGGAGATTCGGGAAGGGGCGGTCTCGCCGAGGCGTTTGCGGCCGGGCTGGCCGGCGCGGCGCCTCGATCATTTGAGCCGGGATTTCGTTTTCCGACTTTCAACGCCGCTGATTTATAGCCGGGTACCCAACCCGGTCTCAAGTCGCGGACGCGCCGGACCCGTCTTTTACTCGCGACTCGCTGGTGCTATCGATCTTGATAGCATCATCATCCGCCAGCCGCTTCCCAGGAGTCGCCATGGCAAAGCTCCTGATCGTCGACGACGAAAAGAACATCCGCACCAGTCTCGCCGCATTTTTCGGGAGGCACGGTTATGAGGTGCGGACCGCGGAAAGCGGGCAGCAGGCGCTCGCGCTGCTTTCGGAGCAGGACGCCCTCGACCTGGTCCTCACCGATTACCGAATGGCGGAGATGAGCGGCTACGAACTACTGAAGGAAATCAAGGGCCGCGACCCCGACCTGATGGTAATCCTGATGACCGCCTACGCGACCGTGGAAGGCGCCGTGGCCGCCATGAAAGCGGGCGCATACGATTACCTCACGAAGCCGTTCTCGCTCGACCAGGTCGAACATGCCGTCGAACGGGCGCTCGAGACGCGCCGCCTGCGCAGCGAGGTTCGCGGACTGCGCGAGACGCTGGAGGAGCGGCCCTTCCTGGAATCCCGCAGCGCCGTGATGAGGCGCCTGTTCGAGGACGCCAAACGCGTCGCCGGCAGCGAGGCGACAATCCTGTTGACCGGCGAAAGCGGCACCGGGAAAAATGTGCTCGCGCGCCAGATTCACCTCTGGAGCCCGCGCCGCGAAAAGGCATTCGTCGTAATCAACTGCACTACGCTGTCCGAGCAGTTGCTTGAAAGTGAACTCTTCGGACATGTCAAGGGAGCATTCACCGGCGCGATCAAGGATAAACCCGGGCGCCTCGAGGTCGCCAACGGCGGCACCGTGTTCCTCGATGAGATCGCCGATCTGAGCGCCGCGCTCCAGGCCAAGTTTCTGCGCTTCGTTCAGGAGCAGAGCTTCGAGCGCGTCGGTGGCGAGAGTACGATCCACGTCGAGGCGCGCATCATCGCCGCATCGAATCGCGATCTCCCCGGCGAGGTGGCGGCTCACCACTTCCGGGAAGATCTGTTTTACAGGCTCAACGTGATCGCGCTGAGGATTCCGTCGCTGCGTGAACGCCCAGAGGACATTCTTCCGCTCGCAGAGCGGTTGCTCGCGGCTGCTGCGATCCGCAATCGCCGCTCGCAATTGCGGTTTTCACCCGATGCTCAGACCGTACTTGCCAATTACTCCTGGCCGGGCAACGTGCGCGAATTGCGCAATGCAGTGGAGCGCGCCGTGGTAATCTCGCGCAGCGACCTGATTGGGCCGGAGTGCCTTCCCGACGCCCTCTTTCAGCCGCCGTCGGCCGCCTCGGCCGCGCCGTCCCCGTCCAGCCTCGAGGATCTTGAGCGCCAACAGATAATGCGTGTGCTGACGGAGTCGCCAACGCTTCAGGACGCGGCCGAGAGGCTTGGAATCAACGTCACTACCTTGTGGCGCAAGCGCAAGCGCTACCGGCTCGAGTAGCGGGCGCACGTGCCAGCCCGGTTCGCGATTACTGCCTAACCGGCGTCCCAAGTAACTCGCCCGCGGCTGCGCGCAAATTACGCACCGCTCGCCGGCTCTTCACAGTACATTTCAAATTGCAGCAATGTCCTGCCGAGGAGTGAAACCGCGCGGCTCGCCGAGGTCGCGAAAATGCTTTGCGCCTGCGACATTTTCACCGTGGCATAGTTTCTGCTGCTCTCAGTGCACAAGGAGGCTGTCGTCGGGTGTGGCGTGGGGGATCTGCTCCGCTCCGCCGAAAGTCCAAAATGAAGAGAATAGAAGTAATCATCACGCCCTGGTCTTTGGACGACTTCAAGGACGAGGCAACGCGCCTAAACATTTCAGAGTTCGACGTTGTCGAGGTGTACCGCGCGGGCTGCGCGGTGGGCGAAGGACGGCCGCAACTATACAGGGGCCGCGAGTTCAAAAGCGATCTCCGCCCGCGGCTGAGAGTCGAGTTCGTCCTCTTCGATGACGCGGTGCAGAGCATCCTGCACGAGCTTCTTGACGTCCTGCACCCCGAGAGCATCGCGGTATTCAAACTCGATCAGGAAGTACGCGCAATCTCGGCTACCAATGGTCACCTCACTTCCACGTTTCCATATCAAGAGAGGGCGAGCACGCCCCAGCGCGCGCCGCAACCCCAGATAATCGGGTTCATTCCGAGGAACGACGCCTCGCAGTTACAACAGACGCCAGTTCACTCGAGCTCCGACACGCCCCCGGCATTCACCGGCGGCCGATAGACCATACTCGCCAATCTCACTCGTCATCACAGGGCCGTGCGGGCGAGCGTCCCTGGCCAGACGCCGGCCCTAGTGCGTCAAATTCGCAGCTCGCTTTCATTGGTGCGGCACAAGAGATCCGTGCGGCACTTCGATCACGTCGTCCGCGCCCCAATCAACTGTCTTACCTCCTGCCGCTGACGGCAGCGCGCGGCGAATAGGCACTTGCCCATCCGCCGGGCAGGGCATTGCCTCACTGATACTCGCTTGCGCCGAGCCGCCGCACTGCACAATACGATGTCAGAACCGGCAGCCTCGATGCGCATTGCATAGCCCGATCGGATCTTCCCGTCATCGCCCCCGCGATTCATTTTCGACTGGTAATGCAAGCTGCAGTATAGCCGCCGCCCCATCGAAGGCCGGCCCGTGGCACACGCGTTGCACCTACGCATTTCATTGGCTGGAGGATACCGCCTATGGATCTCACAATCTGGATGCCGGTGACATTTCTGCTCGGCCTTGCCGGCCTCGGGCTCTGCTACTTGTTCATTATCGCCTGCGGAAAGATTTAGAGGTGCGTTCGTGATCTACCTAACTGCAGTTATCGGCGTCGCGCTGTTTGTGTATTTGCTAACCGCGATGATCCGTCCCCAGTGGTTCTAGCCTAAGCCGGCTTTCACCACTCGGGCGCACAAGCTTCCAAAGAGGGTTTAAAACCATGTGGCTCCTTCCTTTCATTGTCATCGCGGTTCCTGCGCTGCTCGCGATCCCGCTAAGCCGCTACCTGGCCTGGATCATGGACGGCCAATACCAGCCGCCCAGGCTGCTTGAGTGGTTTGAGCGCCGGGTCGACAACGGTCCGATGGGATGGAAGCAATATGCGATCGCGCTCCTGGTGTTCAACACCGTGCTGTATGTTTTCGGGTACTTCGTCCTTGTGTCCCAGCCCTGGATGCCGCTCAACCCGCGCGGCCTCGGCGCGCTGGCGCCCACCACCATCTTCAACACCGTTATCTCGTTCGCCACGAACACGGACATTCAGCACTATTCAGGTGACGTAGCCTTCTCGAATTTCTCCCAGATTTTCTTTTGCATTCCCATGTTTTTCCTCTCGGCCGCGATCGGATTCTGCGCGCTGACCGCGATCATTCGGTCCTTTCGCAGCGACGATCACGTCGGCAACTTCTTCCTCGATATGTGGCGAGTTGTGTTTTACACGTTTCTGCCCGCCGCGTTCGCGCTGAGCCTGGTCTTTCTCACAACCGGAATGCCGATGACCTTTCAAAGCGCCTACCAGGTCAACACGCTCGAGCCTGCTGCGATGGGAACCGACAATAATAATCAGCCCAAGCAGCAGACCATCGTAGTGGGCCCGCTCGCGGCGTTCGTCCCAATGAAGATGCTGGGCACCAACGGCGGCGGCTTCTATGGGATGAACTCGGCCCATCCGTTCGAAAACCCGACCGCGTTTGCGAATTTTCTCACCACGTCGAGCATGATGCTGTTCCCGATGGCGCTGGTGCTGATGTTCGGGCGGATGCTGAAACGCAATCGCCATGCGGCAGTCATTTTTTCGGTTATGTTGGCCATGCTCGTCGGGACCGTACTTTGGGTCATCTATTTTGACACGTTAAAACCCAATCCCGGCCTCATTGCACGGCCCCAAACGAGAACCTTCGAAATTCCAAGCGCTAGTGCTTCGGGCGGCAAGCGGGTAATCACACTGCCGGCGGTTGCAGGGCTGCCCGTCGATCAGCACCTTGGCAACCTCGAGGGCAAGGAGCTGCGCTTTGGCACGTCTGCAGCCGCGACGTTCGCCGCCGCCACCGTCGATTTCACCTGCGGCGCGATCATCTGCGAGCACGACAGCCTGAATCCCGTCGCCGCCTTGTCTCCGTTCTTCGGAATGTGGGTCAACTGCATCTTCGGCGGCAAGGGCGTCGGCATGATCAACATGCTGCTCTTCCTGATCATCGGGATTTTCGTGGTTGGCCAGATGGTCGGCCGCACGCCCGAATACCTGGGCAAGAAGATCGGCGCACGGGAAGTGACGCTCGCTCTGATTGCCCTGCTAATTCATCCACTAGTCATTCTCGGGCCGAGTGGCCTGTTCGCCGCGAAGGACTGGGGCGTCAAGGCGGAGAGTAATCCTGGCGCCCACGGATTCTCGCAGATCGTCTATCAATTCTCGTCGGATTCAGCGAATAACGGCTCGGCCTTTGATGGCATGGGTGTCTCATACGGCCTCAACAATAATCCCAGTCCCGCGCCCGAGGCGGTGCCCTGGGATATCGGGGCAGGCTTCGTAATCATGCTCGGCCGCTTCATTCCGATCTTCGCGCCGATTGCGATGGCGGGCTTTCTCGGCATGAAAAAGAGCACGCCGTTCGGACTGGGTACCCTCCGCGACGATACCGTGACCTTCGGCTGCATGCTGTTCGGCACGATCGTGATAATCGGCGCCCTGCTCTTCCTCCCGGTCGCCGCACTCGGACCTCTGGCTGAGCACTGGGGACCGATTCCCTTTGGCGGCTAGGGGCGTCGCGGCGCAGGTCGATTCCAGCAAACAAGGTCCACAGTCAGGAGAATTTTCGGAGGGCCAAACAATGGCAGCAGTGGCACAACCGATACGCAGAATCGAGACGCCGGAACATCCGCGCCCGCCCCGGCGCGTAAAAGGCCACCGGCTATTCGAACCCGAACTGATCCGCCAGGCGCTGAGGCAATCGATCGTCATGCTCCGCCCCGACATACAGTGGAGCAATCCGGTGATGTTTGTGGTTGAGGTCGGCGCATTTTTGACGCTGCTGTTCATCATACAGGCGGCGGTCAGCACGTCGGCGAGCCAGGTCCCGATTACCTATTTTGTCGCGCTCGATTTCTGGCTTTTCCTGACCGTACTCTTCGCCAACTTCGCAACCGGCCTTGCAGAAGCGCGCGGCAAGGCCCAGGCCGAATCCCTGCGCAGGACCCGCAGTGAGACTCCGGCCTATCGCCTCAAGAATGGAGTCCTGGAGCAAGTGCTTTCGACCGATCTCAGGCCCGGCGACCAGGTTGTAGTAACTGCGGGCCAGGTGATTCCAACCGATGGCGAAATAATCAATGGGATCGCGTCGGTGGATGAATCCGCGATCACCGGCGAGTCAGCCCCGGTGATTCGCGAGGCCGGCAGCGATCGTTCCGGAGTCACCGGCGGGACCAGGGTCATCTCCGATCGCATCGTGGTAAAAATAACCGCCCTTCCCGGTCAATCGTTTCTCGATCGCATGATCGCGCTGGTCGAGGGCGCGGTCCGCCAAAAGACGCCAAACGAGATTGCGCTCACACTGGCGCTCTCCGGCCTTACGCTCGCCTTCTTGATAGTCGTGATGCCGCTGTGGCCGATGGCGTACAACGCCGAACAATACATGATGAGCTATCTGGGAATATCGGAACCGCTGAAGAGTCTCGGCACCGACGTTCCGACCCTGGTGGCGCTGCTGGTCTGTCTCATCCCGACCACGATCGGCGCGCTGCTCGCGGCAATCGGAATCGCCGGAATGGACCGCGCTCTCCAGGCGAACATCATTGCCAAGAGCGGCAAGGCAGTTGAGACCGCGGGCGATATAGATACTGTATTGCTCGACAAAACCGGGACGATCACCGTCGGCAATCGCCACGCGACTGGCTTTATTCCCATCGGCGCTTATTCGCAGGTCACGCTGGCGCGCCTGGCGGGGCTCGCATCCGCCGCAGATGATACTCCCGAGGGAAAGAGTATCGCTCGGGCAGCTCAAGCTCTCGGAATTGCGACGAAAGAGATGACTCCGCCCTTCGGAAGTGAGTTTATCCCCTTCAGCGCGCAAACCCGAATGGGCGGGGTGAACCTGCCGGGGGGAAAATCAGTTCGCAAGGGCGCTCCCGATGCAATCACCGCGTTAGTCCTGTCAGACAACGGCTCGGTTCCGGCCACACTGAAAACCACTATCGAGTCAGTCGGGTCCAAGGGCGCAACGCCGCTCCTGGTATCGGAAGATAGCAAGATTGCGGGCGTCGTCGTACTCGAGGACATTCTCAAGACGGGGATGCGCGAGCGCTTCGAGCGCCTTCGCAGGACGGGGCTGCGCACCGTGATGATCACCGGCGACAATCCGCTCACCGCCGCGGCGATTGCAAAGCAGGCCGGCGTCGATGACTTCGTCGCGCAGGCAACGCCGGAATCCAAGCTCGCGTATATCCGCACGGAGCAGGCCGAGGGCAAGCTCGTCGCGATGATGGGCGATGGCACCAACGACGCTCCCGCGCTCGCGCAAGCCGACGTGGGGCTTGCGATGAACTCCGGTACTCAGGCCGCCAAGGAAGCGGGCAACATGGTCGATCTCGATTCCGATCCGACCAAGCTCATCGAGGTGGTCGAGATCGGGAAGCAGCTCCTGATGACGCGCGGCGCGCTTACCACATTCTCGGTCGCCAACGACGTCGCGAAGTATTTCGCGATCGTGCCCGCGCTCTTCGCCGGCACGCTTCCGTGGCTGAAGGCGATGGATATCATGAATCTCCATTCGCCGACCTCCGCAATCCTCTCGGCGGTAATTTTCAATGCCGTGATAATTCCTTTGCTTATTCCCGTGGCCCTGCGCGGGGTAAGCTACCGGCCGCTCGGAGCAGACGCCCTGCTGCGGCGCAACCTGTTTGTCTGGGGCGTCGGCGGCGTCATCCTGCCGTTCGTAGGGATCAAGCTAATCGATGTCGTGATGGCGGCGATGCGCCTGGTTGCCTAGGGCAACACCGCCGCAAGGACGAACGAAGATGAAAACCTACATTACCAAAAGTCTCTGGCTGCTCGGCTCGACGATAGTAATTTGTTGCCTGGTCTATCCCCTCGTCGTATGGGCAATCGGCCAGACGGTCTTCCCGTTTACGGCAAACGGAAGCATCATCACGGGGCCCGACGGCAAACCCGCCGGCTCGCTTCTCATAGCGCAGCCATTCACCAAGGACGAATACTTCTGGCCGCGTCCCTCGGCGGCGTCATACGATGCGTCAGCCTCGACATCATCGGCGCTCGCCCCATCGAACTACCTGCTGCGCGATCGCGTGGCCCGGATGCTCGCTCCGATGGTCAAATATTCCGCCGGCCCGAAGAAGGACCAGCTCGTCGCCCCCGACATCGAGGCATGGTTCCAGGCCGACCGCTACCAGGGCAATGCGCATGTCGTCGCGCAATGGGCTGACAATCATAACGGACTCGCCCAGAGCTGGGTGAGCGCCGATCCGTCACACGCCCAGTACATCACCGACTGGACAAAGACTCACAAGCAAGCGGTCGCCGACTGGATAAAGCAGAACCCGGCCACTCCGCAGCCGCAGCCGTCGGACCTCGCGGTTGTATTTTTCGAGAATTTCTCTAAGGACAATCCCGGCAAATTCCCCAGCGCGGTTACGAAGCAATTGCCGGGCGGAAAAACTCAGACTGCCATCGAGCCCGTCGCGAGCGGTTCGGATATTCAGTCGATCTTCCTCGACATGTGGCGCCAGGATCATCCTGATGCGCCGCTGGCGGACGTCCCCGGCGACATGGTGACGACTTCGGGCTCCGGCCTGGATCCGCACATTATGCTCGAGAACGCCGAATACCAACTCGACCGCGTCGCGGCCAAGTGGGCATCGGATACCAAGCGCGATCCTGCGCAGGTCCGCGCCGAAATCGAGCAGATTCTCCAGGCCGATGCGTTTGCGCCGCTAGGCGGCCTCGTTGGCGAGAAGGCGATTAACGTGTTGCAGGTCAATCTGGAGCTTCGAGTGCGCTACGGCGCGCCGCAGGGTTAGTGCACCGCGCTATCCGCAGCATCTCCGACTGCTACAACCTCGTTTGCGCGGCGGGCGCTGCGGATCGGACAAACCACAAATCGCGGAATCCCACCGCTCCGCTCTCGACACTTCCCAGGCCGGCCTCGGTCAACTCCGGGATCACGTGGCGGATGTCGAAATGAACATGATTGTGGTGGCGCGCGGTCCGGCTAGCCTTTTCATCTTCTGACCCTCCAAAATCCACGGCGAGCAGCCGTCCGCCAGGCTTCAAAACCCGGCGGATCTCCCGGATGCCGTCGCGGAGCGCCTGGTCCGGCAAATGATGGAACATCGCCGAACTGAGTACTACGTCGAAGGTCGCATCAGGAAACGGCAAAGCCTCCATTGCTGCGGGTTTGAAATCCACTTCCACTCCCGCCTTTCTAGCCTTGTTGGCCGCGCGTGCGATCATCTCAGGCGAGGCGTCGATTCCATACACGCTGCCGTCCGCGCCAACGCGCCGCTTGGCGGCGATCGCAAGCGTTCCCGTTCCGCACCCGACGTCCAGAACAGAATCGCCGGGTTTGAGTCCCGCCAAGTCGATTTCTTTCTCGCGAAAAGCCCGCTCCCTCCCGAGCGAGATCGCCCATATCAGAAGATCGTAGCGAAAGGCCCAATGAATAACCTTGCCGGTCGTTCTCGGCGCCTGATGTTCGTCCTCGACCGGCCGCGCGTGCAGCCATCGGATCGCATACCCAATCAGCGACGTGCCGCCGAGCGCCAGAGCGACATAGTGCAATGTAATATGCACTCCCAGGATCACGGCTGCCGTTCCGGCTCCAAACCATAGCCACTTCCGCCCGAATAAATAGACAGCGACAGCAGTCGCGGAGACTACCCACGCTATCAGCGCGGCAACAAGAACCACATGTCGATATCTGACCATGGGAGCATATCCCTCCTTCTATGCTGCGATCGTCAAAGCCAGCGGCTTCGGGGACGGGAAGCATCCGCGCCGGCGGGCTGCGCGCCCTGGTCCACGATGCCCACGTGCAGCGCCGCGAGCTCGGGCAGATGCGTCATGACCTCGCGCCGGAAGCGCTCGGCGATCTCGATGCCCTCGCGGACGGAGAGCGCCGAATCGACTGCGATGTCCGCCTCGGCATGCAGGCGATGCCCCAGCCATCGCGCGCGAGTCTCGAGCACGGCGCCGATTCCCGCGACGTGCTCGCCGGCGTGGCAGATTTCGGCGGCGAGGTCCGGTTCGACACCATCGAGCAGGCGGGTGAAGACCGTGCGAGCGGAGTCCCATACAATTCCGAGGATCGCCGCGGCGATCGCAAAGCCGATGATCGGATCCGCAATCGGAAATCCCAGTTTCACCGCAATCGCTCCCGCGCTGACCGAGAGACTCACGACGGCGTCCACGCGCGCGTGATAACCGTCGGCGACCAGGGCCGCACTGTGTATCTCGCGTCCGGTCCTGATGCGGATGCGGGCCGCGGCTTCGTTTGCGAGAAAGCCGATCGCGCCCGCGAGTCCCACCGCTCCAAGCGCCGAGATCGGATGCGGATCGATCAACCGCCTCACCGCCTCGTATCCCGCGGCCAGCGCGCTGGCGAGAATGACTAGTACAATCGCGACGCCGGCGAGGTCCTCGACGCGGCCGTAGCCGTACGTAAACCGCGCGCTCGGTGTTCGCCGCATCAGGACGAACGCGATTCCAAGCGGAATCGCGGTGCATGCGTCAGCCGCGTTGTGGATCGTATCCGCCAGCAGGGCGACGCTCCCCGACGCCACTACGACGCAAAGCTGCACCATCGCGGCAATCCCGAGGATGCCAAGCGACCACTTGAGCGCCTGCAGTCCGCGCGCCGTAGTCAGATGGACCGGATTCGCGACGCCGTGAACGTGAGCATCCCGCGAATCCTCCGCGCGCCATTGCTCCGTGCGCCCGCGATGCGATTGATGACCCGGCTCGTCCATCCGGCTCTTGCCCAGCGGTTCGGATCGGCCGCTCACAGGTACTTGGTAATCTCCCTGAATTCCGAAAGCGGTCCGCGAGCGCTGCGTGGAATCGCGCCCACGGCGTCCTCGATGCAATTGTCGATGTGATCCTGGACGTAAATTCGTTTCGCGGTCCCAATAGCTTTTTCGACCGCGTGAAGCTGCTGGGCAACGTCGAGGCATTCGCGTTTCTGTTCGATCATTTCGATGATCGTTCTGAGATGGCCGTCGGCGCGCCTGAGGCGATTGACAATATCGGGATGCGATGCGTGTACCATGCGGGCGATCCTATCCCCCTGGAGGGGATATCGTCAAGCCCATGATCGATGCGCGCCACTCGCATCGGCGGAAACCGCCGGGTCGCCGTTCGGTTTCCGCTCGTCGGCCACCCGCCCCACCGATGAGGCCGCCTTATGTGTTTTTCGTATTCCCCTAATGGATCCCCACGGGTAAAAAGGTCACAGGGGGAGTTTCCGCCCAGTTTAGATGACGGTAACACAAGCGGACAGGTACGGTCGGCGCGCCGCTGCCGAAGCCGCATTGTTGGTGCAGTTGACGGACGGGCGATGAGCGACGCGACGGCTCTTTCGCGATGGCGACGAGCGGCCGCCGAGGCCGTTCGCGGCGCGTTAGCGGCGGCGCGCGTCCCGCTTCAACGGCTCGCGCCTGCGCGCACCACGCTGAAGGCGCTCCTCTTGATGGCCGGCGTTTGTGGCGGCGCGGTGATTATCGGAACGTTAGCCGCGCCGCACAAGGTCACAGCCACGGTTACGATCAACGTCGATACGCTCGACGATCCGGGGAAGCCGGGCGAATGCGCCTTGCGCGACGCGATCACTGCCGCGAATACTCAGTCCGCGGTGCATAACTGCCCCCCCGGGACCGGCGCGGACACTATCGGATTCTCAGTCGCGGGCACCATAACGTTGACCTCCACTCTGCCATCGATCACAGGAGGCACCTCGGGCATACTGGTGATACAGGGCGCGGGCATCACCCTGGACGGCAGCGGGAACCAGATCTTCGTAGTTCCCGGCACACTCGAGGCGAGCGGCCTGACGCTGAAGAACGGGTCGGCGGCCAACGGCGGCGCCATTTCCGTTTCGGGCTCGCTGCAGGTCACGGGCTGCTCCTTCCAGAACAACACAGCCACCGGCAACGGGGGCGCGATCTTCGGCGGACCCAGCGGAGCGGGGCTCCCGCATCTCACGGTTACCAGCAGCGATTTCTCCAACAACACCGCGAGCGGCAGCGGCGGCGCCATCTATACTGGAGGTTCGCTGGACGTATTCACCAGTGAGTTCGACACTAATTCGGCCGGGTCCGCCGGCAGCGGGGGCGCGATCGACAATGTCGATCCTGGCGGGTTGGGAATCACCAATAGCCTGTTCGACGGCAATACAGCCGGCAATCGAGGCGGCGCTGTCGATAACAGCAGCACCACAAACACGGTCAATGTCAGCGGCACCACCTTCGCCAATAACATGCAAAACGGCATTGTTGGTGCTGGCGGCGGCGCGATAGGCAACGGCGGCTGCTCAATCTTCTGCGCAGCGACCAGCATTTTGAACAGCACTTTCTCGGGCAACTCCGCAATCGAGGGCGGCGGCACGTACAACAATGCCGGCGTCGTCGAGGTCCATTTCTGCACTTTCGAAGGCAACTCGGCGAGCGGTACCGGCGGGGCCGACATCTATGACCAAAACACCGTACCAAGCCACGCAACGGCGGTCGGCGAGAGCATCCTGGCGGCAAGCCTCGGCGGCAATAACTGCAACGCCGCCGCAGGAACGATAGACGACGGCGGCTTCAACATCTCCGATGACACGTCGTGCGGTTTTGCGAACACCGGCGGCGTTAACGGCCAGACCGTCGGCGACGGCGTCACCCCGAGCCTCGATCCGGGGGGTCTGGCGGACAACGGCGGCCCGACGGAGACCATCGCGGAGGAGCCGGGCAGCCCGTCGATCGATGCGGTGAACGGCGTCGCTTGCGGCAGCATTACCAACGTGGACCAGCGCGGCGAACCCCGTCCGGATCCCGAAGATCCCCCCGCCTCCAAGGGCGGCGGCGCCGCTTGCGACATCGGGGCATTTGAGCTGCAGGAGTCCTCGCCCCAGCCCACGCCAACTCCGAGCGCGACGGCGACCGCGACCACAACCGCGACGGCGACTGCCACTGAAACCGCCACGGACACACCGACCGCGACCGCGACGGCGACCGCAACCGCCACCGCGACTCAGACGGTCACCGCGACGCCGACTGCGACTGCGACGGCGACCGCGACCAAAACCGCAACTATGACCGCAACCATCACCGCGACGCCGACCGCCACCAATACGGCAACCCCCACCGCGACTAAGACCCCCAAACCAAAGAAGTCGCGGACCCCGACCGCGACCAAGACTCCTAAACCTAAGACCCCGACTCCGACCAAGACCCCCAAGCCCAAGAAGACGCGGACACCGACCCCAACCAAAACGCCGAAACCCAAGAGGACGCCAACTCCGACCCCGACTAAAACTCCGAAATCCAGGACGCCGACGCCGACTGCAACTCCGACCTGAAGCCGCGGAGATCCCTCGCGCGACCGGCCCTAGCCGAAGCCAAAAGCCTCGGACTGAGCGCATCATCGACGCTAGCGATATGAATTTCCTCAGCTAGAAAATCAGAAAGGCGAAGAGCAGCCCAAGTGCAACTGACAAGATCGCAGCGTAGTGGAGGAACTCGGCACGGTCGCGCCGCGATCGCGCTATCGGCGGGCCGGTTGTTGGGTGCGCGATGAGCGAAGCATCGGTGTTTTCGCGATGGCGCCGTAATGCGGCACAAGCGGTTCATCTGGCCTCGGCCGCGGCGCGCGGATCGCTTCAACGGCTCGTGTCGGCGCGCACCACGCTGAAAGCTTTGCTCTTGATGGCCGGTGTTTCTGGCGGCGCGGTGATTGTCGGGACGTTGGTGGCGCCCCACAGACTCAAAGCCCAGGATACCATTACCGTCAACACGCTCCTGGATGACATCACTTTCGGTGACGGCATGTGCAGCCTGCGCAAAGCGATCAACAACATCGATGAGAGCGGGGACGAATCGGGCGGCGACTGCACATCGGGCGCCATCACCAGCACTATCGAATTTGCTATGGGAGGCACCATAACCCTGACGTGGGGTGTTTTGACGCTCAACAATAGTGCGACAATCGACGGCGCCGGCATCACTTTGGACGGAAATGGCGGACCGATTCTTGCGCTTCCGGGCGGAACGATTTTCCTGAACGGTCTGGTGTTCGAGAATGGCTCGGCGACCAATGGCGGAGCCATTTCGATTTCTGGGGCGGCGGTGCATATAACCGGCTGCGCTTTCTCGGGGAACTCTGCCACAGATGATGGCGGCGCAATCGATGCCACCGGTTCCTCGGATGTCATCATCTCGGGCAGCAGTTTTCAGGACAACACCGCGGGGGACTCGGGGGGCGCCATCTACGAGAGTTCCAATGAACAACTGGTGGTTAGTGGCAGCAGCTTTAGCGCGAACTCGGCTACCCTGGGTTCGGGAGGCGCGATCTATTCGGAGACAACCACCTCTATCGCAACGAGCACCTTCGCACTGAACAACGCCGCTGAGGGTGGGGCCGTAGATAACTCAGAACCATCGGGTGCGGGCACGCTTAATATTCAGACCAGCACCTTCTACACGAACACTGCGACATTCGGCGGCGGTGCGATCTTCAATGAGGACCTTGCCTCGACCGGCGTCCTTAACAGTACCTTCAGCGGCAACTCTGGGGGTACGGACGGAGGCGCGACTTACAACAACTTAGGCCTGATAGAGATGGAGTTTTGCACATTCTCCGGAAACGCGACCGGTTTGGGCGGAACCATTTTCGATGTAAGTACGAAGCCGGATGGAACTTTTATCGGCGAGAGCATACTGGTCGGGGGAGGCGCAGCCACCCCGAATTGCAGTGCAGCAAGCGGGAATATCGATGATGGCGGGTATAACGTCTCGGACGACGACAGCTGCGGCTTTACGGGGACCGGCGCGCAAGGGCAGACCTTGGGCGACGGGGTCAGCGCTCTCCTCGACCCCTCGGGGCTCGCCCTCAATGGCGGACCGACTGAGACTATCGCGGAGCTACCGTTAAGCGTTTCGATCGATGCAATTGCAATCGGGACTTGCCACAACTTCACAACGACTGACCAGCGCGGCATGCCCCGGCCCGACCCCGAAGATGGTCCCGACGGTCCTTGCGACATTGGCGCGTACGAGTACCAAGCCTCGACCGCGATCCCGACGCCC
>DASPOF010000002.1:0-48390 GCA_035626155.1 Binataceae bacterium (SeqCode)
CTACTGTTGCGGTCCTGCTATTGGCGGCTGGCGTGTTCCTGACGTTCAAGGGCTTCACGGCTGAGTGAGCATGGCCGCTGTCGATTAGTCATTCCCGCACGCTCGGCGCGCGAGCGGGTAATGCCTGCGTGTCAGCCTGAATCGCTCGTACCCGCATGCACTCCGAATTAGTCATTCCCGCGCGCGTGTCTGGCGCGCGCGAGGATCCCGGATCCGTTTCCGTGCCTTTTGCCCGGTGCTCTTCTAGGCCGATCGCTATTGAGGGATCCTAGGAAAAAGATCGGGATTCCTCGCGCGCCAGGCAACTCAGACGCGCGGGAATGACAGATTCGGAGGCGCGGGGCAGGCGCTCGCGGGAATGACAGACTGGGAGGCGCAGGGCAGGCACGGGCGGGGATGACAGACTCGGAGCAGTGCGGCGGCGGCGCGGGGATGGCAGAGGGGACTGACTGATGACAAATAGAGCCGCTGGCTAATTCAATGAAAGTCGTGCGACGGCGGGAGGGCGCCGTCGATAGTCAGTTCCGCGAAGCGGCGGGCGCGGATTGCCATCACGCCATCCACCTTCTGGAATACTCCTTCCGCGAGCAGGATGCCGGCGCTGCGCAACAGCAGCCGATGCTTCTGGAACAGGCCGGGCGTCACGATCAGATTCGATATCCCGGTTTCGTCTTCGAGCGTGATGAAGAGAAATCCCTTCGCGGTGCCGGGACGCTGGCGGACGATCACGACGCCTGCGGTCTTGACCCAATCGCCGTGACGCGCGCGCGCAAGATCGGCGGCGCTTAAAATTCCGCGCGCGTTCAGCCGCGGCCTGAGATACGTCATCAGATGCGGTCCCGTGGTGAGCCCGGTTGCCGCGTAATCCGCCAGCGTCTCATCCATCGGGGTCATCGCGGGAAGCGGCGCGGGCGCGGGGCGCGGCTTCACACCCGCCAGGATGCTTTTGGGATCGCGCTCGACCGCCGCCGCATTCCACATCGCGTCGCGGCGCGCCATCCCGAACGCGGCGAACGCGCCCGCGTATGCGAGTGCGTCGAGTTCGCGCTGGCTGACCGCGGCGCGCGCGGTGAAATCCGCGATCGATTCGAACTGGCGCTCGGTGCGTTCGCGCTCGATGCGCCGCGCGGTCTCCTCGTGAAATCCGGTGACGTATCTGAGGCCCATCCTGAGCGCGCCGTTGGAAAAACCTCTCCCCCTGTCCCCCTCTCCCTTCAGGAGAGGGGGAACGTAAGTCATTAATTTCTGGTCTCCCTCTCCAGGAGGGAGAGGGGTTAGGGGTGAGGTCTCGATAGTGCATTTCCAATCGGAGCGCGTCACATCGATTGGCAGCGCGACCACGCCGTGGCGCTGGGCGTCCTTGACGAGCGTGGAGGGATCGTAAAATCCGAGCGGATAGCAATTGAGCATCGCAGCGAAGAACGCCGCCGGATGATGTTGCTTCAAGTAGGCCGATGCATACGCGATGAGCGCGAAGCTTGCCGCGTGCGATTCCGGGAATCCGTACAATGCAAACGCAGTAATCGAGTGGACTATATCATCGGCGGCCTGGCCCACGAGTCCGTTGCGCGCCATGCCCGTGCGCAGCCGCGCCTCGATTTTCTCCATCCGCTCGGCGGAGCGCTTGAAGCCCATCGCGCGGCGCAGCTCCTCGGCCTCTCCGCCCGAGAATCCCGCCACCGTCATCGCGATTCGCAGCAGTTGCTCCTGGAAGAGCGGCACGCCGAGCGTGCGGCGCAGGATCGGCTCGAGCGCGGGATGCGGGTAGGTGACGGGCGCGCGCCCGTTTCGGCGATCGAGGTACGGATGCACCATCTTGCCGACGATCGGGCCGGGCCGGATGATCGCGACCTCGACCACGAGATCGTAGAACCGCTCCGGCTTCATCCGGGGCAGCGTCGCCATCTGCGCGCGGCTCTCGACCTGGAAGACGCCGACCGTGTCGGCCCGCCGGAGCATCGCGTACACATCCGGGTCGTCGGCCGGCAGATGCGCCAGATCGATCTCGACGCGGTCGTGCTCGCGAATCATCGGAATCGCCTCTTCGAGCACGGCGAGCATCCCAAGGCCGAGCAGATCGATCTTGATGATGCCCAGGTCGGCGCAATCGTCCTTGTCCCACTGGATCACGACGCGGCCCGGCATCGCCGCCGGCTCGAGCGGCACGATCTCATCGAGCGGCTGCGCGGCGATAACCATCCCGCCGCTGTGCTGGCCGAGATGGCGCGGGATGCTCTGAATCTTGCGCACCAGCGAGACGAGCAGGCGGATTAGCGGCGCCTCGGCGTCGATTCCGCCGCGCTTTAGGAGCTCGACGATGTCATCGTGGCGATCGCGGAACTCGTAGGCCTGGTTGAGTTTGGCGAGCCGGTCGACCTGATCGGGCGAGAAGCCGAGCGCCTTGCCGACCTCGCGCACCGCGCTGCGCGTGCGGTATGTGATCACGTTCGCGGTCATCGCTGCGCCGCGCTCGCCGTAGCGGCGATAGACGTACTGGATGACCCGCTCGCGCTGGTCGCCGCTTGGGAGGTCGAGGTCGATATCGGGCCATTCGCCGCGCTCCTCGGAAAGGAAGCGCTCGAAGAGCAGCTCCATCCTGACCGCATCGACCGCGGTGATTCCGAGCGCGTAGCACACGGCGCTGTTCGCGGCCGAGCCGCGCCCCTGCACCATGA
The DNA here is from genome assembly GCA_035626155.1 of Binataceae bacterium (SeqCode). Taxonomy (GTDB): domain Bacteria; phylum Desulfobacterota; class Binatia; order Binatales; family Binataceae; genus DASPOF01. Next base: position 2,676 of record DASPOF010000002.1, read on the forward strand.
TCCGGTTCTCGCGGCAGAACTGCACGATGTCCCACACGATGAGGAAGTAGCCGGCGAGCTTCAGCCGCTCGATTATTTCGAGTTCATGTTCGAGCTGGCGGCGCGTGCGGGCGTCCGGCGCATCGCCCCATCGTTCGCGCGCGCCCGCATAGGTGAGGATGCGCAGGTAGCTGTCGGGCGTCTCGCCGGGCGGAAGCGGATAGTCGGGGAAACGGTAGCCCATGTCGGAGAGCCGGAATTCGCATCGCTCCGCGATCGCGCGGGTCGCCGCGATTGCGCGGGGAAGGTCGCGGAACAGGGCGGCCATCTCGGCGGGGGCTTTAAGATGGCGCTGATTGTTGACCCACAGCGCGCGCCCGGCCTCCTCGAGCGTCGTGCCGAGCCGGATGCAGGCGAGCACGTCGAGCAGCTCGCGATCCGCGCCGGCGTGGCATACGTCGTTGGTCGCGACGGCCGGGATGCGCGCCGCATCGGCGAGCGCGAGGAGCTTGCGGTTGAGCCGCTCCTCGTCCGCATCGAGATGGCGTTGCAGATCGATGAAGAAATTTTCCGCGCCGAAGATCGCGCGAAGCCGATCGCATAGCGGACGCGGATCGCCGCCGCGCACGAGCATCCGCGCAACCGGACTCATCACGCCGCCCCCAAGGCAGATAAGGCCGCGCCCGTAGCGTTCGAGGTCATCGAGCGTGATGCGGCTTTCGCCCTTGGCGGGATACGCCGGCGGCTCGCCGGCGCCGAGCACGCGCAACTTCGAGGCGGTAATCATGCGGCAGAGGTTCCGGTAGCGCTCGCGATCGGGCGCCAGGACGTACAGCCGCGAGTCATCATCGAGCGTCAGTTCCGCGCCGACGATCGAGCGTATCGCGGCAGCGATTGCGCCCTGGTGGAAGCGCGGCTGTCCGTACATCCCGTCACGATCGCCGAGCGCGAGCGCGCGGTAGCCGAGCTCGGCGGCGCGCGCGGCGAGATCCTCGGGCGTGGATGCGCCTTCGAGGAAGCTGAATGCGCTCCGCGCGCGCAATTCGACGTAGTCAGATGCAATAGTCACTGCCGTCAGTCGTATACACCATCGACAAACCATCGATCGGAGTTGATATCGCGAAAGACGCGGTAAACGCCGCCGTCGTCGAGCGCAAGTTCGTAGTAATCGCGGACGAAACCGGCGGCGCCGCCGAGCCGGGCCTCTTCGCTCGCGCGCTTCCACCATTCGCCGTCGCGCCGCCACGGCCCGGCGCATGAGACCACGCGCGCGCCGAGGTTCGCGCCGCGCACGAACTCAGGCCCGCCGCGCAGGCACATCACCTCGACCTCGATTGCGGGCCTTATCGCGCGCATCACGAGCCGCGCGGCATTCGATGCGGCCGCGCCGTTGCGCGGGTGCGCGCCATTCGATGGCGGCGCGGGCGGCGGCGGATCGTAGGGGTCCAGGCGCAGTGCTTCGGGGCGATGCGAATTCTGGGGCATCAGCGCGCCGACGTTGCCGGGACCGCATAGCGCCGCCAGCCGCGCGATCGTGGTCTGGAGCCGGTCGGGCGCCGGCGCGGGCGGCAGAAACATGTCGGATTGCGCGGGACGCGGGATGCGCGGCTGAACCTCGATCCGGATCGACTCGACCGCGGCGGCGGGCGGATTGGATTCGAGGCTGAGCGTGAGCAACGTGAGCATCGCGCGCACGTCGTTCGATGGCGCTGCGACCGCGATGCGCCTGCTCGCGATGCGATGGCCGCAAAGGCCGAGCGCGAGCATGATGTCGCCCGCGACCAGGCCGCGCAATTCAAGCCGCTCCACGAGCCGTTCGAAGATGGGGCGCACGACGAAGCCCATCGCCTCGAGGTTGTCGATCCCGTACTCGAGTTCGATCGCCTCGGCGAAGGCCTCCGCATGCGGCCGCGCGACGAGCGGCGCCGGACTTCCACCGCGCGCAAGCCGCACCAGCTCGACGCCGCGCCGGCCGAGCCGGCTTCCGATCGCATCGGGGTCAAGCCGCGCCAGGTCGCCCAGCCGGCGCAGTCCCCATCGCGCGAGCGTCATCTCGAGGTCGCCGCCGCGCTCCGATGCGCCCAGGTTGAGCGCGTCGAGCGGGAGCCAGTCGAGAAACTGACGCTCCATGCCCGGCTCGATAATCCTGATGCCGCCGCATCGCGCGGCCAGATGCGCGATCTCCTTGCCCGCCGCGATTCCAACCGCGGCTTCCATCCCGACCCGCCTGACGCGCCGGACGATCTCCGATGCAAGCTCGGCTTCGCTCGCGTGGATTCGTTCCATCCCGGCAAGATCGAGCCATACGCATCCGGGCGCGCCCGGCTCGACCACCGGCGATACCGATTCGGCCGCGTCGGCGAGCGCATCGTGGGCGGAGCGTTCGGCGGCGGGGGAGTGAGCCGTCACGGCGAGTTCGGATGAGATCGCGCGCGCCTGCGCAATCGTCATCCCGGGCCGCATTCCGAGCGTACGCGCGCGCGGCGAAACCGCAACCAGCTCGGCGTGAGGCGCGAGGCTATGGCTTATCGCGAGGACCGCGCCATCGAGGGCGGGATTGGCGCGCACCAGCGCTGCGATCGAAAAATCGGTGACGAGAATGCACGCGATGCGGTCCATGGCGGTTCGCCTCGGCGATCTTCACGATTGCGTCTGGCGGCGCAGCGACGGCGGCTCGTTCGAGCCGAGCGGGCATCCGGCGCGAAGGGCCGCATCGAGTCCGCCGCGCCGGGATGGGACGGCATCGATCGTCGCGCCGACGATCGCGCGTCCGCCGGCTCCGCCGAGCTTGTTGCGCGCAACCGCCGCCTCGAGCGTGAGACCATCGAAGATTACCGGCGCGCCCGCCGCGAACCGGCTGAACGAGGCATCGATGCGATGCACGACGAGGCTCTGCGCGGCGAACGTCCCGCACATCCGGCGCGGCGCGATCACCACCACCGCAGCGCCGCTGCGCTCGGCCGCGCGTGCGACCCGGAGCGCCGCACTTTCGAGGATCGCGCGCGGCGTGTCGCCGAAATCGACGACCACCAGGCCGAAGCCGCCCGCCTCGAGCACCAGTTCGGCGGCCTTGAGCACGCGGCCCTCGCGAGTCGCGGGGCGCGCAGGTTCGCCGCGCGGGAACGATGCCCACAGGATTCGGCCGAGGTCCACACCGGCCGCGGCGATGCTGGCGGGGTCGAATGCGCCCGACGCATCGACCCAGGCGGCGGCCTCGCCATGGTCCGTAGCCGAGGCGGCGAAGGCGGCGGCGATCGAGGTGCGGCCGGAGCCGGGGTTGCCGATGATCTCGCTGATTCGGCCGCGTGCGATTCCGCCGCCCAGGAGCGCATCGAGCGGGGCGAGCCCCGAGGTTAGCCGGCGGTCTTTGCGGGTGAACTCGCGGCCGCGAAAAACTCCTGATAATTCAATGAGTTGCGGCTTTCGAGCGGATTCGGGTAGGGCAGGGCGGACGGGCTGAATCGAGGGCGCGGGCTCGGTCCACGCGGCTGTGATTGCTGCCGCCATGGGGGCCATTTTCGCCCTTTTTTCGCCTCGGTGTCAAACGAGAGCGGCCCCCCCCCTTCCTAACCTGCCCCCGCAACTGAATGCGGGGGCAGGGAAAGAATAGTAGGGCGGGCCGCGGTCAGCGGTAAATCTCACGGCGGTGGCCGGCCGCGAGCACGACCACCGTAGAGCGCTTATCGTCGATTTGGCAGATGATGCGGTAATCGCCGACTCGATATCGCCAGAAATTGGCGCGTTCTCCGCGCAGGGCCTTTCCGAAGCGGCGAGGGTCCTGGCTGGGGGAGATTCGCTCGCGAAGATACTCGACGATTCTTCTCGCCGCGACCGGGTCCAGCCTGCGCAGCTCGGAGAGGGCCGCGCGGTCGAATTCAATCGTCCAGGCCAAGCTCGCGCGCGACCTCTGCGAGCGGGATGCGTTCGCCCTTCTGTTCGAGCCGGGCCAGCCCCAACAGGTAGTCCTCGCGGTCCTCGAGAAATTCGAGGATCGCCCTCTTCACGTAATAGCTTTTGGTTCGTCCGGTTTTGCGGGCGAGGCTATCGAGCCGCTTCTCGACGCTGCGAGGCAGCCTGACGGCGAGCATTTTCTCCTGCTTTGGCATCTGTATAACCCCGTATAACATATCGCGAAGCGCAGCGGCTCGCGATACCTTGCGGGAGATTTCGGAAAGAACGGACCCCCTTCCTAACCTTCCTCCGCAACTGATTGCGGGGGAAGGGAAAGAAGAAGCGCGGCGCGCACGCGGTGTGTGGGTTCGCGGCGGGTGAACGTGGGCAAGGGAGCGAAAAGGGCTTCCCCCGCAAAAGAATCGCGGAATGAACAAGGAGCGCAGCCCGCGGCTGAGTGCGGGGGCAGGGAAAATAAATAGTGGGGCGGGCCGCCGTGCCCGCCGAGGGACGCGCGGGCGTCATCGCCCGCGCAACCTTAGCGCGCGGCGGGCGGGGGCGGTCAGACTTGGCGGTCGATCTGCTCGTCGATCAAGGCGCCGAGACTGTCGCGGTAGGGCGAGGGGGTAAGTACGCGGAGCATTGTCCGCGCGGTATTGACCCGGCTCGCGGCCAGCGCGCGCGCATCGGCGATCAGCGCCGGGTCGCGCAGCAACGCGAGCGCGTGCTCGAATGCTTCACCCTCGAACTTGGTCCCGTTCTGGAAGAGGCGGCGGAGTTCAGGGTTGCGCTCGACTCCGAGCACGACCGGCAGCGACGGAATTCCCGAGCGAAGGTCGGAGCCGACCGGCTTTCCGATTTTCTCTTCGGGGCCGAGGATATCGAGCAGGTCATCGACCATCTGGAAGGCGTGGCCGATCGCGTCGCCGAGGCGCGCCATCGCGTCGATCGTGCGCTCGGGCGCGCCGGCGAGATCCGCGGCGACCCGTCCGCCCGCGTTGAACAGCGATGCGGTCTTGCGCGAGATCACGGCGAGGTAGTCATCGAGGCTCGCCGCCGGATTGTGGCGCAGGCGTCCCTCCATCACTTCGCCCTCGCTCAACTGGATGCAAGCCTGCGCCGCGATGCGCACGAGGCGCTCCTCGAAACGCCCGCACAACTCGAAGGCGCGGCAGAAGAGGTAGTCGCCGGCGACGAGGGTGGGGGCGAAACCATAGCGGGCGTAAGCGGACGGTTTCCCGCGCCGCAGCACGCCGCCGTCGATGATGTCATCGTGGAGCAGGGTCGCGGAATGGATCAGCTCGAGCGCGATTGCCGCGTCGATCGCATCCTCGATGTTCGCATCCGACCCGCCGCAGGCGCGATAGACCAGCAGGATGAAGGTAGGGCGCAGCCGTTTGCCGCGGCCATCGACCAGGTAGTGGCAGATCTCCGCGATGAGGTTTTCGTTGGAGTCGAGCAGGCGCGAGAGCTTCGCCTCGGCCGCGGCGAGGTCCGCCTCGACGAGCCGCGCGGGGCTGGGCGGTTGAGCATCGCGCGCCGGCGCGAGAGCAATTGCCTTGGCTTTCTTCACTGGTTATCGCCGGGTGCGAAGAGCGCTCGCAGAATCCGGATGGAACAGTCCATCGCCCCGGCTGCGGATTACGTAGGTGTGATGCACGAAACTACCCTAGCCCGAAAGACTGAAACGGTACTAGCGAAATAAATCCGCTTCGGCGGGGCGAATCAACACTTTCGCGCTGCCCTCGAAGGGTTCGTATGCGTAGCCGCGCACGTGGACGGCCGGGATCGCCGAGGACTTCTCCATCAGGAGGCCCGCTGCTGCGGCGAGTTCATCGGCGATCGCGACCACGGTATGCTGCAACTCGCGTCCGCCGAGGTCGGTGCTCCCGCGCAGATCCAGCATCGGATTCATCCCCGATATACCGAGGCAGATCTCGGTCAGTCCGTCGCGCCATGGGCGGCCGAACGTATCGGTAATCACGATGGCGATATCGACGCCGTAGCGCGCGCGGATTCCGGCGCGGATTCGCCCCGCCGATGCGTCCGGGTCCACCGGCAGGAGAATTGCCCGGTCGTCTTCCAGACTGTTTGATTCGTCCACGCCCGCGTTTGCGCAGACCCATCCGGGTCCGGTTTCGACGATGATCACCCCGTGATCGTTGCGGACGATGCGGTTGGTCTGGCGAAGCACCAGCTCGACCGCGCGCGGATCTTTCTCCCATTTCCGCGCGAGCGCGTCGGCGAATGCGGACGGCCGGATGCCATTCAGATCGACGACGCGGCCCTCGGACTTCGAGACGATTTTCTGGCAGACGACCAGGATGTCGCGTGCGGCCAGCTTGATGCCGGTTTTTTCGAGGCCCGCGGCGAGCAGGGCGGCAAGGTCGTCGCCCTCCTTGACCATCGGGATACCCTCGACTGCGGTAAGCGTGATCGAGCCCATAAGAGGGACAAGCCTACACCCCAAGCGCACCGAGAACCACTTCCGCAAGGCGCGCGGAGCGCTCGGGCGTTGTCATGATGGTGTCGGTCGGGACCGCGCGCATCCCGAGCTTTTCGATTTCGCCGGCGTAGCGGCGGTCGGTGTCATCGAGCACGAATACGCCCGCGATGTCGCGGTACAGGCGCGCGACGCCGAGCGGAGAGACTTCCATGCCGAGTCCACGCAGCATCTTGTCGGCTGGTCCCTTGATGGTCTTGCCGCCGACGATCGGGCTGATTGCGGCGACCTGCGCGCGGCGGCTGCTGAGCGCCTCGCGCACGCCCTTGAGCGACAAGACGGGGCCCAACGAGACGAATGGATTGGACGGGGCGAGGATGGTTGCGGCCGAGCGGCGGATCGCGGCAGTCGCGGCGGGAAGAGCGCGGGCGCGCGATGCGCCGCGAAGCTCGATTCGCTCGACCGTCCCGCGCGCGCGATTGCGCACGAAGTACTCCTGGAACGGCATCGCTGGCCGCCCTTTCACCTTCACGAAGGTGCGCACGCGATCGTCGCTCATCGGAAGAACCCGCGATCGCACGCCGAGGGCGCGCGCGATCTCGGCGGTGATCGTGCTGAGCCGCGCGCCCGCGCGCATCCGCTCGGTGCGGTAGAGATGGGTTGCGAAATCGCGGTCGCCGAGCATGAACCAGGCTTTCCCGTAAAAGCGCTCGAGCGCCGCGAGCGTCACGAACGATTCGCCCTCGAGACCCCAGCCCTGCGCCCGGTTGGCCACCCCGGCGAGCGTGTAAGTGACCGTATCGATGTCGGGCGACACGTGGAGCCCGTAGAAGTCCTCATCGTCGCCGGTATTGACGATGAGGGTCAGCCGCGAGGGATCGATGCGGCGGGCAAGTCCGCGGATGAACTTAGCTGCACCCACTCCCCCCGCAAGCGTGGTTATCGGCCTGCGTGGGAGTGGAGGAAATCGGCCGGGCGCCATTGGGGGCCTTTCTTCCGTAGAGCTTCTGATAGAGCGTGGTGCGTTCAACCGCGACCCGCCCCATCTCGCGCGCCTTCTCCTCGATCAGGTCCACCGGAACGAACTCGCCTGCGCCACCGCCGGCCTGCGCGGTGATGCTCTCCTCCATGAGCGTGCCGGAGAAATCGTTGCATCCCGCCTTCAGAGTAAGCGCGGCGAGGTCCGGGCCGAGCTTGACCCACGAGGTCTGGAGATTGTCGATCAAGCCGCGCAGGTAGAGCCGCGCGAACGCGTACATCTGGAAGTCGAGCGCTCCGTTTTCCTGCGGCTTCATCAGCCCCTTGCGGAAGAGCACCGTGTTCTCGTGGATGAAGCGCAGGGGCACGAACTCGGTGAAGCCGTGCGTCTCCTTCTGGATGCTGCGGACGAGATCGAGATGATTTACCACGTGGCGCGGATTCTCGACGTGCCCGTACATCACGGTCGAGCTGGTCGGCACGCCGCAGGCGTGCGCGGTGGTGATTATATCGACCCACGCGGCGACATCGACCTTCTTGTGGCTCAGGATCTCGCGCACGCCGTCATCGAGGATTTCCGCGGCGGTGCCGGGAATCGAGCCGAGCCCGTGATCCTTGAGCATCCCGATATACTCCGGGTACTCCATCCGCACGCGCCTTGCGCCGTACATGATCTCCATCGGAGAGAACGCGTGCACGTGGATCGCCGGGAAGCGCCCTTTAATCGCGTCGAGAAGGTCGCGGTACTTGAACGGGGGCATTTCGGGGTTGATGCCGCCCTGCATGCAGACCTCGGTTGCGCCGCGCGCGATCGCGTCGCCGACCTTTGCCAGGATAGTCTCATCGCTATGGTCGTACGCGTCGGACTCCCAGCGCTGGCGCTTGAATCCGCAGAACTGGCATCCGACGAAGCAGATGTTGGTGAAGTTGATGTTGCGATTGACGACGTAGGTGACCTCGTTGCCTACGTCCTCGGCGCGGGCGAGGTCGGCGCATTTGACCGCGGCGCGCAGGTCGTCGCCCCGGGCGGTGTAGAGCGCGAGCCCCTCGTCGGTGTTGAGCTCCCGGCGCTCGCGGCCTTTCTCGAGCGCGGCGCGCACCTCCGGCGATGCCTTGGCCAGCAGCGCATCGAGCGGAGCCGCCTCGATTTCATCAATCCAGTCGCGCCAGTATTGCAGATTCACGCTTCGCCTCCGGCGGTCCGGTCGCCGAGTTCGCGCACTCGCCCCGCGATCGCACCGTCCATCCATACATCATTGATGTATTCGGGATAAATTGCCAGCCGCTCGGTGAGCCTGAAGCCCGCGCGCGCGCATCGTTCGCCGAGCCGCTCGATATGCGGCCACGGCGATTCGGGATTGACGTAATCCGGGGTCAGCGGCGAGATGCCGCCCCAATCGTTGATGCCGGCATCGAGGAACAGCTCGATTTGATTGGGCGACAGATTGGGCGGCGCCTGCACGTTCATCGCAGGGCCGAGCACCAGGCGGGCGGTTGCGATCGCGCGCGCCATATCCATCGCATCGGGCTCGGGCGCATTCGCCATCGCGATATCCGGCTTGGCGCGGAAGTTCTGGATGATCACTTCCTGGATGTGCGCGTGGCGCTGGTGCGCGTCGCGAATCGCGAGCAGGCTCAGAGCGCGCTCGCGCGGCGTCTCGCCGATGCCGAGCAGGATCCCGGTCGTGAACGGGATGCGAAGTTCGCCCGCCTCGTCGATCATCTTCATCCGCGCCGCCGGGTCCTTGTCGGGCGCGGCCTGATGGACGCCGCCGCGGGCGCGAAGGCGCGGCGAGATGTTCTCGAGCATCAGACCCATGCTCGCGTTGAGCGGGCGGAGCTGGCGCATCTCGTCGCGCGACATCAGCCCCGCATTGGTGTGCGGAAGCAGCCCCTCTCCGATCGCGATCTCGCACGCACGGGCGACGTATTCGACGGTCGTGCGCGCGCCGAGCGATTTAAGCGTCGCGCGGAACTCCTTGAATGCGACTTCGGGCTTGTCGCCCAGGCACATGAGCGCCTCTTTGCAACCGAGCGCGTGCGCGCGGCGCGACCACTCGGCGATCTCATCGGGCATCATCGTCCACGCGCCGGGATCGCCGGGGTCCTTGCGGAACGTGCAATAGGTGCATCGATCGCGGCAGAGATTCGTGACGGGGAGAAAGACCTTGCGCGAGTACGTGACGACGCCGCGATGCGCGCGATCGCGAAGCTCGGATGCCGCCGACAGCATCGCGCCGAGATCGCGATCGGGGCACTCGATTAGCGCGGCCGCATCGGACTCGCCAAGCCGCGCACCGGCGAGCGCGCGATCGAGCACGTCGCGAATCGGCGGGCGCGAATCGATACTGGATGCAGCGGGAAACTCGGCAGGCGGCATTCCACGCCCCTTATAAGCCATCAGGTTCGGTGAGGCAACAATGGTTTCAATTCGATACTCAATCGGCGCGACGCGCGCCGCGCTGTGCTCGTTTCAGCCGCGCTCGCGGCGCTCGTGGCGTGTACGGGCGCGCTGCGATAATCTCCAGAACGACGGAGCCGCAATCAGATGATCGCGATGGCGGTGGAGCGGCCCGCGCCGATCGAGAGCGCGCCGCTTAAGCAATTCGATTTGCCGATTCCAGAGCCGGGGCGCGGCGAAATCATGGTGCGCATCCGGACCTGCGGCGTATGCCGCACGGATTTGCACGTCGTCGAGGGCGACCTGCCGCCGAAACTGCCGCGCGTCGTCCCCGGCCACGAAGTGGTCGGCGTCGTCGAGCGATGCGGTTTGGGGTGCACGCGGTTCAAGCTCGGCGCGCGCGTGGGGATCGCGTGGTTGCGCCAGACCTGCGGCAAGTGCGCCTGGTGCAATCGCGGACGCGAAAATCTTTGCCCGAACGCCCGCTTCACCGGCTACGACCATGATGGCGGATACGCCGAGTATGCGGTGGTGCCGGAGGATTTCGCCTATCCGCTTCCCGAGACGCTCGGCGATGAAGAAGCCGCGCCGCTGCTATGCGCCGGGATCATAGGATTTCGCGCCATCAAGCGCGCCGACATCCGGCCCGGCATGACGGTCGGCCTCTATGGCTTCGGCGGGTCGGCGCACATCGCGCTGCAAGTGCTCAAGTACTGGGGATGCCGCGTGTTCGTGATGAGCCGCGGCGGGCCGCATCGCGAGTTGGCCGCAACGCTGGGGGCCGAGTGGATTGGCGCGGCCGATGCGACGCCGCCAGCGCCGCTCGATGCGGCGATCCTGTTCGCGCCGGCGGGGAATCTGGTGCCGGCGGCGATGCAGGCGCTCGATCGTGGCGGAATCCTCGCGATCGCGGGAATCTACTTAAGCGCGATCCCGCCGCTCGATTACGAACGCCACCTGTTTTACGAGCGCGAGGTCAGGAGCGTGACGGCGAACACGCGCGCCGATGCGGAAGAGTTCCTCAAGATCGCAGGCGAGATTCCGATTCGCACGCATACGATGGCCTTTGGCCTGACCGAGGCGAACGTCGCGCTTAGGATGCTGAAGCACGACGAGATCAAAGGCGCCGCGGTGCTCCGGATCGGGTGAGCCTCAATCACGCGTGTCGTGAACGGCCCGGCCGGGAGCGGGCAATAATGATGGCCAAGGCGTTTGGTAGTTTTCTGCTAATCTGGTTACTCGCTGTGAGTGGCTACGCCCAGGAGGCACCAAACTGCCCCCCGCGGCCGGATAATCTGAAATTCACTGAAATGAGCGCCGGGAAGACTATGAGCTTGCCGCCGCGCAGCAAGTTCGAATTTCGCGTCGCCCCGACGCCGGAAGGTTGCGCGGTTACAACCGTCATAACCCTGCCGGATGGAACCCGCTTGTGGCTGCCCGCCGGCAAGGTCTATGACTCGCCGGACAAGACTTTTCAGAATACCGGTTCTCCTCTGACCTACGAGGCGCAACCCGCGGGCGACTTCAACAACTGGGCTGGCTGGTTGGACACTTCCCCGCACGAGCCCGGCAATTGCGACCCGCGGGTTGATATCTGTCCCCCTGGAAGCAACCGCATACGTTGATACCTGGCGGTAGCGAGATATTTCGCCGGCGCTCCGTTGCGACATGGTTGCCTGGTGAAGCAGTCGGCGCCGTCGTTCCTCGAGGTCGGTCTGCGCGAGCAGTTCGAGATTTCCGAGATGCGCATGTCGCTCACCATTGCTGTGCAGTGGCGCAAGCGACGGTACTTCGCTCGCACTCAGGTCATGAAGCCATAAGCGTTCGTTGACCAGACGCTCGGCTGCTTGCTACGCTCCGAGCCAGAGGAAGAAGCTTTCCCCGACCCTGAGATCGATCGATGGCGGAAGAAAGGTCAGCGCAGGGGCTGAGCAAGGGCGATTCGGCGGCGCTCGGTGACGCCGCGATTCTGACCCGGCTGGACAAGGCGATCGGCTGGGCGCGCAAGTTCTCGATTTTCCCATATCCGTTCGCGACCGCGTGCTGCGCGATGGAGTACATGTCGCTGTCGATGAGTCCGTACGACATCGACCGCTTCGGCGCGCTCCTGCCGCGATTCACGCCGCGCCAGGCCGATCTGCTGATGGTGATCGGCACCGTGACCGTCCGCCAGGGACCCATTCTGCGGCGGGTTTATGACCAGATGGCCGAGCCAAAGTGGGTGATGGCCTTCGGCGCGTGCGCATCGACGGGCGGCTTCTACGACAACTATGCGACCGTGCCCGGGATCGATCGGATCGTCCCGGTGGATGTGTATGTTCCCGGATGTCCTCCGCGTCCCGAGTCGGTGCTCGACGCGCTGATGGCGCTTCAGCGCAAGATCCAGGGACAGAAGCAGAAACTGCTCGCGCTGAGCGCCGGCAACGAGGCTCCCGCGCGCTAGAAATTTCCCCGGTCCGCAGGCGATGGAACGCATACTGACGCGCTGGTTGGACATCCCTGACTTAAAGCGCCTTGCCGTGTACGAGGCCCACGAGGGCTACCAGCCGCTTCGCAAGGCGCTGTTCGAGATGAAGCCCGAGGAGATCGTGAACGAGGTGAAGCGCTCGAATCTGCGCGGGCGCGGCGGCGCTGCGTTCTCCACCGGGACCAAGTGGAGCTTCATCGCGCCGAACTCGCCCAACCCGGTGTACATCTGCTGCAACGCGGATGAGAGCGAGCCGGGGACCTTCGCCAATCGCCATCAGCTCGAAAACGATCCACACGGGATTATCGAGGGCATCCTGATTGCGGCGCGCGCGGTCAATTCGCACACCGCCTACGTTTATTTTCGCGGCGAATTCGCGGTTCAGAAGCGCAGTCTCGACGAGGCGATCGCAGAGGCGCGCGCGAAGGGCTACATCGGCAAGAACATCATGGGCTCCGGCTTCGACGTCGAGATCTACACGCATCGCGGCGCGGGCGCCTACATCTGCGGCGAGGAGACCGGCCTGCTCGCATCGCTCGAGGGGCGGCGCGGCTATCCCCGCAATCGTCCGCCGTTCCCCGCCATCCGCGGGGCATTCGCATCGCCGACCGTCGTGAACAACGTCGAGACGCTCTCCAACGTCCCGTGGATAATCAAGCGCGGCGCCGACTGGTACAAATCGATCGGTCCCGAGACCAGCCCCGGGCCGAAACTTTTCTGCCTCTCCGGTCACGTGAACAAACCCGGGCTGTACGAGCTGCCGATGGGCTATCCGCTCAAGGACCTCATCTACGATGTCGGCGGCGGAATCCTCGGCGGCAAGGGGCTCAAGGGCGTCATCCCCGGCGGCACATCATTTCCGGTCTTCACCGCGGAAGAGGCGGTCAAGGTCAAAATGGATTTCGACTCGGTGCGCGCGGCCGGCTCGCTCATGGGCACCGCGGGCGTGATCGTAATCCGCGAGGGCACCTGCATGGTGGATGTCCTGCGGACGATCGCGCACTTCTACCATCACGAGTCGTGCGGCCAGTGCACGCCCTGCCGCGAAGGATGCGGCTGGATCGAAAAGCTGCTGACCGACCTCGAGGCGGGGCGCGGCAAGATGGAAGACCTGCAAGTGCTGATCGATGTTGCCAGCAACATGGAGGGCAACACCATCTGCGTGCTCGCCGACAGCCTCTCGATGCCGGTGAAGAGCTTCATCCCGAAGTACCGCGCCGAGTTCGAGGAGCACGTGCGGCTGGCGCGCTGCCCGTTTCGCGATGGCGAGGGCAAACTCGCCGCCGCTTGAGGCGGTCCCGCCTGCAGGAAAATCGAATGCCGAAGCTCACGATCGACGGAAAGCAAATCGAGGTTCCCAACGGGCTCAACCTGGTCCAGGCGGCCGACCGCGCCGGAATCGAGATCCCGCACTACTGCTACCATCAAGGGCTGTCCGTGGTGGGCAACTGCCGGATGTGCCTGGTCGAGGTCGAAAAGGCGCCCAAGCTGCAAATCGCGTGCAACACGGGCGCCGCCGACGGGATGGTGGTGAACACGCAGAGCCCGCGCACGCGCGCCGCGCAAAAGGCGGTGCTCGAATTCCTCCTTATCAATCATCCGATCGATTGTCCCGTGTGCGACCAGGCGGGCGAGTGCAAGCTGCAGGACTACTACATGGACTACGACCAGCAGCCCTCGCGCTTCCCGCTCGGCAAGAAGAATCACAAAGGCAAGGCGCTCGATATCGGCAGCGGGGTGATGCTCGACCAGGAGCGATGCATCCTGTGCGCGCGATGCACCCGGTTCTTCGATGAAATCACGAAGACGAGCGAGCTTGCCATCTTCGAGCGCGGCGACCGATGCAGGGTGGACATCTGGCCGGGGAGGCCGATTGCCAATAAGTACGCGGGCAATGTCGTCGATATCTGCCCGGTCGGCGCGCTGACAGAAAAGGATTTCCGCTTCCGCATGCGCGTCTGGTATCTGCATCGAACGCCGTCGGTGTGCGGCGGATGCGAACGCGGATGCTCGATCGACATTTATCATCATCGCGGCCGCATCTACCGCTACAAGCCGCGCTGCAACCCGGATGTGAACACGTACTGGATGTGCGATGAGGGCCGCCACGGATTCCCCGCGCTCCAGAGCGAGAATCGGCTGAGCGCGCCGCTCAATCAAAGGGGCGATCGGCTCGCGGCCGAAGGATGGCCCGAGGCGATCGCGCGGGCCGCATCGAAGATCAAGGAGTTTCGCGGCCAGCACGGCGGCAAGTCGATCGGCGCCGTCATCAGCGCGCAATCGACCAACGAGGAGACCTTCGCGCTGCGCCGCCTCATGCTCGATACAATCGGGTCGGATCGGATTGCGGCCCACAACTGGTCGCCGCCCGGCGCATCGCCCGACGACGATCTTCTCATCCGCGCGAACAAGAATCCGAACACGCGCGGGTTGCAGGCGCTTGGAGTTGCCAGCGACGGTCTCGACGCGCTCGCGGCCTCGGCCGCATCCGGAGAACTCAAGATGCTCATCGTGCTGCGCGCCGATCTCGTGGGCGCGCTCGGCGAGCACGAATTCATCCGGAAGTTCGGCGCGCTCGATTACATGCTCGTGCTCGGCACCGATGCGAACGAGACCGGGCAGATGGCGAACCAGGTTCTGCCTATCGGCACGTACGCCGAAATCGACGGCAGCTTCACCAACTTCAAGGGCCGTGTGCAGCGGATTCGCGCGGCGTTCCCGCCGCCAGGTCAGGCGCTCTCCGCAATCGAGGTTCTCGCGCGGCTGGGCCGTTCGCTCGATGGCGCGGAGCGATCCGCGGCCCCCGAGGCGCTCTTCGCCGAGATGGCGGCGTCGGTGCCCGCGTTCCAGGGCATGACGCTTGCCGACCTCGGCCCGCATGGCCGCGACCTGGCCGGCTGATTCCTGACACTATTCGCGGATTGCAGCGCCGTCAGCCTTCCGACGGGTGGTACACTACTTCGACCCGTTCCAGATAGTGCTGTAGCTCACTCGCCCACTGGTTGACCGCCGCAAGGTCGTGGTGGCGCGACGCATCTTCAAGGCGCCGTCCAAGATCGGTCAGCACGGGGAAGCCATAGCTGGCGCCTTCGCCCTTGAGGCGATGGGACAGGCGATCGATCACCTCGTAGTCCTTGTGCTCGGCGGCGGCGATGATCGTTTGGATGTCCGCGCGCTTGTGCGTAAGAAACCCTGGGATCAGATCGCTTAGGTCCTGGTCCACTTCCACAACTACTTTTTCTGGCATGGCTCCTCCGAATTCGCAGTGACCATGTGTGATACATCGGGCGCACGCGCGCTGTACCGAATCGCGAATCGCGCGCGCGCCGCCATCGGCTCGAAAGCAAGCAGGGTGCCTGCCAATTCCTGCGAAAACGGAGGATTTGAGCAGGAAAACTCGAACTACCGCACGCCCGCGTTCTTATCCGGCCTGCGGCTGTTTCAAGCTGACACAATCAATGGAACAGTGCGGGCATATTCAGGCGAGTTGCCGGTCTCAACGTGGCGCACCGCGGAAAAACGGACAGGTGGTGCCATAATGGCACCACCTGTCCCGGCAGCCAACATACTATCACCGCATTACGGCGCAGCCTTTACCATCGACTGGGTGGTAAAGAAGTCACGGCCGACTGCGCCCATGTTGATGTACCAGCATTCGCGCTCCGGCGTGTTCTGCCCCGGCAGATAGCACATCGTGGCGAGGCCCGATTGAACATCGGTCGATGAGGCGCCGACAACGAACGCGCGCCTGAATGGATAGATCGCGACGCGCGCATCCGGTACCGGCCGATCGCGGTAGGTCAGCCAGTATATGTGGTTCTGCCACAACTCACCCTTTGCGTCGTACTCATCGACGTACGGTTCGAACCACATTTCGCTATCGATGTACAGAATCGACTTGGAGTGGAGCGCCTGCGGATTGTTGGCATTCCAGCGCGGCGTGGTCTGGACGACATAAAGCGGGCGCATCTCCCAGTTCTCCGGGCACGCACTTCCGCCGCCGTCCGTCTGGCAGGTGATCTCTGGAGAATGAGCAGCATTAACCGATGCGAGCATCGTCTTTTGACCGAGGAACTTGTAATTGTATTCCTCGATTTTCGCATTGAAGCCCGAGTAATGATTTGGATCGAATGTCACCGGGTCGCTCATTTCGATGCCCGGGCCGCCCGCCGCACCGCCTGAGCTGCCACCGCCTGCGATGGCATCACCCATGATCCCCTCGTTCAGACGGCGCAGCCGCCGCCCTCCCGGAACCCATTGCCAGATATCGTCGCCTCTCTTTGGATTCTCGTAGCGGAAGCGAATGAATCCGCTGCCATAAAGATCCTCAGGAGCCAGAATGGGATAGAGGGCGAACATCCAATAACGGTTGGTCTGTTTGTAATCGGGATCGATCGGCATCGGCTCCACTTCCGTCCGACCGACCTCATCGTAACCCGCATAATGGCCGATCTGGAAATAGTCGATTACGCGGATGGGACGGTTGCGGCCCGTGTAAGTTACATCGCAATCATAGAACCGGAGATCGTAGTCATCGGACGTGATCGGCCTGAAGGCGTTGTTCCACATGATCTTGGTCGCGATTTGCGGGTCGTTGGGATCCAGGAATGGGAAGGGCTGGCCCGCTACGTAATTGACTACTGTCCGTCCGTCGGGCGACAGTCTCACCTGGTCGGCGTATTTCTCGGTTGCGTCACGGTATGGGGGCGGCCAGTTGATTTGCTCGCTCGGGACTATCTTCATTGTCATTCCATTCTCGACCTTGTAATAGACCCCGGGCGATACCACCTCCTTGACCTTGTAGCCATTCTCCGGCGTGATGAAGTCGCCGGGCTTCACTTGGGCCTGCGCAGGCTCGGCTAAGAACATGAGCGCAGTCAAAAGTGCGATCGCCGCCGATGCGCCCGGCCAAATCCACGGACCATCGCTTTTGGGCATGGCAAACCTCCTTCCGCCGATTCCTCAGATCGATCGGCTACGCGAAAATCTCTGGGCGAAACGCGGCCGGCCGCCTGCGTTAGATTGCGAAGCACACTATTGCGGCAGGCTGCGCATGTGGACTCGTTACTTTCTGACGAGCGAGGTGCCGGATCTCTTCACGGTGCCGGCTCGCGGGTGCGTCGATCTGAATTTTCTGTGTTTTCCCCGGCCGCGAGTGCGGCTAATCTAGCTGAAGGAAGGATTTCTGACCGCGTCCGAGTGCGGCTATCAACGCTTGCGCGGTCGTAATCGACCGAGCAATTCGACGTTCGCACAGCCCGGCCCTTGCCTGCCGGAGGAAGCATTCCATGAGCGGGAGAGTTGCGCTTGCCCTCGTGCGAGATCTGTTTTTCAGGTCCAAAATCGATACCGTCGCAAGCGCGCTCGGCGCCGAGGTTGCTTACGCATCCGATCTCGACTCGGCAGCGCGGCGCGCGGCGGAACTGAAACCGCAGGTCGTCTTCGCCGACCTTTCGGACTTAAATTTCCCGCCGCACCAGACCGCAGAGAGAATCCGCGCGTCCGCTCCAGGAGCGCGCTTGGCCGCCTTTGCTTCCCACGTCGATCTGAAGCCGCTCAAGGCTGCGCGCGAGGCCGGATTCGACTTGGCCCTTTCGCGCAGCGAGTTCACCGAGCGATTGCCCGATTTGCTGAAGTCCTGAGGCCGCTGACTTTATAACCTCATAACCTGGGGCCGTGCCGGATGACCGCGAAAGATGGATTCGTCCGATCTTCGCCTCGGTGGTAAACTCGTCAGGTGATCCTGGATCAGTTTCATCCCGCGGTCCGCACCTGGTTCGAGCGCCGATTCGCGTTTCCATCGCGCGCGCAGGAACTCGGATGGCCGGTCATCGCGGGCGCGGATCTCGCGCCGCGTCACGACGTACTGCTGTGCGCGCCGACCGGGAGCGGAAAGACGCTGGCCGCCTTCTTGTGGGCGATCGACCGGCTCGTCCGCGATGCGGCGCGCGGGGCGCTTTGCGATGAGGTGTCGGTGCTTTATGTCTCGCCGCTGAAGGCGCTTGCCAACGACATCCGGATCAATCTCGACGAGCCGCTCGATGGCGTTCGCGCGGCGGGGCGAGAGATGGGCCTCGATCTCTCGGCGATTCGCGCGGGGCTTCGCACCGGCGACACGCAGGCGCGCGAGCGCAGCGCGATGTTGCGCCGTCCGCCGCAAATCCTGGTGACGACTCCCGAATCGCTGTTCATCCTGCTCACGTCGCCGCGTTTTCGCGAGAAGCTCAAGGCGGTGCGGCACGTGATCGTCGATGAACTCCACGCGGTTGCGGGCAACAAGCGCGGCGCGCATCTGGCGCTGACGCTGGAGCGGCTGGACCGGATGATTCGTCTTGCAGGCGGCGCGCGTCCCGCGCGGATCGGCCTTTCCGCGACTCTCAATCCGATCGAGACGCTCGGCGAGTTTCTTGCCGGTTTCGACGTGGATGCCGATGGCGCGCGCAGTGCGCGCCCGGTCCAAATCGTGCGCGCCGACGATCCCAGGCGTCGCATGGACCTGCAGGTCATCGCGCCGGGACCCGAACTGGGCGCGATCGCAACCCACGAGCATTGGGAGGCGATGTACGACGAGGCGGCGAAGCTCGTCGAGGCGCATCGCACGACGCTCATCTTCACGCTGTCGCGGCGATGGGCCGAGCGCGTCGCTTTCAATCTCCAGAAGCGGCTCGGCGCCGGCGCCGTGATGGCGCATCACGGGAGCCTCGCGCGCAAGGAGCGCCATCTTGCTGAGCAGCGCCTCAAGCACGGCGAGCTCAAAGCGATCGTCGCGACCTCGTCGCTCGAACTGGGCATCGATGTGGGCGCGGTCGAACTCGTCTGCCAGCTCGATTCGCCGAAATCGATCTCGGCGGCGATTCAGAGGATTGGCCGCTCGGGCCACAGTCTCGGCGGGACTCCCAAGGGTCGTCTTTTCGCGCTCACTCTCGATGATTTGCTTGAATGCGCAGCGGCGGTGCGCGCGATTCGCCGCGGCGATCTCGATGAGGTCGAAATTCCCTCGGGATGCCTCGACGTGGCGGCCCAGCAGGTCATCGCGATTGCCGCCGAGGAAGGAGAAATCCCGGAAGCCGAGTTGCTCCGGCTGCTGCGCGGCGCGTTCAACTTCGGGACCCTCGATTCGAAATCGCTGCGCGGCCTGCTCGAGCAGATGGCTCGCGAATTGCCCAAGCGGATCCAAGGGGCCGCACCGAAGATTTTCCTCGACGCCGCCAATCGCCGGGTTCGGCCCCGGCGGGCCGCGCGGCTTGCCGCGATCACCTCGGGCGGCACGATTCCCGAAAACGGGAACTACGACGTTGTGATCGAGTCCGAGGGCCGCAAGATTGGCGACGTCGAGGAGGACTTCGCGCAGGAGTCCTCGCGCGGCGACGTGTTTATGCTCGGCTCGATGCCCTGGCAGATTCTGGGCATCTCCCGCGGGCGGCTGATGGTCGAGCCGGCGCCCGGCATGGCTCCATCGTTGCCCTTCTGGCAGACCGAGGCGGCAGGACGTTCCTACGCGCTCTCGGCGGAAGTCACCGAGCTCCGCCGCACGATCGCGGATCGGCTCCCAGAGCCTGCGCAAGCCGTGCGATGGCTCATCGAGGACTGCGCGCTGAACGAGCGCGCCGCCGCGCAGGCGGTCGATTATGTCCGGCGCGGGATGGCGGCGCTCGGCGCGATTCCCGACGAGCGCACGATCGTGGTCGAGCGTTTCTTCGACGGACTGGGCGGAACGCAGATCGTGATCCACGCTCCATTGGGGATTCGTTTCAATCGGGGACTGGGGCTGGCGCTTCGAAAACGGCTCTGCCAGTCCTTCGACTTTGAAATTCAGGCCTCTGCGATCGACGACGGCTGTCTGCTCGCGCTGAACTCTCGCCACAGCTTCCCGCTTACGGACCTCCTCGCGATGGTGCCGGCGCGCCGCGTGCGCGACGTGCTCGTGCAGGCGATGCTCAACGCGCCGATGTTCGAGGTGCGCTTTCGCCACGTCGCGTCGCGGGCGCTCATGGTGATGCGCTGGCTTGGCGGGCGAAGGGTCCCCGCGTGGATTCAGCGGCTGCGTGCGCAGGAGTTGGCCGCGGCAATTTTTCCGGGGCAGCAGGCCTGCTTCGAGAACCGTCCGCCCGAGATCGAAATTCCCGGGCATTTCATCGTCGCCGAGGCGATTCGCGAATGCCTCCAGGAATCCGCCGATGCGGAGCGGATGACGCGCGTGCTTAAGGGAATCGAGGATGGGTCCATCCGCACGGTCATGGTGGATTCGGTCGCGCCGTCGGTCTTTGCGCATCGCCTGCTCCTCGCCTGGGATTACTCGTTCCTCGATGGCGGAGAGCGGGCGAACCGGCGAAGCCGCACCGTGCAAATGAATCGCGCGATGGCCGAGGATGTCTTCCGCACTGAGGACCTCTCGGCGATGCTCGCGGCGGATGCGGTGGACGCAGTCGCCGCCGAGGCCACCGGGCTTGCGCCGGGCCGCCGGGCGCGAAACCGCGACGAGCTTTGCGAACTCATTCGGGCGCACGGGGCGCTTGCGTCGGAGGCGATTGCGCTTCGCGCCGGCGAGGATGGCGCTGCGATGGTGGCGGCTCTGGAAGCGGAAGGGCGCATTGCACGCGCGCGGCTTCGCACCGGCGCGGCTGAAGTGATACTCGCCGCCGAGGATATCCCGATTTTCGCAGCGGCCTATCCCGGCGCTAATTTCAACCGCCCGTCGCCCTCGGTTGAGTTGCCCGACCCCGACGGCGCGCGCGAGGAAATCGTGCGGCGCGCGCTCAGGACCTCGGGTCCCGTCACGCCCGGCGAAATTGCCGAGCGTCTTGGTTTTGAGATCGAAGAGATCGAGCAGGCGCTCGCGAGTCTCGAAGCGAAGGGTGCCATCTTCCGCGGGCATTTCACAAAAGCGGTGGCCGAGCAGTGGTGCGACCGCTACAACCTCGAACGAATCCATCGCATCACGCTCGCGCGCGTTCGCGCCGAGGTTGAGCCGGCGGCGGATCGCGAGTTTGCGGCGTTCAGGCTGCGATGGATGCATGCCGGTGGCGATGGCATCACCGCCGATCCCGCCGGGGTTTTCGAAATTTTGCAGCAGCTCTCGGGGCTGGCGTTCACTCCCGAGACATGGGAGCAGACGATTCTTCCTGCGCGAGTGCCGGGATATCGGCCCGAGATGCTCGATCTCGCGTGTCTTGGCGGGGACATGATGTGGGTTGGAGTTCCCGCGCAAGGCGCGGCGGATGAGATTCCCGCGCGCGTGACATTCGTCTCGCGCCGGCGTGCGCCCGCGTTCGCGAACGGCGAGCGCGCTTGCGGCGATGCGAAGGAACGCGCGGTCCTCGACGCGCTCGCAAGCGGAGGCGCGCAATACCTCGACCAGGTGTCCGAGCGCGCAAATCTCTCGGAGCGCGACACGCTGGCCGCCTTGTGGCGGCTGGCTGCCGCCGGTTGCGTGAGCAACGACAGCTTCGCGCCGCTTCGGATGCTCGCGTCGGATCGAGACGCGCCCGCCGCGATCATAAACGGAGGTGCGCGCCGGCCGCTTACGCGCCATGATGCTGCGCTGCGCGCGAAGCTCAAGTCGAGCACCGCGGGGCGCTGGTCGGCGATCGAGGCTTCAGCGCGGACGGATCGCGATTTCGATCAGGCGCGCGAACTCGCGATGGTGCTGCTCGAACGCAACGGAATCGTTTCGCGCGAGATGCTCGCGCTCGAGTCGATTCCGCTCTCCTGGGGCGAGATTTCTTTTGCACTGCGCCGATTGGAGCTTTCCGGAAGGATTCGCCGGGGCTGGTTCGTGCGCTCGCTCTCGGGCGAGCAATACGCGCTGCCAGAGGCGGTTGATTTGCTGCGCGCCGCGCGCAATTCGAACTCTGCGCGCGAAAAGGTGATCGCGCTCAGCGCCGCCGACCCGGCAAATCCGTACGGCGCGATTTTGCCCGGCTGCGGAATCGCGCGCGAGGCGGGGAATATCGTCGTGATGCGCCCGGGGCAGCCCGTGCTCGGCCTTGCCGGGCGAGCGCTCGTGACGATGGGCGATCTCGATGAGGAAGGCTTCGCCGAGTCGGTTGGGGCGATACTCGCGATGCGCCGGAGAGTCCTCATCGAGACGATCGACGGGGCGCCCGCGCTCGCATCGCCGCGCGTTGCGGCGATGGCGGCGATGCGTTTTCATTCGGACGGCCGCGCCCTGGTGTACGACGGACTTCCGGGTCCCGCTCCGGCGCGCGCGCCGCGAGCGCCCGCAAATCGCCCGGCGTGACGACGCGCCGCGCACTTCCCCAGTCGATCGATTCGATTTTCATCCCTCCAAGATGCGCGCTATTCTTGAGCGCGCAGCCGCCCGGGGGCGGCTCGGCGGCGCGCGCAGCGGAATCAACGCGCCGCTCATCGGATAATCCGCGCAAACGAGGTTTCGTCCATGGCCAGCAATAGTTTTGGCGCTCGCTCGACGCTCGATGTCGGCGGCGCGAAATTCACGATCTACAAACTCGCCGCGCTGGAGGCGCGCGGCTTTGCGCTTGGGCGGCTGCCATTTTCGATCCGGGTGATGCTCGAAAACGTGCTGCGCCGCGAGGACGGCGTGGTGGTCAATGCGGAGCAGGTCGAGGCGCTCGCGCGATGGGACGGCAAACCTTCCGAGCGCGAACTCTCGTTCATGCCCGCGCGCGTGCTGCTCCAGGATTTCACCGGCGTGCCGGTGGTTGCGGATCTCGCCGTGATGCGCGACGCAATCAAGCGCCTCGGCGGCGACCCGGCGAGGATCAATCCGCTCCAGCCCGCCGATCTCGTCATCGATCATTCAGTGCAGGTCGATGCGTACGGGAGCGCGGATGCGTTTTCGGCCAACGCGCGGCTCGAGTTCGAGCGCAACCGCGAGCGCTACCTCTTCCTGCGCTGGGGCCAGCGCGCATTCAGCAACTTTCGCGTCGTGCCGCCCGACACCGGAATCGTTCATCAGGTCAATCTCGAATATCTCGCGCCGGTGGTGTTCGTGTCGAAGGATGGCGCCGCATACCCGGACACGGTCATCGGAACCGACTCCCACACGACGATGATCAACGGACTGGGAGTGGTCGGTTGGGGCGTGGGCGGAATCGAAGCGGAAGCGGCGCTGCTCGGGCGCTCAGTCCCGATGCTCATCCCGGAGGTCATAGGCTTCCGCCTGCACGGAAACATGCGCCCCGGCGCGACGGCGACCGACCTCGTGCTGACGGTCACGCAGATGTTGCGCAAGAAGGGCGTGGTCGGGAAATTCGTCGAGTATTTCGGCCCCGGGCTTTCGAACCTGCCGGTTGCCGACCGCGCGACGCTGGGCAACATGTCGCCCGAGTACGGTGCGACGATCGGATTCTTCCCGGTCGACGATCAAACGCTTGCGTATCTGCGAATGACCGGCCGTCCCGAGGAGCGGATCCGGCTGATCGAAGCTTACTGCAAGGAGCAGGGGCTGTTCCGGACCGCCGATGCGCCCGAGCCGCATTTCTCCGACGTGCTCGACCTCGACCTGTCATCGGTCGAGCCGAGCATCGCGGGGCCGCGCCGCCCGCAGGATCGCATCCCGCTTGCCGCATCCAAGGTCTCGTTCCGGCGCGATCTCGCCAAGGATGCCGCCGGCGACGGCTCCGTCGATTCGAAGATTATCGAGCGATGGATCGCCGAGGGCGGAGACGGCCCGGCGGCGGCGCGCGACCCCGTGCCGCGCAGCGCTCTGGGAGCGATCGCGAAGTCGGTCGAGGTCCGCGGCGACGGCGGCAATTTTTCGCTCGGCCACGGCTCGGTGATTATCGCGGCGATCACGAGCTGCACGAACACGTCGAACCCGTCGGTGCTGATCGCAGCCGGCCTGCTGGCGAAGAAGGCGGTCGAGCGCGGGCTTACGGTTAAGCCGTGGGTCAAGACGAGCCTCGCGCCGGGATCGAAAGTCGTCACCCAATACCTCAAACGCGCCGGCCTGACGCCATACCTGGATCGTCTGCGATTCAATCTGGTCGGCTACGGATGCACCACTTGCATCGGCAACAGCGGTCCGATCGCGGAGCCGATCGTCGCGGCGGTCAAGGAAGGCAAGCTCAGCGCCTGCGCGGTGCTGAGCGGCAATCGCAATTTTGAGGGGCGCATCAACCCGGCCGTCCGCTTCAACTATCTCGCGTCGCCGCCGCTGGTGGTTGCTTACGCAATCGCGGGAACGATGGACATTGATCTGGACCGCGAGCCGCTGGGCGCCGATTCGGCCGGGAAGCCGGTTTACCTGCGCGAGGTCTGGCCGTCATCCGCCGAGGTCGCATCGGTGGTTGCAAGCTCGATCGATTCCGCGATGTTCCGCCAGGAGTACGGCAACGTGTTCGATGGCGACGAGCGATGGCGCAGCCTCGCGATTCCGGAGGGCAACCTGTTCAGTTGGGATGCGAAGTCGCTTTACGTCAAGGCGCCGCCCTTTTTCGATGGCGTCACCGCGAAGCCGGGCCAGTTCGCAGAAATCGCGGGCGCGCGCGCCCTGGCGGTGCTCGGCGACAGCGTAACGACCGACCACATCTCCCCGGCCGGTTCGATTGCGGCCGATAGCCCGGCGGGCAAATACCTGATCGGCAACGGCGTGCAACCCGCCGACTTCAACTCGTACGGCGCGCGCCGCGGGAACCACGAGGTGATGGTGCGCGGAACGTTCGCGAATATCCGGCTGCGCAATCAGCTCGTGCCCGGCGTCGAGGGCGGCGTCACGGTGCATCTGCCCGGCGGCGAGCGCATGACGATCTTCGACGCGGCGGAGCGCTATCGCACCGGCAAGGTGCCGCTCATCGTAATCGCGGGCAAAGAGTACGGCTCGGGCTCATCGCGCGACTGGGCGGCCAAGGGCGTGCAACTGCTCGGAGTCCGCGCCGTGATCGCGGAGAGCTTCGAGCGCATCCACCGGAGCAACCTCGTCGGAATGGGCGTGCTCGCGCTCGAATTCCGGCCCGGTGAGAACCGCGAGTCGCTCGGGCTGACCGGGCGCGAATTGTTTTCGATCTCCGGTCTAAAGAGCGGTCTCAAACCGCGCCAGCGGCTCAAGGTACGCGCCGAGGGTGAGGGCAAGACCAAGGAGTTCGAGGTAACGGCGCGCGTCGATACGCCCGAGGAGGTCGAGTACATCCGCCAGGGCGGAATCCTCCCGTGCGTCCTGCGCGATTTGCTGCACGCCTGACGGGGCAGGACCGAGGTCGCGCGGCATGGCGGCGGCCGATGCGTCGCGATTGCGCGCGCGGCGAGCGTAAGCGGGGCCAGCCGATTACTTGGTTGGCGCGGGGCTGGGCGCGGGCTTCTGCGCGGGCGCGGAGGCCTCTTTAGCCGGGGCGGGCGTTGTGGCCGCCGCGGTTAGCGCAGAACCTCCCTTGAGGTGGGAATCGGTGCTCCTCACGCAGTTGAAGTAACTCGGCTTGGACTTGCGCTCCTCGAGGCACGCCTTTTTCGAGTCGTACTTTCCGTAAACCATCCAGTTCTTCAGCGGGATCGATTGGTCCACCTGGTAGGTGCCGTCGGGGTTCTTCTGCGGCGGCATCTTGGGCGGCGGAAGCAAGAGGAGCCAAACGAACACACCAAACGCGGAAAGCCAGCATCTTTTCATGGGCAATTTACCTAGCAGATTCCCGCCGCGGGATGCGAGAGTATTAAAGATTGCGGATCGCTTGACGGCTGGAGCGTAACCGGACGGGCAGGGTCCTTTCAACAGTGCTTCATAATGACGCCGGCTGCGGAGCCACCGCATCCACTCGCACGGCCGCACCGCTCTTGCGCTCTGCATACCGCGAGAGCAGCCGGACGACCGATGGAGTCACCTCGGCGATTGCCTCGGGCCGATAGCCCATCGACTCCGGGCCGCGCGTCCGCATCATCCCGAGCATCGACAGCCTGAGCAGCGCGGCAACTCCCTGGCAGTATCGGAATCGTTCGAAGTCGAGCGGCGCCATCGCATGATAAAGCGGCACGTACAGGCCGGCGAAGATCGCTCGGAGCGTGTTTCCCGCGATGTTATCGCGCATCCATCGTGGGTGCTCGAGCGCGTGCGACGACAGAATCGCCGCCGTCATGGCCGCATCCAGGTGCCGGTCGCCGACATCGGTGTTCACCCAGTCGATTACGCCGGTCACGCTCGTGCCGTGCACCATCACGTTTTGCGGATGGTAGTCGAGATGGAGAAGCGACAGCGGTGCGACGCGGAATGCGCCGGCGCGAGCCGACACGCGCCTGAGCGCATCGCGCATACCCGGCAACGGGCCGCGCTCGATGCGCTCGGCGATGATCGCGAGCACGCGGTCGAGCAGCC
This sequence comes from Binataceae bacterium (SeqCode), assembly GCA_035626155.1. Taxonomy (GTDB): domain Bacteria; phylum Desulfobacterota; class Binatia; order Binatales; family Binataceae; genus DASPOF01. The sequence continues at coordinate 29,116 of DASPOF010000002.1, forward strand.
CGGTCCCGGGCGGCGCCGCTTCGGTCTCGAAAGCGTGCGGGATGTCGCGCAAGCCTGGCGCGGCCGGATCGAGACGGTGAAGCCGCACATGGGTGCGGACGAACGAAAAAAACGCGAGCGAGAATGTCTTGAACGCCGCGGGAAAATTCCGCGCCGCGAACAGCGGACCGCCGGCGCATCGCTCCATCACCAGGAACGGGGCGCCCAGAGCCGCGTGGTCCGGTTCGAACGCGTACGCGTGCGGCACTCGATAACCCGCAACGAAGAGGCGGTCCATCGTGAGATGCTCTCGTGCTGCCTTCGCATCCGCCTGCGGGCCCTCATAGAAGCGCAGCACCAGCGGCACCCCGGCGGGAACCGCGGGATGCGACTTCGAGCGCGCCTCGAGAACGAACTCGATGACGTTCGTCTCCCATCCGCTCGCGAGCACCCGCAGGCTGCGGACGCCCGCGGCGAGGTACTCGGACAAGCGGCGTTGGAGTTCGTCGCCCTGAAGCATCGCGGTTAGTGACGCGAGCTTTGGAATTCGTTCAGGAACTGTTTGAACAGGCGATGCTGCCTGCCGTCGCCCTTCTCCGCCGGGGAGTCGGGTGATGGTATCGGCGCAGTCTCGAGCTTCTCGTTTGGAAGCGTCTCGCCGTTTCGTTCGAAATGGTGCTGGACGATGGAGGTAAGGAGCGGTCCCCGGGTATCGCTGATGTCTATCGAGACCACGACCGAAAGCCCGAGCCGCAAAGGCTTGTCCGCAGCAATCGGATCGTCGAAAACGACCTTGACCGGCACGCGCTGCACGACCTTGACCCAGTTGCCGGTCGCATTCTCAGGCGGCAGCAGCGAGAAGGCCGCGCCGGTGCCCATGCTGATCGAGTCGATATGTCCGCGATAAGTGTAGCCGGGATAGATGTCAGCCTCGACCTCCGCGATCTGCCCCACGCGCACATCGGTGAGCTGCGTCTCCTTGAAGTTCGCGGTGACGTAAAGGTTCTTGAGCGGCACCACCGCCATCAAGGGCTCGCCGACCTGCACGCGATGGCCGACATGGACGGTTTTGCGCGTCACGATCCCCGCGAACGGCGCGTAAATCTTGGTGTATGTCGCATCCAGCTTGGCTGCCTCCAGTGAGGCCTCGGCCTGCTTGACGATCGGCCGGTCGTAGCGCGCGTGGTCCTCGGTGTCCGCTCCAAGCGCGGCGCGCGCCTGGGTGAGCTGATGCTCGGCGAGCGCCACGTTGGAGATTGCCACGCGAAGCCCGGTCGATGCCTGGTCGAAGTACTGCGGGGATACGACCCCTTGCTGTTTGAGTTGTTTGGCGCGGTCAAAGTCAATTCGAGCCTGGGAGAGCTGCACCTGCGCCAGGTTTACCCCGGCCTCGGCCGCTGCGACCTGCGCATAGAGTTCATCGACGGTCTGGCGGGCGCGCTCGAGTTGTGCGCGCGCCTGATCGACCCTTACGTCGAAGTCGCGCGGGTCGAGCTCAAGGAGGAGCTGGCCCTTGTTGACGGTCCAGTTGTCCTCGACGTAAAGCGCGGTGACGGTCCCGGCCACGCGCGAATCGACGATCGCCACGGTTCCATCGACGTATGCATCGTCGCTCGAGACATGGCTCGCGAAGTAACGATAATAGTGGAGCCCCGGGACGATCCCGCCCAGGATTGCAATAACCACCAGGACCATCAGGCCCCGGCGAACAAGCTGCGACCTCATACTGTCGTCAGAGTGCGGAGAAAATCAGCGTGCTGCCTTCCAAACCGTCTGTTCAACAATTCCTGCCCCGCTAACTTCGCTGAATAACGGGATGCTGTCAAATCGGGACGCAAGACTCCGGTGCGCATCCGAGTCATCCGCCCCCATCAATCAGTCAGACTCACTTTATCGCGATTGGTAGCCGCTTGTAAGAGAGTGAAGCCATCGCGCGCGGGAGTTTGGACTCCATACGCATCGCGAAACCTGCGCGCGCCCGCGCCGTCTTCTGGATCAGGAGGTATGGCCATGAAACCAGCGATAATCACGATGGCTGCGGTATTATCCCTGCTCCTGCTGATCGTTCCCGGGCGCGCCAGCGCTGATCCGGTGAATTGGCAACCGCAGACAATCCAGCAGATTGGATATCACCCCTACGAGGTCGCGTACTGGGGGCACCGGCCCTACGCTTGCCGCTATCGGCACTTCCGCCATCATCATCCCTTCCTGTGCTGGTAGGGCGGAGGCGGCCGCGCTGACTCGTCTTGCGGCGGCGTTCGCTCGGGCGGCGAGCGAGCGCCAGGCTTAAATCGCGACCGCGCCGCCCGCCGTCGACGATCGTCGGCGCTCGCGCAAGGAGCGACCCCGCGCGGCGCCGCAAAGCTGCGCGGGCAGCCTCAAGGTTGTTTGATTATGACGGTTGGCCCGCCGCTCGCGGTCGCAACCACTTCGCCGTTGAGCGTCATATTAATCTCGAACGAGCCCTTGTTCTGCTTTTGGGTAAACTGGCCGTCTACGGCGCCATCCGGCGAGTCGAAGAGGAACACCGCCGGCACACGCTCCTGCACGGTGAATCCGGTTTTCGAATCCTCCACCAGGCCCGAAAAAAGTTCGCCGAAGGGTGCGATCACATTGATCCGCAGGTCCGGGTCCGCAGCCGGCGGGGTTTGATTGAGCGCGCCACCAGTCTCGATCGACGCGATGCCGAAAGGCTGGGTGGTCGAGGAATGATTCACCACGGTGTAGCCCCGTACCACCTCGAGGCTCAGCAGGTTGTGATCGTTGGAAAGCTTCTGCGCAGTGAGCAGGTCCGCCGGGAGGTTGTTTACGATCGCGACTTCCAATGGGATGTTCCCCCCGACGACCCATGTAGAACGCGAATCGGAAACGGTGAGCGAGAACGGCGTGCCCACGGTGCCCAGCACCTTGAAGATGTCCTCGGATGGATTTGGCGGGGTATTGCCAACCGCGCCCGAAAAGCCGCCGATCGAATTGTTGCAAGCGGAAAGGGCAGGCCCGCTAAACGCCAGAACCGCAGTGGCGAGTCGCAGCAGATAAGCGATCTTGTTTGTCATCACTGGCCTCTTCGCAGCTACAGAGGCTCCGGCTGCACCGTGTTGCTGCACAGGCCGGGGCAGGTCTTATCGGGGTTCTGGCAGATACTCGGACAAGGCGACGAGGTCGAACTCGGTACTGCAGTCGGTATGCTCGTCGCCGGAGTTCCAACCGGGGTACCGAACTCGAGGCGCTGGAGCGTGTAGGTGTCGGGCGGCACGCAGAAGGTGTATCCGTTGCCGGGATTCGGCGCCGGCGGCAGCGGCCCGGGCGCGGCCGACATCAATTGCACGTCGTCCTTGGAAAGCTCGATCTCCGTTCCGCTGTCGGGGTTGATCACGCTTCCGGTGATGCTGCCGTGGCCGATGCACTCAAGCGCGGGCACGGAGAACTGCGGACCGGATGGCGTCGAGCAGGCGGTAGGAATTGCCACGTCGCTTATTACACCGATCGTATGGCCGGGATACGGATCGGTCTGCCCCTGGTACAGATCGATTGCGGAGGCGAAAACGTCGAACGTCCTCGATGATGGCGAGGAGGGCACATTGAGCGTGAAGTTGGCGCTGGTCACCGGGCTCTTGAGATTCAGCGGCATCGGGAGCGCATTCTCGATCGTATTGGTTCCGTGATCCTCGGCGAATACCTGGATCGTGACGCTGCGGCCGGCCGGCGGCGCAGCCACCAGGCTGACAGTACCAACCAGATAGGACGTGGTAAGTGCAAAATCGCAGGCCGGCGAACTCGTGCTCTCCGGGCAATGACCGCCATGCGGCGGCGAAGTGGCGCGCGTCGGCGTTAGAAGCGTATCGTATCCTGCTGCCGATATCTGCAACGTGTAATCGGTGTTAGTTGGAATCGCGTCGAACGCCGCAGGAGTGGCGGCAGTACCGGGGAGCGGGAATGAGCCGGTGTTGTCGGTCGAGGTGCTCGCGACACTCACGCAATCGGCAGGCGTCGTGGCGCAGTCGGTGGTCGAAGTACCCTGAGGGACCAAAATCTGCAAGGTCGCGCCGACTATCGGCTGCTTGGTGCAGGCGTCGGTGATCCTGCCGGTGATCTGGCCAAGGGTCTGACCCGTCTTGGTAGTAAAGGGCTGGTCAATCGATTGGCCCGGCATCACCGGCGATGCAAGCCGGGCTGCCGCGAACGCCGCACCGCCGCCCGAGACGTACACATCGTAGGAGGTGCCGAAATCAGCGGCGGCCGGCAACGAGAGCGTGTATTTCCCGCTGCTGCCGCTGGCGCTGCTCGCGATCACGGTGTTGGTGCCCTCAAGCTCGGCGGTCACCGCAAGCGCGGGAATTTTCTTGCCCTTGCTCGCGCCGCTGGCGCCGGTGATCGTGCCGGTTACTTGCCCGAGGTAACTGCCCGGTGGGACCGGCGGCCCTGGAGCGATCGCAATCGTGTACGCTCCGCCCGCAACTGTCGGTTGCTGAACGATGGTCACGTCCAGATTGATGAGTAACTGCGTGAGCTTGCCCTTCGCCACGGGAACCGTCGATAGAAATGCAAGCTGCTGACCCGGGTTTTGCACTTGGATCGGGTAAGAGGCGCAGCCTTCGACTAGTTGCGCTGGAGAGACCTGCGAGCAGGTCGGCACGATCGATCCGGGATCGTTCGTATCGAGGAGCAACTCAACGCTTTGGTAGGTGTCCACGCGAACCGTGGTGGTGTTGAACATTTGCGCCTGGCTTTGGCCGGCGATCGCGTCGATCTGAAGAGCGCCCGATTGGGTGCCACCGTGGGCTGAGATTGCGGGCGGGACCGGGATAGTGACCCATTTCGAGTTGGTTTCGCTCGGAAGTTTGCCGACTCCTCCTTTGGGAAGGGGATTAAGCCGGACTGCGACGATGTTAAGGAAGATGCTTTGAATGTTGTTCGGCGGTACTCCTGCGACGGTCGTGACGAATCCCACCTGCACGGTCGGCTTGAGAGTGGGTCCGATGGGCGTAGGCGTGGCGGTGGCCGTGGGACTGGCGGCATCGGGTACGATGCCGCCTCCGCTCGCCGAGCCGAGAAAAAGCGCGCAGATGATCGCCAGAGGCGGGAGCAGCGTGATCGCCGCCCGTGTAACAGCTATTCTCTTCACTTTCGGTCCACTTAATGAAACATCGGTCAGGGCTTTTGGGATAACCTAACCGGGGTACCAACGCAAGAAAACCAAGGCAGGAAACTACGGGCCGTCAAGTGGCCTTGACTGACTGCGGGCCTCAACCAGAGAATCGATCGTGCGCATGAGTAAGAACACGGACCGCCGCGTTGCCGGCTTGCTCGCTCTCCTCGGTGCCGTGTGCCTGCTTGGCGTGGCGCGTCCGGCGCAAGCGACGCTCCAGCTTTCGGTTGGCAATCCCGGGCTGGAACATTTCGATGCCGATGCGGGCGTCGAACTCTCATTCGGCGTGACCGATCAGAACGGCAACCCGGTCGGCAATCTTCGTCCCGATAACGTCAAGGTCTTCGAGGATGGCACGGAGGCCAAGATCCTCGACTTCCGCGGCGTCGGGCAGGGCCGCCCGGTCGACATCGTTTTCGTGATGGATGTTACGGAATCGATGCAGCCGTATATCGATGCGGTCAAGCAGAACGTGATCGCGTTCGCCCAGGATCTCGCCGCGAACAACCGCGATTACCGGTTGGGGCTGGTGACCTTCGAGGACTACGTCATCTCGAAGTATCCGGATTGCAACTGTCCGTATCGCAACAAGATGACGTCGGATGCGCACGAGTTCATCGAATGGGTCGGGACCCTGCATGCCGGCGGGGGCGGCGATATTCCCGAGGACCAGCTCGATGCGCTCGCGTACGCATCGACGTTCCCGTTTCGCCCCGAAGCCGAGGGCATCCTCATCATAATCACCGACGCGCCCCCGCATCACGACGGCGACGGCTCGGAGAACACCCAGCACGACCAGGCGTTCTGGGACCATCATCAGCGCGGCGTGCAAGTGACCGACCTTACCGGGACCAAGACCGCCGCGATTCTCAAGAAGGGCGGGCTCACTCTGTACGCGGTAGTCCCGCCGCCGTTCATCGCGCCCGAGTACCAGGAGATCGTCGATGCGACGCACGGCCGCTCGTACAACATCATCACCGAGGAAGGCCGGTTCTCATCGCTCGTGCGCGAGATTGGGCATTCGATCGCAACCGAATACTCCCTCACCTATAGGACGCCGCGTCCGATCGAAGACGGCACCAATCGCGCCGTGGAATTGAAGATCGATTACAACGGCGAGGCCGCCAACGCATCGACCGCCTACCAGGTGCGCGGCATCGGAGGCGCGGCGATCAATGTGCCCGAGGAGGGCGGGGCGGCGGGGCAGAACGCGGAAGGCACCGGGCTTGAGCAGGTCTCATTCAGATGGTGGAACGCCGCGGTCCCGCTGATCGCGATTTTCTGCCTGTTCGGAATTTCCCGGCTCAGATTCGGCGTCTCGACCGAGGAGCTCAAGGCGATTGTCGAGGCGCAGAGCCGCGCTGCTCCTCCGGTGCATGCCGCTCGCGCGCCGGCAGCACCCCGGCCCGCGCCGGCCGCAGCACACACCGCGCCTCGCTCCGCCACGACGGCTCCCGAACCGGGCGGCTCGTCTCGAACGCCGCGGCTTCAGACCGTCGATGCGTCCGGCCCGATCGCATCGGAATATCTGCTGCTCAAGGATGAGGTCTCGCTTGGCCGCGGCGAGGACAACGACATCGTGATCCCGCACGCGAGCGTATCGCGAGCGCACGCGCGGCTCCTGCGCCGCGACGGGGGATACGAACTGATGGACCTGGGCTCCACCAATGGGAGCTTCGTTGACGATCGGCCCATCGGCGGTTCCGCGTTTCTCAGCAGCGGAAGCCAAATCCGCCTGGGCGACATCCGCTTCGTGCTGCGCTATTAGCAGGATGTTGAGAAAAGCGAGAGCGTCGCAGTTCGACCGCCCTGCGGTCTCAACATCCTGCGCAAAAGATGGCTTCCTTCCGCTATCTTCTCCCCCGGTCTTTTCCGGGGGAGATAAGAGAGGGGGAGCAGGCTGTGATTTATCACGAGCCTGCTAGTTTGGCGTCCAGCCTGCGCGGCGCGCCCCCAATCCCTCAGTGCCCCGCGTTCTCCATCGTCTGCGGCATGAAAAAGTGGTTGGTGACGACGCCCATGTCGATGTACCAGCACTCGCGCTCTTCCGATGTCGGTCCCGGCATATAGATTACTGAGCTCATCCCGCTGTTGACGTCCTCATCGACTAATCCGAGCTGGAAGATTCGCTTGTAAGGATAAATCGCGACCCGCGCATCCGGAACCGGCCGGTCACGATACGTGTGATAGGTCACGAGCGTCTTCCAGAGCTTGCCGTCGCGATCGTACTGGTCGGATGCCGTGATGAACCATCCTTCGGAGTCGAGATAAAGAATCCGCTTCGGGATCGAGACGTCTTTTCCCGGCTTCGCGTTCGCCTCGACCGCATACAGGTGGCGCATCTCCCAGTTCTCGGGGCAAATCGTGCGGCCGCCATCTGACGGACACGCAACCGATGGAGAGTTCTTCGCATGCACGGATGCGAGCATCTGCTTGTCGCCCAGATACCTGTAGTTGTAGTCCTCGATCTTGGCGGCGAACCCGAAGTACGAATCAGGGTCGAAGGTTGATGCGTATGCCGTCGCGGGGCTGCCAGGAGCGACGCCGGAAAATCCGGCTGTCCCCGATCCGGTCCCGCCGAACCCGGGCAACATCCCGATCGCATCGGTCAACGCCGCCGCCGATTGGCGTCTGAGCTTGCGGGTCACCGGGTTGAACAGCCACGTGTTGTCCTCTTCGTTGGGGTTTATGTGCCGGTAGCGAACGAGCCCAAAGCCGCGCAGGGTCGCCGGCTCGAGGAAGGGATAGAAACCGAAGCGATAGCGGATGCCGCTCGCGGCGGCGTCGGGATCGGTGGGGACCGGCGGCACCTCGATGCGTCCGACGTTGTTGTAAAAGGCGAAGTGGCCGACCGTGAAATAGCCAAGCGGCGAGCCATTCGAATTGGCGGCGAAACTGGCCACCTCGGGATAACGCAGGTCGGCGTCATCGCTGTACATCGGGCGGAAGCTGAAGTTCCACATGATTTTGGTCGCGATTTGCGGGTCGTTGGGATCCAGCAGCGGAAACGGCTGGCCGGAGACATATCCCTTGAGCGAGCCGTCGGGCGCGAGCGCGACCTGCGACGAATATTTTTCCGTGGCGGCCTTGAATGGCGGCGGCCATTCGAGCTTCTCGGCCGGCACGATGTCGAGCCGCATCCCCTGCTGCACGAGTATGTAGTTGCCCGGGCTCAGCAGGTTCTGCACCTTGGCCGCATTCTCCTTTGTAATCACATCGCCGGGCTTCACCTGCGCGGATGCCGGGGCTGCGCCCGCAAGCAAAATCGTGAGACCGAGCCACGCCTTCATACCGATTCGATTGGATCGCATAAAAGCTCCTGGACTGTCGGTTCCGCTCCCGGAGAAATGGTCGAACCCGTATCGATCATGCACGAACTAGACTACGTCAAGCACACCGGGAGTTGAATAATGGAATAGTTTCGCCGGCGGTGGCGATTCCGGCACGTTCGCCAGCGGATGCGTGAAGCCGCCTCGAAATGAGGTGCTCACTTTAGCGCGAGATCCGAACCCTTACGTCCGTGCACGGCACGGTGCAAAATAGTTGGAGAAGGGCGCCCTGCGCATCAAGATTGATACGCTCCGCCCAGCCAGGAGCATAACCATGACAAGCTCACGATTCAGGTTCATCGCGCTCGCCGCGGCCACCGCAGCGCTTCTCGCCCTATCGACGACCGCCCGGGCGCAGTTCAGGCGCAAGATGCCGGTCCCGGTCACCACCACGATCGTGATTACCAAGCCCGGGCCCGGCGAAATTTACGGCAACAAGCAGGTCGTCACGATCGGGGTAAGCGGAAAGACCTACAAGTTCGTGCTTGAAGATGGCTGGGTCGATGATCCCAGGCAGCTCGTACGCTGGCCCGACGTCTGGCAGCTTGTGCGAATCCATCAGCCCAACTTCATGGTTACCGGAATTGGGGAGGAGAAGTTCTCGAAAATTCAGCCGGGGCAGACCTTCACGATGCGCGGAGTGTTCACGCCGCTGGGACGGAACTTCGAGGTAATGGGAATCGAAGAGGGCAAGGGGACGTTCGCGCCGCCCAAAGCGTATTGACGGGCAAGTGGCGAAGCGCCCGGTACGCCCGCCGGCACGGTTGCTCCGGATGCGGCCGCATCGCTACCGCCGAGGCTTTCCGTTTCCCCTGCATCGTCAGATGCAAGTTGTGCCACCGGCCGCGCCTAGTGTACCCTTGAATGCTCCTGAAGGCAGAGCCAACACACAATTGATTAATCGATGAAGAAACTCACGGGTGCACAAATCACGATCGAGAGCCTGATCGCGCAGGGCGTGGACGTGATCTTCGGTTACCCCGGCGGCGCGATTTTGCCGACGTACGACGCGCTGCTCGACTCGAAAATCAAGCACATTCTCGCCCGCCACGAGCAGGGCGCGACGCACATGGCCGAAGGCTATGCGCGGGTCAGCGGGAAGCCGGGAGTCGTGATGGTTACTTCGGGTCCCGGCGCGACCAACACGGTCACCGGGATCGCCGATGCGTACATGGATTCGACCCCGCTGGTCGTAATTACCGGGCAGGTCTCGACCGCCCTCATCGGCAACGATGCGTTCCAGGAGGCCGATATCGTCGGAATTACGCGTCCCTGCACGAAGCACAACTACCTTGTGAGGGACGTCAAGGACATCGCGCGGATAATCAAGGAGGCGTTCTACATCGCGAGCACCGGCCGTCCCGGCCCCGTGGTGGTGGACCTGCCCAAGGACGTTCAGCAGGCCGAGCACACTTTCAAATTCCCCGAGACAGTCGAGCTGCGCAGCTACAAGCCGACGATCCGCGGCAATCCGCGACAGATCGAGCGCGCGATGGAGGCGATCGAGGCAAGCTCGCGTCCGCTCTTCTACGTCGGCGGCGGCGTCCAGTGGTCCGGAGCGGCTCCGGTGTTGCGCGAACTCTCGCGCGGGCTGGGAATCCCCGTCACGGAGACGCTGATGGCGCTCGGCTCGATGCCCGCGTCGGATCCGCTTCGGCTCGGAATGCTCGGCATGCACGGCTCGTATGCGACCAACACCGCGGTGACGAACACCGACTGCCTGATCGCGGTTGGCGCGCGCTTCGACGATCGCGTCACCGGCCGCATCGCCGACTTCGCTCCCAAGGCCGAGACGATCATCCACGTCGATATCGACCCGTCATCGATCTCCAAGAATGTGAAGGTCGATATCCCGATCGTCGGCGATATCAAGTCCGTGCTGACCGACATGCTCGGGCTTGCCAAGGGCCGCGAGAGCCTCGCGCGCCGGCGCTCCGAGTGGTCCAAGTGGCACCATCAGATTCTCAAGTGGCAGAAGGAAAAGCCGCTCTATGAGAACGGCAAGGCTGGCCGCAAGGACGGGCTTATCTCGCCCATGCAGGTGATCGACGAGCTTCACAAAATCACCCGCAGCGAATGCATCGTCGCGACCGACGTCGGACAGCATCAGATGTGGGTCGCGCAGATGTTCCCCTTCGAGCATCCGCGCTCGTGGCTGACCTCGGGCGGGCTGGGGACGATGGGCTACGGGCTGCCCGCGGGAATCGGCGCGAAGTTCGCCGCGCCCGACCGCCCGGTGGTCGTGGTCTCCGGCGACGGATCGATCCAGATGAATATCCAGGAGATCGGCACCGCGGTTCAGTACAACGTCGATATCAAGGTGGTCATCCTGAACAATTATTTTCTCGGGATGGTTCGCCAGTGGCAGGAAAAGTTCTACCAGGAGCGCTACTCCTACTCCGCGATGTCGGTGCCGAACTTCGTGAAGCTCGCCGATGCATACGGCGCGCACGGCTTCCGCGTCGAGAAGGCGAAGGACCTCGCCAAGACGATGACGGAGGCATTCGCGACGCCGGGGCCGGTGCTGATCGATGTCGTGATCCCGAAGGATGAGGCGGTGATGCCGATGATCCCGCCGGGCGGCTCGATGTCGGAGATGCTGTTCGCGTAGCAACGCCGCGCGCATCGCGCGCACCAGAGGCAAGGATTGCGATGGCGCGAGTACCGTACCTGAATCGCGAGGACCTGCCGGAAGAATACCGCTACCTGTTCGACAGGCTGACCGCCGAGAGCAAGGGGCCGGTGGGCAACCTCTTCCGCGCGCTCGCTCATACCCCACGTTTATTGCGCCGCTTCATGGGGCTGGGCAGCGATCTGCGCTACAAGACCGAGCTCGATCCCAGGCTGCGCGAACTTGCCCTGCTCGCGGTCGGAAGAATAACGGGCGCCGAGTACGAGTTCGTCCATCATTGGAATCTTGCGCTGCGGGCCGGCGTTCCGCGCGAGAAGCTCGAGGCGCTCGCGGAGTGGGAAACATCCCCCGCCTTCGACGACCACGACCGCGCCGTCATCCGCTATGCGATCGAGGCGACGTCGAACATCAAGGTCAGCGACTCGACGTGGAACGCGGTCAAATCGTTTATCGACACGCGCCGCCTGCTGGAACTCGTGGAGAACGTCGCGTACTACAACATGGTCGTGCGAGTTCTGCTGCCCTGCGGCGTCGATCTCGAACCGGACGCGAAGAAGGGCTGATCCCCGCTTCCCGCTGCTGCTTTCGCGCCGGTCGCAACTCTGATCGGAGATGTCGCCAGCGCACTCGCTGGCGGACGGTTGGCGGGCCCGACCCGCGCAGTCGATGGCGGTGAAACCCTCGCGCGATTTCTTTTCGGAGGGCATCGGCCTGTTCAACCAGGGCCGATACTTCGAGTGCCACGAAGTGTGGGAGGAAGCCTGGAAGCGCTCGCACGGGGCGGAGAAACGTTTCCTGCAAGGATTGATTCAAGCCGCGGTCGCGATTCTCCACGCCGAGCGTGGCAATCTGAAAGGCGCGGCATCGGTGTATGCCAAGGCTCGCGAGAAGCTCGACGCGCTGCCCGCATCGCACTGCGGCATCGCACTGGGCGAGTTCCGCATCGCGCTGGATGAGTACTTTGATGCGGCGCTGAACGAAAAACCGCAGGCTCGGCGATCGCGTCCGAAATTGCGCCGCGCACGATGAGGCGCGACGCGCGAGGGGATCCTCAGAACGGGATGTCCTCGTCGTCCATCGGCGCGGTTTCCTCCCCGGCTCCCGCCTGCGCGCCCCCGCCGCCTTGACCGCCGCGATATTCCGCGGGCTCTTCGCCGACGCCGGCGCGGCCGCCGAGGAATTGGACCGTCTGCGCGACGATCTCGGTCACGTAGCGCTTGCCGCCACCATCCTTGGCCTCATACGAGCGTGTGGAGATTCTTCCCTCGACGTACACTTGCCGGCCTTTCTTCAGATATTGGCCGCAAATCTCCGCCAGCTTGCCCCAGGTGATGATGTTGTGCCACTCGGTCCGTTCCTGCTTCTGCCCGCTCCGATCGGTGAAGGACTCCGTGGTTGCGACCGTGAAGTTGGTCTTGGCTTGTCCGGACGGCAGATGGCGCAGCTCCGGATCTCGGCCCAAATTTCCAACCAGTATCACCTTGTTTACCGACATCGATCACCGCCTCCGATGCGAAAGCTAGTCTCCGATCTTATTGGACGCAAGTAAGCAGCGGCGCGGCTTTCGACAGGGGCGCCGCGCCCGCCGCCGGCCGGCCAACCACGGCTTTCGGGCCGATCTGGCGCCCTATATAATCCGATCGGTGCGGTGGCAGGGCTGGCAAGGGTGATGGCGGCAAGCACGTCCAAAGCCTCTGCGGATACTGCGGCGTTGGGCAGCCGCGATGGGGGCCGGATCGCGTGCGAGTTGGGCGCGCTCGCCCTTATCGCGATCGTTCTTTTTGCCGGCGTGAGCCTCGCCTGCCTCGACGCGGGCCGAGCGCCCAATTTGGGCGGTCCGGTCGGCGCGGCGATAGCCGAATCTCTTAGCTGGCTGCTTGGCTATCAGGCGTATGCCCTGATGGCGTTGGGGCTGGCGCTCGCCGGGCGCGTGTGGGCGCGCACGAGCCCGCCGGTGCTTGCGCGCGAAATCGGCGGCGGCGCGATCATGATGCTCGCGCTGGCGAGCGCGGGCGGCCTGTGGGATCTCGGCGAGCCGCGGCTCGGCGGCCTGGTCGGCCAGTCTGTCGCAAACCTCCTCGATGCCTGGCTCAACCTCGCGGGCGGGTACCTGTCGGTTGCTTTGGCGCTCGCATGCGGGGCCGCGCTGATGCTCAATCGCGCGCCGACCGCTCTGGTGGCCGAGCTCGCGCAGAAGATTCGTGCGGGGCGCTGGCGCGCGTCTGATGACGGCATCGAGGGCCGCCCGCGCATCGTCGAGCTGGACGATCCGATCGCCGATCCGATCCGCGCTCCAGGCTCCGATGGCGAACGGCTCAAGGTCAGGCGCCTCGATCTGCGCGATTCGCGCCGCACCCTTCAGTCCGCGCGCCCGCGCAGCCGGGGCTCATTCAAGCTTCCGCCTCCGTCGCTCCTCGACAGCCCTCCGGCCGAGCACACGCAGGTCGATGAGGAGGCGCTCGAGCGCAGCGCCCGCGTGCTCGAGCAGAAGCTCGCCGACTTCGGCGTCGAAGGGCGGGTCGTCGAGGTGCAACCAGGGCCGGTCGTCACGATGTACAAGTTCGAGCCCGGCTCGGGAATCAAGGTGAGCCAGATCGTGAATCTGGCCGACGACCTCTCGATGGCGCTGCGCGCGCAGGCGGTGCGCATCCTGGCGCCGGTGCCGGGCGAGGCGGTCGTTGGGATCGAGGTCCCCAATCGCAAGCGCGAGCGGGTCTATTTGCGCGAGATTCTGGAGGCCGAGGAGTTCTCCGCCGCGGGCAGCCAGCTCGCGATCGCGCTCGGCAAGGACATCGCGGGGCGGCCGGTCGCCGCGGACCTTGCCCGGATGCCTCATCTGCTCATCGCGGGCGCGACCGGCACGGGCAAGTCGATTTCGATCCACACGATGATCGCATCGATCCTGTTCAACGCGACCGCCGACGATCTGAGGTTCATCCTGATCGACCCCAAGATGCTCGAGCTGTCGGTCTACGAGGGCATCCCACATCTGCTCGTGCCGGTGGTCGTCGATCCGGAGAAGGCGGCCTCGGTGCTGCTGTGGGCGACGCAGGAGATGGAACTCAGGTACATGATGATGCGCGAGATGGGCGTGCGGAACATCGACAGCTACAATCGCGCGTTGGCTTCTGGAGCGCCCGTTGTCCAGCTCAGGCTGCCGGAGGCGGCCGAGGGCGCCGCCGCCCCGCCAATCGAGCATCGCAAGCTCCCCAAGATCGTGATCGTGATCGATGAACTCGCCGATCTCCTGTTCAACGAGGGCAAGACGGTCGAGCGCGATATCACCCGGCTGGCGCAGAAGGCGCGCGCCGCAGGGATTCATCTCATCCTGGCGACTCAGCGCCCATCGGTGGATGTGATCACCGGCCTGATCAAGGCGAACCTGCCGGCGCGAATTTCATTCCAGGTCACCTCGCGGGTCGATTCGCGCACGATTCTCGACTCGATCGGCGCCGAACGGCTGCTCGGCGCGGGCGACATGTTGTTCATGCCGCCCGGAAGCGCGAAGCTTCGCCGCCTCCACGGCCCGTACGTTTCCGAGCCCGAGATTCGCCGCCTCACCGAGTTCCTGCGCGCTCAGGGCGCGCCCGAGTATCGGATGGAAATCCTCGAGACCGCGCTTGCGGCCAGCGAGGAGGGCGGGCCAGGCGGCGACGAACGCGACGAGATGTACGACGAGGCGGTCCGGATCGTGATGGAGACCAACCAGGCGTCCGTCTCGATGATCCAGCGCCGGCTGCGGATCGGGTACAACCGCGCCGCCAGGATGGTCGAGATGATGGAACGGGAAGGAATCGTGATGCCTGCCGACGGCGCCAAGCCGCGCGAGGTGCGCCTGCGAAGCGTGCGGTGAAATCTTGCAGATTGAAGCTCCCCATCGCAGCCATCGTCCAAATTTTAAGGTGAGCTGCGCGCTGATGGCTGAGAGTTTTCGCATAGCTGCCGGTTTGCTGGCCGCGGCGCTCGCCGCGGCGCCAATCGCGCTTCGGGCCGAGACTGGTTCACCGGCATCGGCCGCCGCATCACCCGCGCCGGCAAGGGCTGGCGCGTCGCGGGCCTCGAAGGACCTGAACAAAGTGCTCGACGGATTGCAGCGCCATTATCAGGCGACCAACGCCTACAGCGCGAAATTCGACGAGAAGATCACTGCGGTGGGAGCGCCGCCGCGCGCGCGCCAGGGGACCGTCTATTTCAAGAAGCCCGGCAGGATGCGATGGGAGTTCAAGGCGCCCGCCGAGGAGCTGATTCTTAGCGACGGCAAGAACCTGTATAATTACGATCCTGGGCTGAACCAGGTGCTCGAGACTCCGCTCGAGCAGGCGTTACGAGCGCCTGGAGCAACCGAGTTCCTGCTCGGAGTCGGGAACCTCAAACGCGATTTTGACGCTACGGCGCCGGCCGCAACGCCGGCTGATGGCCAGGTGCACGTCGCTCTGAAGCCGAAGCAGGGCGGCTATGCGATCGAGCTTGGGCTCGATCCGGCGAAATACGATATCCGGTCGCTGAGGCTCATCGATCAACTGGGCAACGTGACGGCGATACAGTTTAATGAAGTGAACGACACGGTCGATTTGGCGGACTCGCTATTCACTTTTACGCCGCCGCCGGGCGCCGACATCGTGCGCTCTACCCCGCCCCAGTAGCGGGCGAGCGCTCCCAAGCGGGTTTTTTGATCCCCGATTGCGTCACTTGTGCGAGGCGAGTAGAAATAACTGCCTTCGTAATCCTTCAAGACGTCATGGAAAAGGTTCACCTCACGAGTCTCGGATGTCCCAAGAACCTCGGCGATAGCGAGTTGATTCTGGGGGCGCTGACCGGGGCGGGCTTCGAGATCACGCTCGATCCCGGGCAGGCGCAGGTGCTCGTGGTGAACACGTGCGCGTTCATCGAGGCGGCCAGGAAGGAATCGATCGACGCGATCCTCGATGCGGTCGAGGTCAAGAACCGGCTTGGCGGCGTGCGGGTCGTGGTTGCCGGATGTCTCTCGCAGCGTTACGGAGCGGAGCTGAAAGAGATGCTGCCCGAGGTCGATGTGTTCGTCGGCACCGGGAACTTCCTCGACCTGCCGGAGCTGCTCAGGCGGACCGAGTCTCCCGAGGTGCGCGCGGTGCCGTACCCGGGCGCAGCGCATCTGCTCCCGGCCGCATCGATGCCGCGCGTAAGGACCGGGGACTTCTTCTCGGCCTACCTGAAGGTTTCGGAAGGGTGCAATCGCCGCTGCGCCTTCTGCATCATCCCGCGGATTCGCGGCGCGCAGGAGAGCCGCGCGGTTGCCGACCTGGTAGCGGAGGCGCACGCGCTGGCCGCGCAGGGAGTGCGCGAGCTGAACCTTATCGCGCAGGATCTGACCGCCTACGGCCGCGATTTGTCGCCGCAGACTTCGCTTACGGCATTGCTGCGCGCGCTGGCCGCGGTCGAGGGCATCCGCTGGATACGGCTGCTGTACTGCTACCCGAGCTTCATCACCGGCGACCTGCTCGACGCGATCGCGGAGCTGCCCAACGTAGTGAAGTACATCGATATGCCCTTGCAGCACGCCGATGACGCGATTTTGCGCGCGATGCGCCGGGAGCGGTCGGGCGCGGCGCTCAGGCGGCTGCTCGATCGGATCCGCGAGCGCATCCCATCGGTGACGCTCCGCACGTCGTTCATCGTGGGATTTCCGGGCGAGACCGATGCGGCATTTCGCAAGCTGGCCGATTTCGTGCGCGACGTGGAATTCGATCGCGTCGGGGTGTTCACCTATTCGCGCGAGGAGAACACCGCCGCCTACGACATGTCCGGCCAGGTGCCCGAGCGCGTCAAACGTGCTCGGCGCGCCGAGCTGATGGAGGCGCAGGCGGGGATTTCACTCAGAAAAAATCGCGAGCTCGTCGGCCGCGACATGGAAGTCCTGGTAGAGGGTCCGATGCCCGGCCGCGCCGCGCGGCTGCGCGGGCGAACGACCGGGCAAGCGCCCGAAATCGACGGCGCCGTGTTCTTGAAAGGCGAGGCGGCGGCGGGCGAGTTCGTGCGGGCAACCGTCGAGAAGGCCCTCAGCTACGACCTCCATGCGCGGGTGACCGAGATGGCCGCATGTTAATCTGAAAGAGGAATCGCGAGTTATGGCGAAGAAACCAGCCGCGAATAGAAAAAAATTCCTGGCCTCGGTGCGCGAAAATCTCGCGGACATGAAGGCCAAGCTCCTGAGCGAGATCGACTCAGAGCTCAAAGCCGAACGCGAGGGTAACAAGGACGAGGGCATGGATACCTATGACCTCGCATCCGAGGAGCGCGACCGCGAAATCAACTTCATCCTTTCCGATCGCGAACGGATGAAGATAAAACAGATCGATGACGCCCTCGAGCGCATCGAGGACCAGACCTACGGCGTGTGCGAGTCGTGCGGCCTTGAGATCGCCGAGGAGCGGTTGAAGGCGATGCCGTTTACGCGGCTGTGCCGCGATTGCCAGCAGGACCAGGAACGCGAGGCGAAGTCGCAGCGCCGCTCCGACGATGAGCGCAACACGTATCGCAAACTCGGCTCTACCGACATCGACGAAGAGAACATTTAGGGCGAGGCGCGGCGAACTCTCGCCGAGCCGCCAGCGCGGCCACGGCCAACTGACAATCAAAGCCCGCAGTAGCGCAACTGCGCGCCCGCTGCGGCGCGGGCAAGCATTGTCTGCCGAGGTCGCGACACATAGCATTCATTGAGCGAGTTGCTTCGGCCGCACTGAACCAACGGTCCGGCTCGGCAATCCGTTTTGCGACCGAATGAGGATATTCACACAGTTCGAGGCTGAGGAGGGTGCCGAGCCCGCCCGCGAGCAGGAGTTAGTCCGGGAGAACCTTTCCCAGGTGCGCGCAATCGTCGCGATCGCGAGCGCGAAGGGAGGGGTGGGCAAGAGCGTTCTTGCCGTGAACCTCTCGGTTGCGCTCGCATTGATGGGCCGCAAGGTCGGGATCGTGGATGCGGATCTCAATGCGCCGAGCGTCGTGGCGATGCTTGGGATGAAGCCGGGATGGCGCTACCCACTGGTCGAGGGCATCGAGCCCGCCGCGGGCCCGTTTGGAATCCGCGTGGTCGCGAGCGACCTCCTGCCCGGCGGCGAGCCGGCCCCGATTACGTTTTTCGGCGATGATTACGCACCGGCGTCCACCAACCACGTCGCGCCCGCAGAGATCGGACTTGCCAAGGCGATGCGCGCGATGCTCGGGCAGGCGCGCCTGGGCGCGCTCGATTTTCTCATCATCGATCTCGCGCCCGGCCTCGACCAGCTCTACGAAATCGCAAAGACGGCCGAGCCTGATGCGATCATCCTGGTGAGTCATCCCTCCGCGCTGGCGGTGCAAGCGGCGCGTCACGCGATCGAGTTGGCCGCCAGCTTTGGAGCGCCGGTGACCGGCATCGTCGAAAACATGGTTGGCTTCAATTGCGACAACTGCCGCTCCGTACGCCCGCTGCTGCCCGAGGGCGAGATGCAGGGGCTCGCACGGACGTACTATGTGCCGATTCTGGGGCGGCTGCCATTCGATCCGCGCGCCGCACAGGGCGCCGACCGCGGCGTCCCGTTTGTCCGCGAGGATCCCGACTCGCCTTTCAGCAAGATAATCGTAGAGATTGCGCAGAGTCTCGACCGCACGCTTGCCGCCCGCGCTCGGCAAACGCAATCGCAGATCTAAGCCGCGATCGGTTCAATCGAGATCGGAATCGTCCGGGTCAGCCGGAGCGGCCGCGCCGCCTGCGTCGATACGCCGCGAGTATTCGAACATCCCCGCTCCCTCGCGTTCGCCCAGGCTAAATCTGGCGAATCCCAGGCAAGTATAAATACGGCTTAGATTTGGTCCGGGACGCGAGAGCGGGACGTAGGCGGCGACTTGGCCGGTGATCGGCGTTACTTTTCCATCGGCCGCCGAGATGCCCGCGGCGATGCGGTCAGGCGGCTCATCCACCGCCGGCGTTTCGATTTCGAGCGCGTCGAGTTCGCCGGTCATCCATCCGTGACGATCGAGCAGGCGAGCGTCGCGATAGTCCGCGGCGCCATCGTCGATTACGGTGCGCAGTTCGAGAGCCGACGGTGGCGCGCCGTCGCTGAACGAGGCCCAAATCATCCGCCGCGCGCGAAACCCCTGCGGGCCAAGACCGGTGAATGACATCCCGACGCGGGCCGCTGCCCGGATCGGGTGGGTGACGCCTCCGATCG
>DASPOF010000003.1:0-39132 GCA_035626155.1 Binataceae bacterium (SeqCode)
CACCCAGTTCGCGATCGTCTACGATGCGCTCAAGAAAGAGTGCTTTGTCGCCGAGCGGGCGGGGCGCGCGCCTCAATGGCAAGCCGCTGCGCGTAAGCACCACCGACACGCTCTCATCGTCACTGCTCGCGACCGGATTTCCGTACGACCGCCGCGAGCGCCGCCGCTTCTACCTTACGTTCTGGGAGGCGTTCATGATGCGCACGCAGGGAGTGCGGCGCACGGGCTCGGCCGCACTCGATCTCTCCTACGTCGCGGCGGGCCGAACCGACGGCTTCTGGGAGTTCGGCCTCAAGGCGTGGGACGTCGCCGCCGGTGCGCTGGTCGTCGAGGAGGCGGGCGGGCATGTGACCAACATGGATGGCTCGCCGCTGGACATCACGGGCGGCAACATTGTCGCAAGCAATGGCGCGATCCATTTCGAGATGCTGAAGACGATCGCTCAGGCGCGCCCGGTCGCCGAGCGCCGCCACGCCGAGATGGAACACGAGCCCGCGCCAATCCCTTAAGTTCGATTCCCGATGCGGCCTGCCGGCGTCGTAACGTCGGATGCTCGCAGGCTAGCGGCATCGATTGCCCCTGGCACTGGCCCCTCTTCGAGCGGGATCGAGCCTTGTTAGGGCAGGACTGCTGCGATAACTTGGTTGGTCACTCCGCCCCGGTAGTGAAAAGGACATCACGGAGGTCTCCGGAACCTCAAGTCCGGGTTCGACTCCCGGCCGGGGCACGACGCACCCTTCCCGTCGCGCAGGTTTTCCAGATTATCCGCTTTCCCGAGATTATGAATTAGTAGGACGGGCCGCCGTGCCCGCCGCGAGCGCACGGGCGCTTGCCATGCGCAACCTTTGATATTCTCACCAAGTTTCGCGCGAAGTTCGGATCCTGCACCCCCTCCTTTTTCCTCCCCCATATCAAACAATGGGGGCGGAAATTTAGGAGTTACCCCCATTTCAAAAGATTGTGGCGAAAACTTAGGAGCTTTCCCCATGTCAAAAAACGGATGACGAAGATCCAGAATCCCTTCCCCCACAACGATTTGCGAGGGAAGAGAGAGAAAAAGGCGCGCCGCTATTTTGTGCCTTCCCCCGCACTCCTTCGCGGGGGAAGGTGAGGATGGGGGTCCGGAATCATTTCAGCCTGCAGCCGAGCAAACTCACCGCGGGGGCCAGGATTCGATCTTGAGATTTGCGACGCGCGCGAATTCGCTGGCGTTGCGCGTCACGAGGATCGCGCGTTCGTGCACCGCGTGAGAAGCAATCAGCAGGTCCATCGCGCCAATCGGGCGGCGTCTCGCCTCGAGCGCAGCTCTCATCTCTCCGTACGGTCGGGCCGCCTCGGCGGGCCAGTCGAGAACCTGGATGAAGCCGAGGAATTCCTTCAGCGCCTGCTCGTTGCGCTGCCGCTCGCGAGATTTCATCACCCCGGTCCACAGCTCGGCGGCGACGACGCTCGAAATCGCAACATCCTGCGGCCGAGTCCTTTCAAGCCGCCGCAGCACTTCAGGGTCGTTGCGCTTGAGCGCGTGGATACAGATGTTCGTATCCAGCATCAATCGCGGCATCAGAGGCCCTCGCGCGCCTGAGGCGGACGGTCCTCGATGCGGTCGGGATAGTCGCCGGTAAAGCGCGCGGCGCGCGCGAAATAATCGCGCCATGACTTCGGACGCGGGGTGAGAATCACGCGCTCGCCCTCGCGCTCGATCAGGACCTCATCGCAGGAGAACCGGTATTCCTTCGGGATGCGCACGGCCTGGCTGCGGCCGGTCGTGAACACCTTGGCGGTCCGCGGTTTGCGTTTTGTGCGAGCCATATATCAATGATATATAGCAGGCCCGCCGCAGAAGCAAAGGCGCGCGCACGCCGCGCGGGCGGCTCAATGCTTGCCGTATGAGAGCGGGACGCCCCGGCGCTGCGCCAGGATGTACGCCTCGAGCGCGCGCAGCCGTTCGTCATCGGGCTTGAGCGCCACCCCCTTGACCGGGTTCTCGATGCACCAATCGATCATGTCGCGCAGCAGCGCCACCCGCTGCAACTGGACCTGGTATTTCGGATAGCTCTCGGGATGCGTGTTCGCGGCGTTGGGATGGCACATGTCGCAACTGACCCCGATCGTGCTGCCGAGCAGCTTGTCGGAGTGAAAGACCTTGTTGCCGAAATCGACGAACTTCTGCGTCTCCGCCTGCCAGACCATGTAGTCGCGTTCGTGGAAGCTCGCGTAGGTGTCCCCCTGCTGAATCGCAGGCCCGCTTGCCGCCGCCGGAGAAGCCGCGGCCGCCGGCTGAGCGCCGCTTGGCGACTCCGCCTGCGCCATCTCCCAATGTTCGCCGGGATGCTTGCGCTGCCAGTCGGCCATGATCCCGCGCGTGAAGGCGAGCGCCCGCTCGTGGCTCATCTGCTCGCCAGGCTTGAGGCCTTTGACCGGGACGTTCGTCTTGCCGTCGCAGAGCGTTACAACCACGTCGCCGTCATCGCCTGTAGCCGCCGGATGCTGCGGCGCGGGCGCCTGTTGCGCGCGAAGTGCGATCGGGAAGGCGGCGATTGCGGCAACGGCGATCGCGGAGCCGGCCGCGAACAGGAGTCCGACTCGTTTGCTCGTCATGATTCTTCCCCCTGGGCTCAGTCCTGCGCTGGTTTGGGAGCTGCCTAGTAGCTTGCGAATTGCGGCGCCGGCGGACCAGCTTCCCTGCCCTGCGACCGGAGGTAGTTGGCGCTCACGGTTACGGGGTTGCGGTCCCAAAGGTTGTAGATCGAATCGACAAGGCCGGCCGCGCTGACGTTATTGCGCCCGTCGCCGCATCCGTCGAACTGGTCGAACGGATCGACGCGGTTCATCTGGATCGTGAGCGGCGGCAGCCCTTCAGGCGCGTAGGGCCACGGCCACGCCGTCGAGAGCATCCCGTAGAAGCTGATGTTGTCGATCTGGTTGAAGAGCATCTGATGCGTATGGCCGTGGATGACGGTGACGTTGCTGAACGCCTTGAGGAGCGCCTGGACCTCTTCGGCATCGTCGGTCCAGAAATTC
The DNA here is from genome assembly GCA_035626155.1 of Binataceae bacterium (SeqCode). GTDB lineage: Bacteria > Desulfobacterota > Binatia > Binatales > Binataceae > DASPOF01. The sequence goes on from DASPOF010000003.1 coordinate 3,022, forward strand.
CAGTTGCGGTAGTACTTGTAGAGCGGCGAGTGAGAGAAAACGATCAGCGGGGTCGTGTGCGCCACTTTGGACAAGTCGTCGGCGAGCCACTTGCGCTCGTCGTCGCCCACCTCGAATCGCGACTGGACCGCGTTATCGAGTCCGGCGACCGTCTGCATCCGCTGCGCAGGGGTCATCCCGCGAGGCGTCCAGAAATCCTTCTCATGCACGCTCATCAGCACGACGACATGAACGCCCTTCCAATCGAATGAGTAGTTGGGCGGGCCGAAAAGGTCCTGCCATTGCTCACCCATGTCGTAGAACCAGTCGTGCTCGCCGACCATCATCTTGACCGGCGCTTTTACCGCCTTGAGAATTTCGGCGCCCATCTTGAGTTCGGCGGGCCGTCCAAGCTGCGCGAGATCGCCGCCGTAGAGGACGAAGTCGGGCTGCGGATCGAGCGCGTTAACGTCATCGACCGCCTTGGTGATCGCGCGCACGAACCGCTGGTTCAGGGTCCGTTCGTACAGATGCGAGTCCGAGATGTAGGCGAACGTGAATGGACCGCTGCCGGTGCTCCCCGCCATCGCGGCGGTCTTGTCGGGCGCCGCCTCGGCGACGCTGACCAACTGGAAGGTATGCGGCGGCAGCAGCCCCTTCGCCAGCACCGTTCCCGCCGCGGCGGCCGCGACCTTGAGGAATGCGCGGCGATCGAGCCGGGGCATCGCGCGCATCAGGCGGTCGCGTTCCTCCATGTACCGGGTCTCAACGCTCTTGTAACGCACTGCCATGGCCATCCCTCCTGTTAGCTTGCCGGGCCTTTATCGGCCGCCGAGGAGAGCGGGATTCTCGCTCGTTTGCTCAGGGCCGATGTCCCCGAAAGGACCGGAGAATCCCGGTCCGATGCGGCCCTTCGATCCTGTCGCTGCCGCAGTGTCACGCTGCGGACGAGTGGTGCGCGAAAGCTTGAACTGCGCCCGATATTCCTTCTGCGCCGCCTGCGCATAGGGAGGACTGGTCAAAGTCGCAAGGAAGGCGACCAGGTCGTCGATCTCAGGCTCAGTCAGACCCAGCGGCACGATTCCGCCATCGAGGAAGGGATTCTGCACGCCGCCCTTGTTGTAGTGGTCGATCGTATCCCACAACGTCGCCTGCGAGCCGTCGTGGAAGTACGGCTGGGTGACGAGCAGGTTCCGCAAGCTCATCGTGCGAAACGCGCCAATGTCGTGCGGATCCTTCGTGACCAGGAAGCGGCCGACGCTGCTCATGTCGGTTTGAATCGCGAGCTGGTCGATCTGCTGCGCGCCGCCGCCTCCCTGCGCGATGAGAGCGAGCGCCTTGCGCGCGAGCGGAACAAAGTCCGCCTTGTGGGCCGAGACGCCGATATTGTGGAACCGATTGTCCGAAAACAGCGGCTGCGTCGGGTTGACGCCATGACACGACATGCAACGGCCCTTGCCATTGAAGATCGCCCATCCACGCTTGGCCTGCGCATCGATCGCTTTGTCATCGCCAGCAATGAAGTGATCAAAGGGCGAGTCGAAGACGACCTGCGTCCGCTCGTAGGCGGCGATCGCACGGGCGAGGTCGTCGTAGGTGGGCGCCCGTCCGAAGACCTCGTTGAACTGCTTCTGGTACTCCGGAATCGCTCCGATCTTCGCCATCACCTCGTCGGGATTCTTCATCCCCATCTCGATCGGATTGAGGATCGGATCGCGCGCCTGAGCCTCGAGCGTCGGCTCGCGCCCGTCCCAGAACTGCAAAACGCTAAAGGTCGCGTTGAGAACCGTCGGCGCGTTGCGTTGCCCGAAGTGAGCACCGATGCCCTTCGAGGTGGGCAGTTGGTCGGTGAAGCCCTTGTCGGGATCGTGGCAGGTGCCGCAACTCTCCTTGTTGTCCGCAGCAAGACGGACGTCGAAGAACAGCGCCTTGCCCAGCGCGATCTTCTGCGGCGTTTGCGGATTGTCCTTCGGGATTACCCACTCGTACAGGTCTTGCGGCAGACCCACCTGGGTGAGCGGCTTTGGGACGGCCAGCCGCTCGTCGGCCGGGCTCAATTGCGCGCGAGTAAGCCCGCCCGACGACAAGAGCATTGCGCTGAGCAGTAATCCCAGGGTCAGAGAGCGTTCACGGATCATCGCAATTGCCCTCCCTTATGGATTGCGGCCGCCTCGCGGCGGCGATTGCGGGCTGAAAACCGGCGTCTGCGCCTATGAAATCATGGCACCCCGTCAAGCGGCGGCGCGTGCCGTCCGCGCATCACCAGGCCATGCGTACGCATTGGCAACGTCTCAGGGACTCATGCCCGGAGCTTGTTCGACCACCGATGTTCGTGAGTTCCGGCAACGTACTGCACCGCCACAGACCGATTCGCCGGGGGATGAATGCCGCCCCTCTGGCGATCGCCACCGGGCCACTGCGCATTCGCCCTTACGTTGCGACTAACTCAAAGCTGAGTCAACCGCGGGCACTAAGCCGCGGCCCGACGCCCGCGTTCGTCAAGGTGCAGCTCGCGGCGAGCGCCGGAACCTTTGGGGATCGATTCAGACGGAGGCGCGCGATCCGAAGAGCAGGGTCTCGGTCAATTCGACCTGGGTCGCGCCATGTTCGCGCTCTATCTTTGCGAGGATCCGCTCGGCAGCTTCCCGTTCGCCTCGCTCCATTAGCGGCAATCGGCGCACCCGGTATCCTTCCGCAAGATCCGCCCCGGTCGCGGTGAAGCTAAGCTCTTTGATTTGCACGGACAGCCCGAGACTTTCGCACGCGCGACGTAAATCGCCCGGCCCGAGCGAGCGCCGCGCGCGCGCCGCCCGGGATACCATCCTTCGCAATCCAGACGACCAATGAGTTCCAATCAGTCCATCCATCTGCCGGAGCGCGCCGAGAGGCCCGCCGGCCACTATCAGCATTCCGCGCGGGGCGAGGCATCTCACGATCTCCGAAAGACACTGGCGAACATCATCGACGATTTGCAGGACGTGGCTGCAGAAGACGGCATCCCAAATGCCAGACCGGAACGGGAGAGCCATCGCGTCGCAACATGCCAGCGCGGGACTGCGCTCGTGGTCCAGTCTGCGCCGGGCTTCGCAGAGCATCTCGAGCGACAGGTCGGCGCCGGCAATAAAGCCGCAGCCTGGAAGCTTGGCGAACTCGGCCAGGTAGCGCCCGTTGCCGCAGCCGAGATCGAGCAAACGTCCTCTGGCGCCGAGCGCGCGACGCACCTCGGCGATTACCGCCTCACGGCGCTTGCGGTAATACTCGCCTGATCCGTAGCTCTCGGCGAGGCGGCCGAAATACTCGGCCGTACCCAATCGTCTGCGCGCATCCGCTTCGCTCATGAGGCGATTTTCTGCAATGGGGCGGATTCACTCAACCGCCTTGGATGGTGCGGCGGAGGGCGGCGTCTTTTCCTTGGTGGGCGGCGCCGTTTTCTTCTGAATCGAACTGATCAGATTTTTGACCTTGTCACGCATCTTTCGAGTGAGCGATTCCTTTTTCTTCTTCGGCTTTGCTTTTGCGGCCTTCTTCGCCGTTGGTTGAGCACTCGGCGCACCTGCCTCGGTCATGTTCCCCGCGCCCGCGGCGCTCGCCGCGGCGCCGCTATTGGCAGGTTGTATCGTAGTCGTGTTCTCTTGAGCCAGCGCCGGCAATGCCAATGCGATCAGAAACAGGACGGCGCATGATACGGAGGCTATGCGTTTCATTTTGGCGTCACCCTCCCTCCAGCAATGCGGCGTCGCGCCTAACAATATTTCCAGGCTATTGCTGCGCCGACCAGAAAAAGGGCCACTGCGATCATTGCCGAATCGTACATGTTGCCCACCGCTCGGAATCGAGCGGACAGTTTGCAAGCGCGCGGCGGCCACCGGCCGCGATCGCGGGCCGGGGCCGCCGTCACTACTGATGCCTATTCGGCCTGTTGAGACGTTCCGGCACCGCCAAACTGTTGAAACAACTGCATCCGTTGCTGTCTCTGCTGATCGTTCAGCGAACGATATTGCGACACGAAACTCCCGACCTGGGTACGCTGCGCGGGCGTCAGGTTCGCGAGTATCTTCTGCGCAATAGTCACTTTTTCCGCGAGCAAGCTATTCTCCGCCGCCTGTAAGGCGCTCATATCACCGGCGGTATCCTTGCCGGCGATCAAATCATCTTCCAACTGGTTCTTCGCGGAACGGACTGCGCCGAAGGCATTGTGAAGATTGGTCTTCTCGGATGCCATCACGGACTTGATTTGGCTTTTCGACACCATGTGCCTGATGATCGGCGGCAGCAGGCTGCCATGCCCGCCGTGATGCCCGGGACCGCTGGCATACGCCGTGGCGGAGACTCCCGCCGCGATCGCGAGGCCGATAACAATTGCCCAACCGTACAACCTGTTCATCTACTTCTCTCCTTTTCTCCAATTACTAATTCATCAACTCCGCCGTTCGCGAACTACGGAATCTAAAGTTCATCCGTATCGACGGAATCGCCGTCCGCCGCCGCCATCGGCTCCTGGTCGTTGTCTTCTTGCGAGATCAATTCATCGACGTAGAGTCCAAATGAAGCCGGCGTATCGATCCCCCCATCGTTGGATGCGACCGGCGCCTTGCCAGCTTTGGTTTGCGCCATCGAACCGCGTGCCGATGCGGTCTGGACCGCGGCGCGGCTTGGATTTCGCACGGCCAAATCGGTGATTGTCCCGCCCACAAACGCGAGCGCGATCGCGGCTGTAGCCCACGACCACCGCAGTCCCGAGTACGCGGGCCGCTGGCCGATGATCGACTCGGGCGCAGGTCGCTTGAGCGCCGCGACGATCTCCTCGAGATCGCCGCTCAATTGCCGATACCGGCGCGCGCAGCTCAAGCAGGCATCCAGATGAGCGCGGTCGGGCTCGGACCCTTCTCCACTGTGGAGCAACACGAGCGCTTTATCGCTGAGGCAGCCTTTCATGTTACGGCTCCATCGCCTTTCGTAGATTCCGGACTGCGCGAAACAAATGCGTCTTGACACCGCCCGTGCTCAGGCCCAGTGAACTCGCCACCTCCTCGGTTGACCATCCTTCGATATAGCGCAGCACAAAAACCGCGCGTTGGCGCGCCTTCAGTTTGCTCAGTTGTTGCCATACCCGCGCCTGGCGTTCCCTGCCGATTGATTGAGCCTCCACCGACGGAGCGATCCCCAGGGCTGCCTCTCCGACGTCGACCCGCTTCCTGCGGCTCTTCCACCATCCCGACCGTTGCCGGTCGCGGCACGCATTGACCGCCACTCGAACCAGCCACGCTTCCCACACTTGAGGCGGCTCATCCGATCGAAGCCGCTCAAATGCGCGCAGAAAGACATCCTGCACGACGTCCTCCGCCTCGTCGGCGTCGAGCAGCAAAAGCCGGCACAGTCCTGCGATTCTGGCCTTATGAGCGCGATAGATCCGTTCATGTTCCGCCCGGTTTCCATTGCCGCCGCGCAAAGGGTTTTGCGACTTCACTGCTCGCCTACTATCTCAGACGAATCTGGGCGGAATTGGTTGCCGCCGAAGCTACTGACCCGCCGGTCAGATTGCGCCGTCTTTCGCGACGCACCCGTCGAGAAAGATCGAAAGCGCGGTCGCGATTGCGGTTTGCGGGGTACTGAACTCGCGGCAATAGCGGTTGATCCCGCGCAACATCCCGAGCATCGCTTCGGCCGCGATGCGCGTATCGAGCGAGGGATTGAGCGTTCCGCTCTCAAGCGCATCGTCCAGGACGCCGCTTACCAGCCGCGCGAGTTCCTGGCGCTGCATCCGATACTGCCGCTCCTGGCGGCGCGGGAGCGCCTTGGGATCGCGCAGGAGAGCGAAAAACTGCTTGCGCGACCAGAAGAACTGCACGGTTTGGCGCACGATCGTGGCGATGCGGTCCTTCTGTGACGGGCATCCGTCGAGCGCCGCGCGGATTTCGTCCCGGAGCTGCGCGAGGTCGTTGATCACAGCCGCGGCATACAGCTCCTCCTTGGAGCCGAACTGCCGGTAGACGCTTCCCTTGCCCACGCCGGCGCGCGCTGCGACGTGATCCACCAGGACGGAATCGAACTCCTGCTCGGCGAAAAGCTCGCTTGCGCTTTGCAGGATTTTCTCTTTGAGGAACGGAGTCGCGGGGCGCCCCCGATTATCCTTTCGAGAGCGCGGTGCGGAAATCCGGGGAGGCGAGGCGGTCACGAATTACCCTCTCGACAAATATGGACTACAGAGTCCAAAATTGCAAGAATAGCGGTTGCAGGCCGGAGATGGCATCGGCGGGAACTCAAAAGGCAGCTTCCGCCCGGCAACCGGCCCCAGCAGGAGTTCCCGAACCGAGCAGCCACGGAAACTCTCGCGCACGAGACAGACTTGGCTCCAACGCGGTATCTTAAAGATGCACAGTTTCTTTTCCGCCGGCAGTTCTGACCGATTGAACATTGGAGGTGCGAGCGTGACGGCGGAGCCGATCGAGTCGAACGCTGAGACCGTGGAGCGGCCCAACCCTCATAACCCCGCACCAGGCGCTGGCATTGAAAGCTGGATCGCTCGGTGGCGCCAGCGGCCATTCGCCTGGACCTCGTCGATCCTTGCGGCTGTCGTTATTGGATATCTGCTGGTGTCGCGGCTCGGCGCAAGCCATGACCCGGCTGTCACCGCGGCGCCGACCGCTGCGCGCATGGCGGTCCCGGTTACGGCCGCGCGGGCGAGACGTGGCGACCTGAATCGCTATCTGACTGCGATCGGTTCCGTGACCGCCTTCAACACGGTCACGATCAAAAGCCGGGTGGACGGGCAAATCGTCAAGGTCGCCTTCACAGAGGGACAATTCGTGCATCAGGGCGACCTCCTGATCGAGATCGACCCGCGCCCCTATCAGGCTCAGCTCGCACAGGCTGAGGGAGCGCTCGCGCGCGACCGCGCCTCGTTAATGAACGCGCAGCAAACGCTCGAACGCGATCAATCTCTTTACCGGCAGAACGTAATTGCCAAGCAGGACCTCGACAATCAGGCCTCATCGGTGGGCCAGTTCCAGGGCGCGATCGTGAGCGACCAGGCAAACATCGACGCCGCCAAACTCCAGCTCGTCTACAGCCGCATCACTGCGCCGATCGGCGGGAGGATCGGGCTTCGCCTGGTGGACGTGGGCAACGTCGTCCACGCGACCGATAGCCAGGGATTGGCGGTCATCACGCAGATACAGCCCATCGCGGTATTGTTCAGCATTCCCGAGGACGACCTCCCGCGCGTCACGTCCAACCTCAAGTCGGGCGCGCAGCTTCCCGTCGAGGCCTACGACCGCGATCTCAAGACCAAGCTCGCGGTCGGGTCTCTGCTGACGATCGATAACCAGATCGATCAAAGCACCGGCACGGTTCGCCTCAAGGCGGTCTTCCCCAACGACGACAACGCGCTGTTCCCCAATCAGTTCGTCAATGCGCGGCTGCTGATCGACACGCGCCGCAACGCGGTCCTGATCCCGTCGCCCGCGATTCAACGCCACGCCGGCACAAGCTCTGTCTATGTCGTCAAGCCTGACAACACCGTGGACCTGCGAACGGTGACCGTGGACGCCTCGCAGGGCGACCTCGCGGCGATCGCTTCAGGAATTCAGCCGGGCGAGATGGTCGTCACCGATGGCGTCGACAAGTTGCAGCCGGGCAGCCGGGTGAGCATCCAGCTTGCGCAGAGCGATACGGCCCAAGGCCCACGCGAATGAATCCATCGCGTCCATTTATTCTCCGGCCGGTCGCAACGTCGCTGCTGATGGCCGCGATCCTGCTGGCCGGGATGGTCGGCTACAAGCAGTTGCCGGTCTCAGCGCTGCCGCAGGTGGACTACCCGACGATCCAGGTGCTCACTTTCTATCCGGGCGCGAGCCCCGACGTGATGGCATCCTCGGTGACGGCGCCGCTGGAGCGCCAGTTCGGCCAGATGCCCGGGCTCAACCAGATGACGTCGAACAGCTCGTTCGGCAGCTCGCTAATCACTCTCCAGTTCGTGCTCACGCTCAACATCGATGTGGCCGAGCAGGAAGTGCAGGCCGCGATCAACGCGGCCTCGACGTACCTGCCGCCGGACCTGCCCAACCCGCCCATCTACAGCAAGATCAACCCGGCTGACGCGCCGATCATGACGCTCGCGCTGACGTCGAAGGTGCTGCCGCTCGCGCAAGTCGAGGACTATGCCGATACGCGGTTCGCGGAAAAGATTTCGCAGCTCCCCGGAGTCGGACTGGTAAGCATCAGCGGCGGACAGAAACCCGCGGTGCGCATCCAGGCGAATCCGACCGCGCTCGCATCTTACGGGCTAAGCCTCGAGCAACTCCGCGTCGCGATCGCGGCATCCAACGTCGATCAGGCCAAGGGCAACTTCGACGGCCCGCGCCAGGGTTTTACGATTGGCGCCAACGATCAGCTCCTGAGCGCGCGCGATTACCGACCGGTGATTGTCGCCTATCGCAATGGCAATCCGGTGCGGTTGTCGGATGTGGCGCGGGTGGTCGACGGCGCGGAAAACGTCAAGCAAGCCGCCTGGATGAACTCCACGCCCGCGGTGATCGTGAACATCCAGCGCCAGCCGGGCGCCAATATCATCGCGGTCTCGGATCGCATCAAGGCCGTGCTGCCGCAACTGCGCAGCTCGCTGCCCGCATCGGTGCAGGTGGCAGTGCTGACCGACCGCACCACGACGATCCGCGCCTCGGTCGCCGACGTGCAATTCACCCTGGTGCTGACCATAGCGCTGGTCGTGATGGTCATCTTCCTGTTCCTGCGCAACCTGTCGGCGACCGTAATCCCGAGCGTCGCGGTTCCGCTGTCTCTGATCGGCACGTTCGGCGTGATGTATCTGCTCGGGTACAGCCTGAACAACCTGACCCTGATGGCGCTCACGATCTCGACCGGATTCGTGGTCGACGATGCGATCGTGATGATCGAGAACATCACGCGCTACATCGAGGACGGCGTGGCGCCGCTCGAGGCAGCGCTCCGAGGCTCCAAGCAAATCGGCTTCACAATCATGTCGCTGACGGTCTCGCTCATTGCGGTGCTGATACCGCTGCTTTTCATGGGCGACATCGTGGGGCGGCTGTTCCGCGAATTCGCAATCACGCTGGCGGTTACGATCCTGGTCTCTGCGATCGTTTCGCTGACGCTCACCCCGATGATGTGCTCGAAGCTGTTGCGCCATCAGCCCGCCGCCCAGCAGAGCCCTCTGTACCGCACTTCCGAGCGCATCTTCGCGGACACGATCGCGTTCTACGGAAGAACGCTGACCTGGGTGCTAAAGCACCAGCAGGCCACGCTGATGGTGGCTATCGGTACGCTGGTCCTGACCATCGTCCTTTACATCGTGGTGCCCAAGGGATTTTTCCCGATTGAGGATACGGGCGTCATCCAGGGCGTATCGCAGGCTGCGCAAACGGTGTCCTTCGGGGCGATGGTGGAAAGGCAGCAGGAACTGGCCAAGGTAATCCTCAAGGACCCGGCGGTGGAGAGCCTGTCGTCATTCGTCGGAATCGATGGGAGCAACACCACGATTAACAGCGGCCGGATGCTGGTCAACCTGAAACCGCTCGGGCAGCGCAGGGTCAGCATTGAAACCGTGATTGCGCGCCTGACGCCGGAGTTGGCCAAGGTCGATGGGATCACGCTGTTCATGCAACCGGTCCAGGACCTCACCGTCGAAGACCGCGTCAGCCGCACTCAGTACCTCTACAGCCTGGAAGATCCAAATTCCGCGGAGCTCAGGGAGTGGACGCAAAAGCTCATCGCCAAACTCGATACGCTTCCCCAGCTCCAGGATATTGCGACCGACGAGCAGAACGACGGCCTGGAAGCGCAACTGGTGATCGATCGCACCACCGCCTCGCGGCTCGGCATCACGCCGCAGTTGATCGACAACACGCTTTACGATGCCTTCGGCCAGCGGCAGATATCGACGATCTTCACGCAGTTGAACCAGTATCACGCGGTACTCGAGGCAGATCCCGAGTTTCAGTTCAGCCCCGCCGCGCTCAATCAAATCTATCTTCCATCGCTGACCGGTGGAGAAGTCCCGCTAAGCACGTTTACCGATTACCAACAGCGGACCGCGCCGCTGGTGGTCAATCATGAGGGGCAGTTCCCGTCCGTGACCCTGTCGTTCAATCTTGCGCCGGGCTACTCGCTGGGCGATGCGGTGGACGCGATCGAATCGGCGCGCAGGGAGATCGGGATGCCGATCAGCATCCAGGCGGGCTTCCAGGGGATGGCCGCGGCGTTCCGGTCCTCGCTCAAGAACGAGCCTCTGCTGATCCTGGCTGCGCTGGTGACCGTGTACATCGTCCTGGGCGTGCTGTACGAGAGCTACGTCCATCCGATAACGATTCTCTCGACCCTGCCATCGGCCGGCGTCGGCGCGATTCTGGCCTTGCAACTGTGCCGCACCGACCTCGGTGTTATCGCGCTAATCGGAATCATCCTGCTGATTGGCATCGTGCAGAAGAACGCGATCATGATGATCGACTTCGCGCTCGACGCGCAGCGCAACGAAGGAAAGCCGGCGCGCGAGGCAATCTACCAGGCCTGCCTGTTGCGGCTGCGGCCGATCCTGATGACCACGATGGCGGCGATGCTGGGCGGCCTGCCGCTCGCGCTGGGCACGGGCACCGGCTCCGAGCTGCGCCGTCCGCTGGGAATCGCAATCGTGGGCGGACTTTTGTTCTGCCAGTTGCTTACCCTCTACACCACGCCGGTGATCTTCCTCGCGTTTGATCGCCTGGCGGCGCGACTGGCGCGCGGAAAATCCGGCTCGCCCGAAATGGCGGTCGAGCTGCAAGCCTCGTGAACATCTCGAGCACCTTCATCCGCAACTCCGTGGGGACGGTGCTCTTGACCGTCGCGATAGCCCTGGCCGGCATCGTCGCCTTCCGGATGCTCCCGGTTTCGCCGCTGCCGCAGGTCGATTTCCCGACCATTGCGATCGGCGCCAGTCTGCCCGGAGCGAGTCCGGAAACGATGGCGTCGTCGGTGGCAACTCCCCTGGAGCGCCAATTTGGACGCATCGCGGGCGTCACTGAAATGACCTCGATGAGTTCCCTGGGCACGACCAGCATCGTCCTGCAGTTCGACTTGAGCCGCGACATCAACGCCGCCGCGCGCGACGTACAGGCCGCGATCAATGCCGCCCGCGGCCAGCTCCCGACCAGTCTGCCGAGCAATCCCAACTACCGGAAGGTGAACCCGGCCGACTCGCCGATCCTGATTCTGTCGCTCAGGTCGAAAACCGTCCCTGCCGGGCTGATGTACGATGCGGCTTCGTCGATCATCTCGCAGAAACTTTCGCAGATTCCGGGCGTGGGCCAGGTGAATGTCGGGGGCAGCGCGCTCCCGGGCGTGCGAGTTGAACTCAATCCGGCCCAGCTTACCAATTACGGAATCGGCCTCGAGGACGTCCGCGCGGCGCTCGCCTCCGCCAACGCCAACCGCCCCAAGGGAGAGCTCGCGGATTCATCGCGAGCGTTCGCGCTGAGCACGACCGACCAGTTGCTCAAGGCCGACAAGTACCGCCCGCTGATCATCCATTATCACAATGGCGCCGCGGTGCGCCTGTCGGACGTCGCCGATGTGCGCGATTCCGTCGAGGACGTGCGCAACGCCGGGTTGGCGGACGGCGACACTTCGGTGATGATGTTCATCTTTCGCCAGCCCGGCGCGAATATCATCGAAACCGTCGATCGCGTGCTCAAGGCCCTGCCGCAATTGCAGGCCGCCATATCTCCCGAAATCAAGCTGAACAAGCTGCTCGACCAGACCGAGTCGATTCGCGCCAGCGTCCGAGACGTCGAAATCACGATGATCTGCTCGATCATGCTGGTAGTCCTGGTGGTGTTCGTTTTTCTGCGCAGCGTGCGCGCCACCATGATCCCGGGCGTCGTCGTGCCGCTGTCGCTGATCGGCACCTTCGGCGTCATGTATATGTTCGGCTACAGCCTGGACAACCTTTCGCTGATGGCGCTGACGATCTCGACGGGTTTCGTGGTCGATGACGCGATCGTGGTGGTCGAGAACATTTCGCGCCACCTCGAGCACGGGCAGTCGCCCCTGGAGGCGGCCCTGGAGGGCGCACGGGGAATCGGGTTTACCGTCATCTCGATCAGCGTCTCCCTGATCGCGGTCTTTATCCCGATCCTGCTGATGGGTGGAATCGTAGGGCGTCTGTTCCGCGAATTCGCGGTGACGCTTTCGGCGGCGATCGCGGTCTCGCTCATCATCTCGCTGACCACGACGCCGATGATGTGCGCGAAGCTGCTGCGCTCCGAAAGCAATCGGCCGCACGGCGCCTGGTACCGGACCAGCGAGCGCGCGTTCAACTCGCTGCTCGCCCATTACAGCTCGGCTCTGACCCGGGTGCTCCGCCACCCGCGCCTGACGCTGGGAATTTTCCTGGCGACCTTCGCGCTCAACATCTACCTGTTCATGACCATCCCCAAGGGCTTCTTCCCACAGCAGGACAGCGGGCGGTTGTTCGGCGCAGTGATGGCGGATCAGGACACGTCGTTCCAGGCGATGCGCGAGCATCTGAAGAAAATTGTTCAAATAATCGACGCCGACCCTGCGGTCGAGCACGTCGCGGCATTCACCGGGAGCTGGGCGGGCGCGTTCAATACCGCGCGCGTGTTCATCGCGCTCAAGCCGGCCAGCCAACGCAAGTTAAGCGCCGACTACGTGATCGCGCGGTTTCGCAAGGAGCTCGCTCATATCGCGGGCGCGACCCTGTACCTGCAATCGTCGCAGGACCTCCGCATCGGCGGCCGTTATGGCAACGGACAGTATCAGTACACGCTTCAGAGCGATGACTTGACCCTTCTCAACCGATGGGCGCCCAAGATGCTCGCGAAGATGCGCACGATGCCGATTCTGACCGACGTCAGCAGCGACCAGCAGAACAACGGGCTCAACGCATCACTGGTAATCGATCGCAAGACCGCATCGCGCCTGGGCATCACGCCGCAACTGATCGACGACACTCTGTACGACGCGTTCGGCCAGCGGCAGGTCTCCACGATGTACACGCAGCTCAACCAGTATCACGTCGTGATGGAGGTCGCGCCGGACTTCTGGCAGAACCCCGAGACGCTGCACGACATTTACATTCGCACCGCCGCCGGCGCGGAAGTTCCGTTGAGCGCGATCACGCATTACGAGCCGACCACCTCGCCGCTGGCGGTGAGTCACCAGGGGCAGTTCCCCGCAGTGACGATCTCGTTCAATCTCCGCCCCGGGGTCGCACTGGGCACCGCGGTCGAGGCGGTCAAAGCTGCGGCGCTGCAGATTGGCATGCCCGCGGGCGTCGAGGGAAGTTTCCAGGGCACCGCGCAGGCTTTTCAGTCCTCGCTTTCCAACGAGCCGATCCTGATCCTGGCCGCACTGCTCGCGGTCTATATCGTGCTCGGAATACTATACGAGAGTTACGTACATCCGCTGACGATTCTCTCGACGTTGCCATCGGCTGGCGTCGGCGCGCTTGTGGCCCTGATTCTCTGGCACACCGAACTCAGCGTGATCGCGCTCATCGGGCTCATCCTGCTCATCGGCATCGTGAAGAAAAATGCGATCCTGATGATCGACTTCGCGCTGGAGGCCGAGCGCCGTGAGGGCAAGAGCCCGGTCGAGGCGATTTACCAGGCGTGCCTGCTGCGCTTTCGGCCGATCATGATGACCACGATGGCGGCGCTGTTGGGGGGCCTGCCGTTGGCCATCGGATTGGGCACCGGCTCCGAGTTGCGCCGTCCGCTGGGAATCGCGATCGTCGGCGGCCTCATCGTGAGCCAGGCGCTCACCCTGTTCACGACGCCGGTGATCTATCTCTATCTCGACCGATTCCGTCTATGGTCCGCAAGCTTGCTGAAGCGCAGCACGAGCGCCGCCACCGGCGCGCCCGCCGCCGCGCAGACTCCGTAGCGTGATGAGCCTGAGCTAAGCGGCGTAAATCTCACCGCGATCGAACTCTTTCTTGCCCGCCCCGCTCGTATGGCCTTTCGCCCGCGAATCAAGTAAGACATACGGGTCCAGTTGCGTTTTGCAACTGAACAGGAACCCGGCGGTTGCCGGCGATGCCCAAAGGGCGGAGGTAACGGATCATGTCTGAAGAAATCTACCGCAAACTTGCCAAGGTGCTCGATTCGCTCCCTAACGGGTTCCCGTCCACACCGGACGGCGTCGAAATCAAGCTCCTGAAGAAGGTCTTCACCCCCGACGAGGCGGACCTGTTCTGCGACTTGAAGCTCAGCTTCGAGGCCGCACCGCAGATCGCCCAGCGGACGGGGCGCCCGCTCGACGGACTCGAAGAGAAGCTCACCTCGATGGCGAAGCGCGGCGAGGTCATGGGCATCAGTTTCGCCGGCATGAAGGTGTTCGCGATGCAGCCCTGGGCGGTCGGCATCTGGGAGTTCCAGGTAAATCGGATGGACCGCGAGTTCTGCGAGCTGTCCGAGCAGTACCACCTATACTTCGGCCGGGACCTGCTCGGCCGGCAGCCCACCGTGATGCGAACGGTGCCCATTCAGGAAGAAATTCCCGGCAGCCATCACTCCGCGCCCTACCAGCAGGTCTCGGCGATCCTCGAAAGCGGCAAGAGCTTTCGGGTGAACGAGTGCCATTGCAAGAAGGAACTCGGCCTCCTGGGCTCACCCTGCAAGAAACCTCATGAGGTATGCCTGGCGATAAGCCCGGTGGCGGGAGCGGAATTCATTCTCGACTGGGGACGCGAGATCACCAAGGAGCAGGCCTACCAGGTGCTGCGCGAGTCCGAGGAGGCCGGCCTGGTCCATCTCACGAGCAACGTCAAGAGCGGCCACAGCTTCATCTGCAATTGCTGCGGCTGCTGCTGCGCCGTGCTGCGCTCGATCAACGTCCACAACATGACCGGCATCGTCAATGCGGACTTTTTCGCCGAGATCGAGATGGACAACTGCGACTGGTGTGGCAAGTGCGTCGCCGACCGCTGCCAGGTAAACGCGATCGAGGAGGGCGACTCCGGATACCGGGTGATCAAGGAGCGCTGCATCGGTTGCGGGCTGTGCGTGAGCGTCTGCGCGCGCGATGCGATCAGGCTGGTCGCCAAGGCGCCCCAGGAGATTCTCGCGCCGCCGGCAGACCCGGACGCCTGGAAAGAGGCGCGCGCCCAAGTGCGCTCGGTGGACTACAGCGCGTACAAGTAAGCGCGCCGCCGCGCCCGCGCGAGTGCCCAGAAAAGATCGAATCACTGACCGGATTTAGCACAGTGGCGCGGTTCGGCGTGCCCGCCGAAAGATGCGCGGCCGCCCGCGGCCGCGCCACCTTTTTTGCCTGCGCCGCTCGTATGGTCTTACGCCGGCGGATCGAATAAGTGTTAGCGGTGCCGCTGCTTTTCGCGGCTCGAAGGAGCAACCCGATGGTTGCCGACCATGCCCACGGGGCGGAGGTGCCGGATCATGTCTGACGAGATTTACCACAAACTTGCCAAGGTGCTGGATTCGCTCCCCAACGGCTTCCCGGCGACACCGGACGGCGTCGAAATCAAGCTCCTGAAGAAAGTCTTCACCCCCGACGAGGCCGAACTGTTCTGCGACTTGAAGCTCAGCTTCGAGGCCGCACCGCAGATTGCCCAGCGGACAGGGCGCCCAGTGGAAGGACTCGAGGAAAAACTCTCGTCGATGGCCAAGCGCGGCGAGATCATGGGTATCAATTTCGGCGGCATGAAGGTGTTCTCGATGCAGCCCTGGGCGGTCGGCATCTGGGAGTTCCAGATAAATCGGATGGATCGCGAGTTCTGCGAACTGACCGAGCAGTACCACAAATACTTCGGCCGGGACCTGCTCGGCCGGCAGCCCAACGTGATGCGGACGGTGCCGATCCAGGAGGAAATTCCCGCCGACCACCACGCGGTGCCCTACCAGCAGGTCTCCGCGATTATCGAGAACGGCAAGAGCTTTCGGCTGAACGAATGCATCTGCAAGAAGGAACTCGGCATCCTGGGCACGCCCTGCAAGAAGCCCCATGAAGTATGCATGGCGATCAGCCCGGTGGCAGGAGCGGACTTCATCCTCGATTGGGGGCGCGAGATCACCAAGGAGCAGGCCTACCAGGTGCTGCACGACGCCGAGGAAGCCGGCCTGGTGCATCTCACAAGCAACGTCAAGAGCGGACACAGCTTCATCTGCAATTGCTGCGGCTGCTGCTGCGCCGTGCTGCGCTCGATCAACGTCCACAACATGACCGGCATCATCAACTCGGACTTCTTGGCCGAGATCGAGATGGACAACTGCGACTGGTGCGGGAAGTGCGTCGACGATCGCTGCCAAGTGAACGCGATCGAGGAAGGCGACGCCGGTTACCGGGTGATCAAGGAGCGCTGCATCGGTTGCGGGCTATGCATCAGTGTCTGTGCGCGCGATGCGATCAAGTTGGTCGCCAAGGCGCCGCAGGAAATCGTCGCGCCGCCGGCGGACTCGAACGCATGGAACGAGGCGCGCGCAAAGCAGCGCTCGGTGGATTACAGCGCGTATAAATAAGCGCATCAGCGCGATCGCCGAGGAAGAGCGCGATGGAATATCGGACCACGCCAGGGCGGCTCGATATCGGAAAATTCTCGCTCTACTACGAGCGCACCGGCACCGGACCTCCGCTTGTGTTCCTGCACGGAGCGGGCGGGAACCATCTCTCGTGGTGGCAGCAGGTCCCGTACTTCATGCGCTGGCACGAGTGCATCACAATCGACCATCGCGGCTTTGGCCTCTCGCCCGACCCCGACGACCTGTTCGTAAAGGCGCACGCGGGCGATCTTTCCCGCCTGCTCGACCATCTGAAGATCGATCGCGCGGTGCTCATCGGCCAGTCGATGGGCGGATGGACGATCGTCGGGTGCGCGATCGAAAACCCCGATCGGGTCGCGGCGATGGTGATGGCGGATACGCCCGGCGGGCTTCTGCCGCTCGAGGTGCGCGACGACCAGCCCCAGCGGCCGCTCACGATGGATGTCGCGGCCCCGCTCGGCTCGCTTCCGACGTACGCGAGGGATTATTTCGCGCGCCGGCCCGACTTCGCGTTCCTCTACGATGAGCTGCGAATCCTCGGAGCGCGGCCGCCAGCCGATGCGCTGCGGCGAATCGCGGCGATGCGTCCCGATCCGGCGCTCGTGCGCGAGCGGCTCAAGATGCCGGTGTTATGCCTGGCGGGCGAGGAGGACGCGCTCATCCCGCCCGCGATGATGAAAGAGGTCGCGAAGATTCTGCCCAATGCACGGCTGCGGACGGTGCCGCATTGCGGACACTCGATCTACTTCGAGCATCCCGATGCGTTCAATCAACTGGTCCGCGATTTTCTGATCGATATCGGATACAGCGGCTGACTCGAGCGCGATCGCGGATCGCGATTGGCCAATTGCTTCGCCGTCGCGCGCGCGCTTGCCGGAGCCGATGCGGTCAGGCGGCGGGTTCTGTCGACTTGAACAGGGTCCGCTGCAACATCGGAAACAAGCTGCGCTCTTCACCATCGATGAGATCATCGAGGTGCACGGCGAATGCGCATAGGGCGCGGCCGGCTTGCGCTATTTCCGGATTCGAACCCCGCGCAAACGACGCCTCGTGCACCGTCCTCGCAAGCCGGCGCAGCTTGCCCAGGCGCTCGTGGGCGCGCTCGATGAGCTTGCGGGGGAAGCCGGGCTGCAACTCGGCCCACGGCAACACCACGTCGTCCTCGCTGGTGAGGTGATGGGAGATTATCGCTTCGATCTCGGTCCACACGCGCACCGCCTCTTTGCGCGCCTCCTTGTTCGACGGGTTGCGCGCCAGAATCGCACCCGCCACCGCCGCATCGAGCAGGTGCGCGCCTAGCAGGCTGTCCTCGCCGACGAGTTCCTTGAGCGCGGCCGTCACTTCCTTGCGTCGCTTCGAATTAGGCGCCACCGGCCCGTTGCGCGTCTTCGCCCTGTTGTTCACCGCCATATTGTTCACCTGGTCAGCGCGCGCCGCAGTGATGCGGTCCCGCTCGCAATCCGCTTCCGTGACCTGACGCCTACGATTCTAGCCGACTCGCGCCAGAAAGCATCACCTATGCCACTGGATTTGGATGCTTTCCACGCGAAGCGCTGAACCCCTTTGGAATCACGATTTGTTGGATCCGCCACGCGGGCATATAATTTAGACAGTATGCGCCGAGTGCTCAATGCGGCAATGGGGCTCGCGCTCCTGCTTGCGCTCGCTGCGCTCCCATCGTGCGTCCCGCCGCCCAATCCGTATAGCGCCAGCCCCGGTGCCGGTGCAACGAAGCTGGGTTCCACCGCCGCCGCCAGCACATCGCAATCGCCCCCTCCGGTTCCTCTCAAGAATGCGACGGTCGATCAGGACCGCAGCCGCGCGCTCACCGATTATCTGAAGGCGCATCACCTGCCGCTGGTCGGTGCGCAGGTGCTGTCCGCGCCGGACGGCCAGCGCGAAGTGATTCTGTTCGGATACGTCGCAACGCCATTTGGAAAGAGCGACGCCGAGGAGAAGGCGCGCACCTTCGATGGCAGCTCGAACCTGGTTGTGATCAACCGAGTCACCGTGACTCCCGACCTGGCGCAGCAGGGGAAATCACCGAAGAGCAGCAGCAGCGGTGACTCAAGCGGCGTCCAGGCCTACGAGCAGCAGCAGTACGAAGATCCCTACCAGCAGTATCAGACGAACCAGTCCCAGTCTCAGAGTTCCAACTCGAGCGGGCTCAGCACGATGCTCGGGTTGATGGGCCTGCTGGGCGGCTTCGGCGGTAGTTTCGGTGGCGGCGGCTTCGGCGGCAGCGTTGGAGGTTTCGGCACCGGCTTCGGCCCGTATGGCGGCGGCTATCCGAGCTACCCGCCGCCGATGCCGGGCGGATTCGGCCCCGGCCCGCCCTATCCTCCCTATCCTTGATGAGGCTTGCGCGCCGCTTCAGCCGAGTTTGAATTGCTCGCCGAGGAACACCTGGCGCACCTGGTCGCTCGCGACGATTTCCTTGGGCTCGCCTTCGAGCAGAATCTTCCCGCCATGAATCACGTAGGCGCGGTCGATAATCGATAGCGCTGCGTGCACGTTGTGATCGGACATCAGGACTCCGATCCCGCGTTCGCGCAGGTAGCTCACGATTCGCTGAATTTCCACGACGGTAATCGGGTCGATCCCGGCAAATGGTTCGTCGAGACAGAGGAAGGTTGGATCGAGCACGAGCGCGCGCGTGATTTCGACCTTGCGCCGCTCGCCGCCCGACAGCACTCCCGCCCGGAACTTGCGAAGATGCGCGATGTCGAGTTCGTCGAGCAATGATTGCAGCCGGCTCTGCCGCTCCTCTTCGTTGATCGGAAGCGTCTCCAGCACCGCGAGCAGATTTTCCTCGACGGAAAGCTTGCGAAAGACCGACGGCTCCTGCGGAAGATAGCTGATGCCGCGGCGCGCGCGCTGATACATCGGCAGCATCGTGATCTCTTCGCCGCCGAGCGTGACGCGCCCGGAATCGGGCTTTACCAGCCCGACCAGCATGTAGAAGGTCGTCGTCTTGCCGGCGCCGTTGGGGCCGAGCAGTCCCACCACTTCGCCGGGATTGACGCGCACCTCGACGTTGTCCACGACCGCCCGTGCGCCGTAGACCTTCGTCAGGCTCTCGCCCACCAGCGCCGTGGAAGCCGCGGCGGAGCGCCGGGCGGGCTTCTTTTCTACCTGTTGCAGCCGTGCCATATCCAGCGCAGCGTTGAAAACCATTTTTCAACACTCAGCGCCTGGAAAAGTATTATAGACTTTCGTGGCAAAAAAAACCGCTGCCGCTCCCGCGACGCGAGCGAAAGCCGCCGCGTCTCTATTTCTTCGGCGCGACTCCGGTACAGCTCAGTCTTACAGTCTGCGGCGAGCCAACCCCGTTGTCGGTGACCGTCAGCATCCCCGAATACTTACCCGCACCCGGCGGGTCGCACGTTATCTGAACCTGGCAGCTTTCCCCTGGAGCGAGCGTGGCGCATGAATTCGTTTGCGCAAATGGCGGGTCCAGCGTCGCGGACACCGCCTCGATTATTACCGGTAATGCCTTCTTGCCGGAGCCCGCATTCTTGACCGTCACCGTGGAGGTTTTGCTCGTCGTGTTCTCGGTGACCTTCTTGAAGTTCACGCTCTTAGGACTAACCGTGACTTTCTCGCTCACTGCCGTGGGTGTCGCTGTCGGCGTCGGAGTGGCGGTCGCCGTTGCGGTGGTGGTTGCAGTCGGGGTCGCAGTGGCGGTTACAGTTGCAGTCGCGGTTGCTGTCGCGGTCGCAGTTGCGGTCGTAGTCGCAGATGCGGTCGGAGTTGCGCTTTGAGTCGGCGTTGGCGTCGCAGTCGAGCTCGAAGTCGCGGTGGCGGTAGGCGTGACCGTGCTAGTCGGGGTCGCACTGCGAGTCGCGGTCGCGGTAGGCGTCACCGCTGTCGGGGTAGCGGTAGGCGTGGCCGATGTCGCGGTCGCGGTCGCCGTGGCGGTTGCGCTTCGAGTTGCTGTCGCGGTTGCGGTTGCGGTCGCCGTGGGAGTCGCGGTCGGAGTGGGCACCGGAGAGCTGCCGAATGCCATCGCAAGGTTGTATGCATTGACGGTCCCGATTCCCGTCGCAAAGTCCCATCCGGGGCCTGCCACATAGACCGGCTGGTACGCACCGTCGGATGTCGAGAGTACACCGATGTCGTACGCCGGCAGGCCGCCGCCGTAACAGTCTGGGTAGCTGATATAGCAGGGCTGATCCGTGTCGCCTTGGGTCACATCGCGAAAGATGCACGAACCGCTCACGGCGTTGCCGAGCGACGCGTTGCAGTTCGCGCTGCCGCTCGCGCCATATTCGGTACGGGCAAGCGAATAGTAAACGGGATTTGGATTGCCTTGACGACCCCCCGCCTTCTGGTCCACCAGCGCCTGAATGCCCGCCATGATCGGCGATGCGTACGACGTCCCGCCATCGCAGAGCCACGACGTGGGATCGTCCGCCGCGCAGGCGCTGTAAAAGGAATCGCAAGTGACGTAGCAGTGTCCCCATGTTTGGTACGCGGCGGCGAACAGCGAGACGTCGGGAAGATCGCGCACGCCGTCGCTCGGGTTGCCGAAAACCGCCTGCCACGAGGGCTTGGGCCATCCCGCGCAGGTCCCGCCCACGAAGGGGCTGTCAGATGGGTCACCGGTTCCGCAGCTACTCGGGCCACCTCCTCCGGCGAGGAGTTGCACCAGGCGGTCGTTCTCCGCGGTTTCGGAGTTGCACAGACC
The DNA here is from genome assembly GCA_035626155.1 of Binataceae bacterium (SeqCode). Taxonomy (GTDB): domain Bacteria; phylum Desulfobacterota; class Binatia; order Binatales; family Binataceae; genus DASPOF01. Next base: position 24,223 of record DASPOF010000003.1, read on the forward strand.
GCTTGAGCCGTAGGTTGTGGAAAACTTCAAGTAATCAGCGATGAGTTCGCTGGCGCACGATTCATTCCACGGAATTTCCGGGATGTAGGAGAGCGCCGAACCGTAGTTGGTCCCGTTCGATGCGCTCCAGTAAGTGCTGTTCGAACCGGAATACGTGTCGCTGAAATCCGTACCGCCGACCGCCACGTCGTAAACGGTGGACGCGAATCCGCTAACGGCAATGCCGTAGCTTGCTGCCGGCGCTCCCGTTCCCCAATCGGAAGCCGCCGCCCCGCTATCGCCGGCTCCAACGAAGACGGAAACGCCTTCTGTTACCGCGCTCTGGTACAACGAATTGACGAACGCATTTCCAGTCGAGCCGAGGTTAGGCTCAGACTCGAGGTAGCTGATAGAGACGACGGCTGGCGGCGTTGCGCTGCTGAGCACGTTCTGTAGAGCAACGAATCCGCCGAAAGTGGTGGCGGTGTCCGCGCACGAGGCGTTCTCGATGGTCGCACTGGGCGCGGCGGCGCTCGACCATTCCGCATCCACGATGGCTTCGATCTCGGCGCTATTGACGCCCGGATCGGTACAGGGTGTCCCTCCGGCAGGCGGCGGTGGTTGGAACTGAATGAATCGTCCAGTTGGGTACGAGCTGGAGAGGCCGAACGCGGCGCGGAAGGTGTCCCAGTCTCCAGGACAGCTCCCCGTTGCGACGCCTGTACAACAGGGATTCGGCTTGCCGCTGCCTGTACAAACCGCATTCCCGGGCAAATACACGTCGCTGTCCTGGACCGTCACGATGGTAAGGCCCTGGCCGGAGTAACCGGCGGCGAACAGCGGATTCAGATTGTAAATCGTAGCCAGGTCCGCCGGCGCGAGCTGCTCGCAGGGAGCGTCGAGCGAACCGCACGTATCACCGCCGATAGTGTAATTCGGGCGCGGCACGATCAGCGGATGCGGCCTGAAATCGTGGAGCGATACCACGCCGACAATCGCAGGCGCGAGCGCGGCTGGAATCTGCGGATCGCTCATGTTGGCGATGTGCCTCCTGCCATCCACATCGAGCCAGTGAATCTCGGTGTGGAACGCCGCGCGCACCTGCCCCGCGGTTCCCGAAAAGTCGATCACCATCCCGTTGGGATAGACCGCGCCGGCGACGAACCCGTGCGATCGGAGCCAGCCCGTGATCTTCGCGAGGTCTTGCTCTGCAAGGCCGTAGCGATTCCCGATCTCCTTTGCGCTCAACCAGTGATGAAAATTTGGCGACTTGGGGTCGGTGAGCTGGTCGATGAACCCCTCGATCGCGCGCTCCCGATCGGGCGAGCGCCGCAACTGGAGCAGCATGTGATCCATCCGGAACCCGTCAGCGACGCGACCGCGATCGTTGCGCGCATTCGCTTCGGGACGCGTATTTCCGCCGAGCGTGACGAGCCTGCTCTCGTCAATTGGCCGGGTGATGAGGGCACGCGGTTGCGCAGCGTCCTGGGCGAAAGTGACGGCCATCGAGAGGCCGAGCAGCACGGCCGCGATGGCGGCAGCCATTGCAATCCTCATCGCGATCCCCCTGGCCTCGGAAAAAATGGCCTGGCCGGTAAATGCTCCGCAGCGGTGAGACGTAGGGCGGTTAACTAACCTGAAGATGGCTAACGCTGGCCGACGCCATGCAACTCTGCGCTACAGCCTGATTTTATTGGCGCGCCCGAAGGGAGTCGAACCCCCAACCCTCGGATCCGAAGTCCGATGCTCTGTCCAGTTGAGCTACGGGCGCGCGGGTCTGAATTCCTGAATAGTTTTCGCCTGAACGCTTTCCAACGCAAGGTGCGGGAAGCGCGGGCGTGCGCGAGAGCCTCCGGCATAGTCGAAGGCTCTCGCGGCAATTCCCGCGATGATCGCGATTTGAACCTGCGCTCGAACTAGCGCAGGACCCCTGCGATTCTCCTCGGGCGCACACGGCCCCCGAAATTTGCCGCCGCGTACTCCCCTCGCGATCGTAGGCCGGCTCACGCCTCGAAGGCGTAGGCGGCTTCCTCGTGTTCGCTCAGGTCGAGACCAGCGGTCTCGTCCCCGTCCGTGACTCGCAGGCCGACGGTCGCATCCACGATCTTGAGCAGCACCAGGCTGCCAACGAACGCAAACGCGATCGTGGCTCCGACCGCGATCACCTGGACCACGACCTGCCCCGGATGTCCGTAGAGCAGGCCGTCGGCGCCTGCGGAATTGACCGCGACGCTCGCGAAGATTCCGGTTGCGATCGCGCCCCAGGTCCCTCCGGCGCCGTGGACGCCGACCACGTCGAGCGCATCATCGTAGCCGAACAGCGCCTTGAGCCGCACGGCAAAATAGCAAAGCACACCCGCCACACCCCCGATCGCCAGCGCTGCCAGCGGTCCGACAAATCCCGAGGCGGGCGTGATCGCGACCAGCCCGGCCACCGCGCCGCTTGCCGCGCCGAGCACGGTCGGCTTTCCAGCCTTCCACCATTCAGCAAGCACCCAGGTGAGCGCCGCCGCGGATGCCCCGATATGGGTCGCGACGAACGCCGATACGGCAAGCCCGTTTGCGCCGAGCGCGCTACCAGCATTGAACCCGAACCATCCCGCCCACAGCAGCCCCGCCCCGGCCAGCGTGAGCGTCAGATTATGCGGCGGCATCGGCTCGCGCGGATATCCTAACCGCTTGCCGATCACGATCGCCGCCGCGAGCGCCGAGACTCCCGATGAGATGTGCACCACGGTACCGCCGGCGAAGTCGAGAGCGCCGAGATTGTGGATCCACCCCCCGTCGCCCCATACCCAGTGCGCGATCGGATCATAAATCAACGTGGTCCAGAGCAGGCTGAAGAGCAGAAAGCCGCGAAATGTGATCCGCTCCGCGAATGCCCCGGTGATCAGCGCGGGCGTGATCACTGCGAACATGCACTGAAAGACCATGTAGGCCTGATGCGGAATCGTCGCGGAGTAGGCCGCGTACGGCTCGCTCGCGCTCACGCCGCTCAGCCCGAACCATCCGAAGCCTCCCGTCAGGCCGCCGTGGGTGGGCGAGAAGGCGATGCTGTAGCCGATGAGAATCCACTGCACGGAAACCATCGCCGCCATGATGAAACTGTGCATCAGGGTGGAAAGCACGTTCTTGCGCCGCACCATCCCGCCGTAGAACAGCGCGAGCCCCGGCGCGGTCATCATCAGGACCAGCGCCGACGACGTTAGCACCCAGGCCGTGTCCGCGCCGCTGATTTTGGGCGCGGCCGGGATTTCGGCGAAAGCCGGCGCTGCGGATGCGAGCGCGCCGCCTGCGGCAATCGCCAGGCAAAGCGCGGCCCTGCGCAATCGAATCTGACGCATCGTGAATTCCTCCCTCCGTTATCGAACAAGCCCCCGTTAGCTTTCGAATCTAAATCGCACTCGCCCCGCGCTCGCCGGTGCGGATGCGCACTACTTCTTCCATCGGCATGACGAAAATCTTGCCGTCGCCGATTCTGCCCGTGCGCGCCGAGCGCTCGATCGTCTCGACCAACTGATTAACTGTTTCGTCCGGGACGATAATTTCGAGCTTCACCTTGGGCAGGAAATCCACCACGTACTCCGCCCCGCGGTAAAGCTCGGTGTGTCCCTTCTGCCGGCCAAACCCCTTCACCTCGCTGACGGTCATCCCCTGCACCCCGATCTTCGACAGCGCTTCCTTCACCTCATCGAGCTTGAACGGCTTGATGATCGCCTCCACCTTCTTCATGGGCTTTCTCCTCTTGACCTTTCCTCATCCGGACCGTGGACCGCTCCCAAGAGCCTCCATCCACGGCCCTTTGGCATGTATGAACGATGGGGCGAACCCACGGGGCCGGTGATCCGTTCTCCGCTCAATCGGCGCGCCTCATCTGTCCGTCGAATTCCTGAACGGACTCCGCCACGCAACGCGGGTGCTTTCGCGGTGCAGGCCGACCGCGCTCGGTCAGCCATCCGGGCAACCTCACTTAGCATTGCATTGACCTCGTTGGCAACGCGCGGGTCGCCGCTAAAATCAGGCCTATAGACCTTGATCGCATAGGGCCCCTCGCATGGGTCGATTCACGCGCCAGAGCGCCTTGCCGACGTTGTCTTCGACCGTTGGCAATTGCGCTGGCAGACGGCTTTGATGGCAAAGGGGCGACTTGTTTTAGATACTGAAGCAGGCAAAGGATCGGTTGTTTAAGCCACCGGCAAGGGGTAACAGCAAATTTCATGATTCCGACGCGTCTTCTGGTCGCTAACCGGGGCGAAATCGCCATTCGCATCATGCGCGCCGCGGCCGAGCTGGGCATTCGCACGGTCGCGGTCTACTCCGAGGACGACGCCTACTCGCTGCACACGCGAAAGGCCGATGAGGCCCGGGCGCTGCGAGGCACTGGCGCGAAAGCCTACCTCGACGCTGAGCAAATTCTGGCGGTGGCCCGCGATGCGGGCTGCGACGCGATTCATCCCGGCTACGGCTTTCTGAGCGAGAACGCATCGTTCGCGCGCCGCTCGGCCGAGGAGGGTATCAAGTTCGTCGGGCCGCGCCCGGAGATGCTCGCGTTGTTTGGCGACAAGGTGAAGGCGCGCGCATTGGCGGAACGCTGCGGGGTACCGGTGCTGCCGGGCACTGCGGGGCCGACCAGTCTCGATGATGCGCGCGAGTTTCTGTCGCTGCTCGGCGGTTCGATGATGATCAAGGCGGTCGCCGGAGGTGGCGGCCGCGGGATGCGCGCCGTGCATCGCCTCGACGAGGTCGAGGAGGCATACAAGCGCTGCCAATCCGAGGCCAAAGCGGCGTTCGGCAACGGCGACGTGTATGTCGAGCAATTGCTGCCGCGCGCCCGCCATGTCGAAGTGCAGATAATCGGCGACGGCTCGGGCAACGTGAGCCATCTGTGGGAGCGCGAATGCAGCATCCAGCGCCACCATCAGAAACTCGTCGAGGTCGCCCCGAGCCCGTTACTCCCGCAATCGCTGCGCGCGCGGCTCACCGCGGCCGCCGTGCGGCTTGCCGAGGAGGTTCACTACGACAATCTCGGCACCTTCGAATTTCTCCTCGAGCCGATCGCCGGGGAAAGCGAGGCGTCATTCGCGTTCATCGAGACGAATCCCCGGCTGCAAGTCGAGCACACGGTGTCGGAAGAGGTTACGGGCATCGATATCGTGAAGGCCCAGTTGCAGCTTGCCGCGGGACGATCGCTCAAGGAACTCGGGCTCACGCAAGCCGAGGTGCCAGCGCCGCGCGGCTTTGCGATGCAGGCTCGGATCAACATGGAGTCGATGGGTGCTGACGGCGCCGCCAGGCCATCGGGCGGAACGCTGACCGTGTTCGAGCCGCCCTCGGGACCCGGCCTTCGCACCGACTCATTCGCGTACGCGGGCTACACGACCAATCCAAGCTTCGATTCGCTGCTGGCCAAGCTGATCGCGCACTCGCCGTCATCGGAATTCGCCGACGTGGTAAGCAAGCTCTATCGCGCGCTGTGCGAATTCCGGATCGAGGGCGTATCCACCAACGTCGGATTTCTGCAGAATCTCCTGCGCCATCCCGAATTCGTGGCGAATCGCGTGCACACGCGGTTCGTCGAGGAGCACATCGCGCAACTGACCGCCGCCGAGAGTCCGGCCCATCGCCGGTTCTTCTTCGATTCCGCTCCTGCTCCGCGCCTTGCCGGCGCCAAGGTGGATGCGAGCGACCCCCTGGCCGTGCTGCATCACGGCAAGAGCGCCGCCAGCGCGCCCAGCGCGTCAACGACTCCGGCTCCAGGAGCGGCTCTGCCGACGCACGCCATCGCGGGGCCGGAGAACACGATCGCGATCAAGGCGCCGATGCAGGGCACGATCGTGTCCGTCGACGTGAGCGAGGGAGACCTCGTGCATCGCGGCCGCCAACTGTTCGTCATGGAAGCGATGAAGATGGAGCACGTCATCCAGGCGCCGCTAAGCGGATTCGTGCGCAGGATTACGGTGACCCGCGGCGATGCCATCTTCGAGGGCCATCCGCTCGCTTTCATCGAGGAGGCCGAAGTCGAAGCCGCCGAGACCGCTGCGGAGCAGACCGTCGATCTCGATCGCATCCGCCCCGATCTCGCCGAGGTGCACGAGCGGCACGCGATGGGGATGGACGCCGCGCGGCCCGAGGCGGTCGCGCGCCGGCGCAAGACGGGCCAGCGCACCGCGCGCGAGAACGTCGAGGACCTGTGCGACCCGGGGACCTTCATCGAATACGCTCCGCTGGTGATCGCGGCGCAGCGGCGCCGGCGCTCCCTCGATGACCTGATGAAGAACACGCCTGCGGACGGACTCATCGCCGGAGTCGGCCAGGTCAACGGCAGCCTGTTCGACGAATCCAGGGCGCGCTGCGCGATCATGTCGTACGACTACACCGTGCTCGCGGGCACCCAGGGCCAGCAAAACCATCGCAAGAAGGACCGCCTGTTCGAGATCGCCGAAAAATTCCGCCTCCCGGTCGTGTTCTTCACCGAGGGCGGCGGCGGACGCCCGGGCGACACCGACAGCATTGGCGTTGGCGGGCTCGACTGCCTGGCCTTCAACTACTGGGCGTCATTGAGCGGACTGGTGCCGCTGGTCGGGATCAACTCGGGCCGATGCTTCGCGGGCAACGCCGCATTGCTCGGATGCTGCGATGTGGTGATCGCCACCGCCAACTCGAACATCGGAATGGGCGGTCCGGCGATGATCGAGGGCGGCGGGCTGGGCGTCTTTCGCCCCGAGGAGGTCGGGCCGATGGACGTGCAGGTGCCCGACGGCGTGGTGGATATCGCGGTGGCGGATGAGGCCGAGGCAGTGCGAGTCGCGAAGAAATATCTCTCGTACTTCCAGGGACCGCTCAGCAACTGGGAGTGTGCGGACCAGCGGCTGCTGCGCGGGATCATTCCCGAGAACCGGCTGCGCATTTACGACGTCCGCAAGGTCATCGAGACCATGGCCGACACGGGATCGGTCCTGGAGCTGCGCCGGCAGTTCGGGCTCGGGATGGTGACCGTCCTGATGCGGATCGAGGGGCGCCCGCTCGGAGTGATCGCCAACAACCCGGTGCATCTGGCGGGCGCGATCGACAGTGCAGGCGCCGACAAGGCGGCCCGCTTCATGCAACTGTGCGACGGCTTCGACATCCCAATTCTGTTCCTGTGCGATACACCCGGCATCATGGTCGGTCCCGAGGTCGAGAAGACCGCGCTGGTGCGCCACGCATCCCGGATGTTCGTGACGGGGGCGAGCATCAGCGTGCCGTTCTTCACGATCGTATTGCGCAAGGGCTACGGTCTGGGCGCGCAAGCGATGGCGGGGGGAAGTTTCAGGGCGCCGTTTTTCACCGTCTCGTGGCCCACCGGCGAGTTCGGCGGCATGGGGCTGGAAGGCGCGGTGAAGCTCGGCTACCGCAAGGAACTCGCGGCGGTAGAGGATTCGACGCAGCGCAAAGCGCTTTATGAGCAGATGGTGAAGCGGGCTTACGAAAACGGCAGAGCCGTCAGCGCTGCATCGCATTTCGAGATCGACGACGTGATCGACCCGCTGGAGTCGCGCCGATGGATTCTCACCGCCTTGCGCTCCGCGCCGCCGCGAGCTGAGCGCACCGGCAAGAAGCGCCCATGCATCGATACGTGGTGACTTGAGGCGCGCCCATATCAGGCGCGCAGCACGGCTACGATTCCGGAGCGATTTCTCCCAGCTCCATCCGCTCTTTCGCCACCGGATCGGCGAAATAGTGGATATAACGCATGACCAGGGCTCGCTCGCGGGGACTGAGCAATTCCCGGAAGGGCTGCATCGCGGTCTTCGGCTTGCCGTTAGTGATTATGGAAAACAGATAGACTTCGCTCTGCTTGCTCATCCAGAGCGAGTCTGTGAAATCGCGCGGCTCCGGGGAGAGAATCTGCCCCACCGGGCCTCCTCCGTTCCCCCACTCGCCATGACATCCTTCGCAGTTGTCGAGGTAAATCTGGCGGCCCGCGTTGTATCCCTCCAGGCCGGCGGGAGTCTCAGGTATCGACTTCGCCGTAATGGTCTCGGGCGGCTTAACGACGACGTCGCGATCGAGGTACTTGAGGAAGGCAGCCAGCGCCTCGAAATCCTTATCGGAAAAATAGCCGAAAGAGGGCATGGGACTGTGAGGCAATACCGCGCGGGGATTCAGCAGGTAGGCGCGGTACCAATCGTCGCTCCGTGGCGGTGTCTTGCGAAGGTCGGGGGGGAAGCCGGCCGCGCCATCTTTAACCGTGTATGATCGCTTGTAGTCGCTTCCGACGATGTGACAGTGAAAGTAGCACGGCGTGAAAATCTGATAGCCCCGCTGCTCCAGAGCGGTGACCCCGGTCGGAAGCGTGACGCCCGACTTGCATCCCGCCACACTCACTATTGCCACCAACGCGCAGAACAATACCCATAGCGAACCGGGCCGCGCGGTGCGATTGTGCACAGCCGCGCTGCGCGGCCCGCGCCGCGCCGGATCGCCCCGCGACCCGCCGATCAAGTCCGGCTTTCTTCGTCCGCGCCTCACGTCATCGTCTCGGGCCACAAGTCGCACGATAAACCAATCTCTCCCGGGCTTGTCCCGCGCCCTGCCTATCGCAGATCTTTGAGATAGTCGGTCAAGCCGTCTATCTCCTGATCAGTAAGATATAGTTGCGGCATCTTCCCGTTCGGGAGCACGTCGTCAGGGTTGTGCAGCAGCTTCTTCATATCGTCGGTACTCAGTTTCCATCCAATGTGCGTCAATGCCGGTCCGACCTGGCCGCCGACCCTGCCGATCGAGTGACACACGATACACCCGTCTGCGTGAAAGAGATCCGCGCCCTCATACGTCACTACACTGCGCAGGCTCGCCCGGGGCTTGCTCTCGACATGCCTCTTTTCGGGCGTGAGCGGAGTCGATTTCGCCGACGCCTTTTCGAGCGCTGCGGCGTAATACATCTGTTGCGAGGATTTTCGCAGGGTCATCAGGTAAATCGTAATATCCTTGATTTCGTCGCGGGACAGCGCGAAGACCGGCATCGTCGAGCCCACGGTTACCGCCTGCGGCCGGGCCAGATGGGCATAGAGCCAGAGCCAGCTTCGCTGAGTCCCCACGTCGCTAAGATCGGGGCCCTCTTCCCCGCCGACGCCATCGATCTGGTGGCAGCCCTGGCACATGTAGCGATTGACCAGTTGCATTCCGTGCCGGATCGCCGCCGTGTCTTCGGCAGGCAGTGTGTCGAACCCGTGGCAGTTGTAGCAGGCCGCTTCGAGGTACTCTCCCTTGAGCAAGGGCTTGTATACGCCGCGGCCCCCGCTGTGCGCCTCCAGCGTGGTCGCCGCCCTGCCCTCGCCTCCATGGCAGACCACGCAACCGAATTTTTCGGGCGGATGACTTTCCAGCAGGTCGGAGTGTTGTCTCAGAGGCTCGGCGGCATCCCGGAAGCGGGGATTATCTGTAGCCAGATGGCAGGTGGTGCACCGCTCGACAGTACTCAGGTCCCCCGACCGCAATTGCTTCACCTGAAACTTCTGATTAGTCGCCCACTCCTTCTGCGCTTCGTTGCGGGCCTCGAGCAATGCGAGTCGATAATAAGTCTCCTGGTATTCAGTCCACTCCTGGTGGAAAGCGTCCTTGACCACCCATGCGAGGATGGCGGTCAGGACCAGCCCGGAAATTGCGAGCCACTTTTCCATTTCGTTCAGTCCCACACCTCAAGCCGGCGGCCCGGGCCAGGGCTCCCACGGCCAGTAGAATTTCCAGTTCGGTCCCCGGCAGAAGACTCCGATCGCGGTCGTCAGGATGATTCCCGCCAGGATCACCGTCCATAGAATCATGATCGGCCTTCGCTCCTTGGCGAACCAAATGCCTATTCCCCGCCGCTTACGATCGAAATAGGGCAGCGCCACAAGAAAGACGGTAAGCAGCGTAGGCACCATCACGCCGCCCCAGAAAGCCGAGTAACTCACCATCTCCTGGAGTCCGAGAAAATACCATGGCGCCTTGGATGGATTGTTAGGTTGAAGAGGATTGGCCTGTTGCTCCAGAGGGGCGTTGAACCAAACCGATACCACCAGCAGCAGCGCCATCAGAGCCGCGAACGCCGCGAGTTCGACGTAGAGGACGGTTGGGAAGGTCTGGATGACCGGGGAAGTGGGTTGCGGCGTGACCTCGGCCCCTGGCTCATCAGAAGGCTCATTCTCTGTGGGCGCGGCCAGGCCGCCGTCCTTGGAAACCCGCCATATGTGGTAATTGATGACGGTGGCGGCGATCGAGGGGACGGCAATCACGTGTAATGTGTAAAATCGCAGGAGCGCGTCGCTGCCGACGGTGGGTCCGCCCAGTAGCAGGTATCGAACCTTCGGCCCAAGTTTTGGCGCATACGTGGCGATGTTCGTTCCGACCGTAATTGCCCAGAACGAAAGCTGGTCCCAGGGGAGAAGATAACCGGTGAAGCTCAGCGCGAGAGTGAGAAAGAGCAGGCCCACTCCCAAAACCCAGTTGAACTCTCGCGGCGGCTTGTAGGAGCCGGTGTAAAATACCCGGCACATATGCAGAGCTGCCGCAGCCACCATCGCCTCCCCGCCCCATCGATGCAGGTTTCGCATCACGCGGCCGAAGGTAACGACCTGGTCGAGGTCGAGGATGCGGCCGTATGCGGCGCCGGTCGAAGGCTCGTAATAGAACATGAGGTACACGCCCGTTACCCACTCAATAATGAATAGGTAGAAGCAAATCAGGCCGAGCCCGAGCGTGTACGATGGGCTGATGCTTCGCTGATAGATCCTGGTCGGATGGACGTGAAGGACAAGGTTATTGACCACGACCGCCAATCGCTGCCGGACAGTCGTCGGGTAGGTGCTGCGGAAGATGGATACGTAGATGAGGTGGAAAAAGTCCCGCACCGACCGGCGCGTGCTGGCCGGAGGATTGCCGGGTGCGGCGGCGTCAGGGCTTGAATTGCCGGGCGGCGGGTTGCCTTCGTTCATAGGTCGCCTCGCCCGCGTTTGGCAGGCGTCGCGTCTTTTCCTTTCTGGAGACAGCCGATCAGCCGGATATCGCCGTCGGGAATCGCCAGGAGGGTTGTCTTATTACTGCTGGCGTTACTGCTGTACAGCCGCGCTCCCCCGTCGTCCTTTTCCACCCACAGCAGTGGGCCGCCGTCGCACTCCCCAAGATCCGTAACTGTGGCCTTTGGAGAAACCGCAAGGGCGAGGTTATTCATCTGGAAAGATTGGTCCGCGGCGCCCGCCATCAAGGCGCGATCGCTGAAGCGGCGATCCTTCCATTCGCGATGAGCGGCGAGGATGCGGTTCCCGCTGGCCGACCAGCGAAAGCAGCCAAACGCGGCATCTTTTTTCTCCTCGATTGTCTTCTTCTCCCCGCTGACGAGGTTCATCACCACCAGAACGTTCCCGGGCGGGGCCCCGGAAGCCCGCAGGTAGTCGGCAGGCAGCGTATCGACGTTAGTCGAAAGGTACGCCAGCCGAGTTCCATCGGGGGAGAACTGAGGCCGCTCCCCGGTGTAAGCCGATTCGGCGAGGAGCGGCTTCGGACTGCTGTCATCCGGCTTCATTGCCCAGATGCCGTCATGCGTCATGGCCCGGAACGGCAGTAGTCCCCGGAAATAGATTTCTCCAGTCGCGGGCGACCAGCCGAACGGGACCGGGATTGCCTCTTCGGCGCGCTTTCCGGATTTCGAGTTCAGCGCCGTGCGGCTCTCGCCCGTATCAAGATTCGCATAGCAACTACGCCACTGCGCCTTGCGGCTGCGGCTATCCGGCATGTCGATCTCCGCGTAAGTGAGATCGGAGGGGCCGGGACCCAGAATGAAGCCGAGGATGGCGTAGCCGTTGGCGGGTTTGAGGCGGTGCGCCTCGCCCTGCTTCAAATCCAGAATATCGATGTAGTTCTTGCCGGGGTCCGTTCCCTCCCGCGCCAGATATGCAGTCTGGCCGGAGGCCAGAATGACATCCATCTCGCTCGACGGTCTTGTCACGATCGGTACCATCGTGCCGTTCGAAAGATCGAGAGCGGCCAGGGTCGTGGAGCCCGATTTCGTCGTAGCTACCAGAAATGCCCGGTCGGGGAGGCTCACCGGGATGTTCGCGATTCGCGTTACTTGATCGCGAGCATTGACTAGTGCCCCATCGCCGGAGGCCCGTAAACCGCGAAGATCGATCCGAGGCGAGCGCTCCGGCAGTACGCGACCGGGCGAGCATCCCCAGAGCAGGACCGGGATGATAGTGGCAACTGCGTAAATGAGGTTTTTCAAGTTTTCCAAGTCGCCACTATGTCAAACGAGTTTGAAGAAGGTGCCTCTTGGTACCTGCCAACTCGTGTCTACCACCAGTTGGCCGTCAGGACCTTGCAGTATCTTGAACCAGGGCAATGCCTTCGGTGCCGGACCCGCCAGAACGACGCCGCTCGAATCGTATTTGCTGCCGTGGCAGGGACATTGGTAGCCCCACTCCACTCGGGCAACAGCGCAACCAAGATGCGTGCACGTGGCGGACATCGCCATCATTCCCTGGTCCGTGGAAATCACGAACAGCCGGTCGTCGCTCAGGTAAACCTGTTTTCCCGGCGGGAAGTCTTCGGGCTTGCCGATCTTGATCGATGCAGGGGGGCCGAACGTGAAATTCGGAACCACGAACCGATACGACCCCACCCCCATGAGCGCAAGGGGGAGACCCACGCCGCTCCATGCCAACAGGGTCAAGAATTCCTCGCGGGTGAGCTTCTTCATTTCCGCACCGTACTGATACTCACAGCGATCCGATCAGTGGCGAACCAGGATATTGTAATAAGGATCGCGCAGCGCGGGCCTGAAGCCTGCAGCCTGAATGCAGTCGCGCACCTGGCTGAGCAATTGCTGCGTCAAATCCGGCAATTGATTTCCCGCCGCCTCGATGCAGGCGTTGATCGCATTGATCGACCCGGTTCCGCAGAGATCGTTTGCTCCAGAGCGCAGAGCCTGCGACGCGACCCCGAACCCCATCGTTCGCCACACGGTCCGGTGGTTTTTGATGTTGTCCAGGGCGAGCCGCGCTACTGCGACATCGCGCAGGTAATCCTGCACGATCGCCGCGTCCTCCGCCTGGTAAGACTCGCCATTGAGACGCGTGTGTTCGAGACGCGCGGGCCATACCTTGTACGCGGTGAACCCGGATCCATAGAGTTCCATCCCGCGGTCCTGCTGCTCGCGCAGCGCGATCAGGTGCTCCACGCGCTGCTCGAGCGTCTCGCCAAAACCCGTGACCATACCCGTCCACGGGTTCTGGAGCTTGACCTTCATGGCGGCATCGATAATCCGAAACCAGTCTTTGGTCTTCATTCGCGTCGGCGCAGTGCGTTCGCGAACCTCGTCGACCAGAATCTCCGCCGCCGCTCCCGGCATCCCCTCGAGCCCGCACTCCTTCAGATCCGCGAAAATATCTAACGCATCGCGCCCGGTGAGTCTCTCGAGGCCGAGGATCTCCTCGGGGCTGAACGCGTCGATGTGAATCTCCGGATATTTCGCTTTCAGGAACTTCAGCAGATCGCGGTACCACTCGAACGGCAGGTCGGGATTGATGCCGCCCTCGAAAAGCACGTCGCGCGCCCCGATTCGCCGCAGCTCATCCATTTGGCGCTCGATCTCATCGAACGTCAGGGTGAAAGCGCCCTCCTGGTGCTTGGCGCGATAGAAGGCGCAGAACCTGCACGCAACGACGCAGACGTTCGTGTAGTCAATGTTGCCGCCGATCGAGTAGGTACTTACTTCCGTATCGCAGCGGCGCAGGCGTACTTCGTGAGCGGCCGCCCTGAGTTCGTCCTGGGGCAGTGAGTACAGGGATAATATCTCAGCCGCGTTCAGCCGATGGCCGTTTACGGCTTTGTCGAGCACCCCGCCCGGTTTCACCACATAATTCGTCTCTACCAGGTTCATCGCACTGCCTCCTTGTTCTCTTTCGGCGCCGGCGCTGATTTTGAGCTTCCCGCGGCCCCGGCAATTTCGGCCCATGCACTGCGAAACTTCTCGGCCGGGCCCCGCGCAAGCTTACTCAGCGCAAACCGTTCATCCGAGTCAAACCGGCCCCACTCGGAAGCCCGGAGCTGCAACTCGGAAATCAGCCTTAAAACATCCGCCGGCACTCGCCCGGCGTCGGGTCCACTCTCCTCCGTGACCGGCTTCACATTCGCCGCATCGTTCCCTGTGCGCCTCTTCACCGCCTCGCGCAAGAAGTTCCCGAGGACCTCACGTTCCTCCGCCGACGCGGCCGGAAGGTGGCAGGCCGCCAGGCGTTCGGTCATCGAGAGCGCCTGCCACTCATTCAGGTGCATTTTCACCCCGACCAGGTCGAGCTTTCGCCGCATCGACATAGGTATAAACTCGAGCGTCGAGTTAAACTCCTTTTCGAACTCGAATCGCCTGAACATCCTCGACTTCCTCTCCGGAATCGGTCGCGCCGCCCCGAACACCCGGCGCCGGGGCGGCACCGCTTTCCTTCAGATCAACGCCCCGCCTCGGTAAGCGCCTCGACGGTGAAGAAGTCCTTGTCCACTGCGCCCATGTTGATGTACCAGGCCTCGCGTTCCGCGGTGTCCTGGCCGGGCAGATAGCACATCGTGGCGAACCCGCCCGTGAGATCATCGATGCTCGCGCCGGCCTGGAATACTCTCTTGAACGGGTAAATGGCAACACGCGCACCCGGCACCGCCCGATCGCGATACGCCATCCACGATATATAGTTCTTCCAGAGCTCTCCGCCGCGATCGTAAAAATCCTGATACATAATGCAACTCATTTCAGCATCCACGTACATCACATGGCGTCCAAACAGCTCCTCCGGAACTCGATCGCGGCGCGCGAGCCCCTCGACTACATACATTCGCCTGAGCTCCCAGCGTTCGGGGCATGCGCTCGCGCCCCCGTCGGTTGGACAGGTGACTTCCGGCACGTGAGCCGCCGAGATGCAGCCA
>DASPOF010000004.1:0-25247 GCA_035626155.1 Binataceae bacterium (SeqCode)
CTCGCCAACACGGTCGTGCCGACCATCCTGCGCGCCGGTTACAAGGACAACGTGATTCCCGGCGAAGCGTGGGTCGTCCTGGACGGGAGAACGCTCCCCGGTGAAGACCCGGAAAGTTTCACCGCTCAACTGCGCGAGATCGTCGGCCCCGAGCCAAAATTCGAACTGCTCAAGACGGCCCCGCCGGTCGAGACGACCAGCGACACGCCGCTGTTCAAGCTCATCAGCGAGCGCGTCGAGGCGGCCGACCCGGGCGCGCAGGTCATCCCGTGGATGATCCCCGGCGCCACCGACAACAAGTTCTACGCGCGGCTCGGCGCGGCCTGCTACGGATTTGCGCCCGTCAAGCTCGATCCGAACATGCCGTTTACCGCGCTCTATCACGGCAACGATGAGCGGCTGCCGATCGACGGCTTCTTCTGGGGACTGAGAGTGTACGCGGATGTGGTGCTGAGCTTTCTCGGAATCAGGCTGGACGAGGTGTTCGAGTAGCCGCCCGCGTCCTTACAGCCCCGCACCCGGCGTGTGATCCATCGCCTGGCTCTGCGGCGTAAACGTAACCAGCAGGCGAGGGGGCTGGTCGAGCGGCACCACGGCGAAGTTCGAAACCGGCACCGTGTTGAGAGTGACGGTCGTCGCCTGGTCGTCGACCTTCACATCGCAGTCCTTGAAAATCGAACGGTCGAACACCAGATGATGCTCGAGGCTTGCGGCGGGCTTCACGTCCTTCATCATCACCGTCGCAGTCGAATAGCCGCTGCCGTTCTCAAGGCGCTTCTCGAAGCGCACCGGGCCGGTCAGGTCGAGTATCACCGACAGCGGCGGTTCGGTCGATGACAACCGGATGGTGCGCAGAGTCGCGGGGCCGGGCGCCTTATCCGCCACCACGGCTTGCGACCTTCCGGACGGCCCCGGCGGCGGATCGAGCACTGATTCTGCCGCCGGCTTCGGATCGGGACGCTCGAGAATCGGCAGGCCATCGGGGCCGTACATCGACCCCGCATCGGCGAGTTCCGATGTGCTCGGCTCAGCGTCGCGCTGGCGGACCACTACGCGGGCCTGCTGGGCATCTGAGTTTGCCGGGAAGCCGCTCTCGGCGAGCACCAGCGGCAGCGGATCCTCTTCGGTGTCCACGGGCTGATTCAGTTTCTTGAGTTCGTCACGGCTCTTGGAGGCGTACGGCGTGTTGGGAAAATGCTTGAGGAGGGCCTCGAACGCCTGCGCGGCGGAGTATTTCTTGCCCTCCTTCTCAAGGGCGGTGGCGAGTTCGTAGAGCGCATCGGGCGCGATCGGGGTGTCCGGATACTTCTGAAGCAGCTCGGCGAGGCGCGACTCGGCCGCTTTCAGATTGGCGCGCTTGAAATAAAAGTTGCCGACGATCAAATCGTGGCGCGCGAGGACCTCGCGGCAAATCTCGCCGCGCTCGCGCGATAGCTCGGCGAACGATCCCTCCGGGAAACGCTGCTCGATCAGTTCGAAATGCTGGAGCGCCGCCTCGGTCTTGCCCTGGTCCTGGTCCTCGCGCCCGATCTGATCGAAATAGCTCATCGCGATGTAATAGCTCACCAGGTCGAGATTCTTGCTCGTCGGGTGCATGCGCTGGAAATCATCGAGCGCGGAAATCGCCTCGGCGTAGTTCGCCATTTCGTAATGCGCCAGGCCGATCTTCATCTCCGCGTCTTCGGCGTACGGGCTGAAAGGATAGTAATCGATCAGGCGCGAATAGTTCTCGATCGCCGCGTTGTATTCGTGCTCGGCGAAATTCGCCTGGCCCTGGGCGTAGTAGTCCTCGCCGGTCGGGGGTTTGCGCAACGAGCACGCAGCAATCCCCAGCAGGCTCGACACCAGAAGTATGGCGAGCGAACGCCGCATAATTGGAAGACTCAAGTCAGGTTAGACAAGCACAGTGTGCATTGCAATCGGGCGAAAGCGGCCCAAAATTCCGATTTTTGGCATTGCGGGCGATTGCGCCGGCGCGCCGGTTACGGGCGCTCGAACACCCCGGCATAAAGCGGTTTCCCGGCGGCGGCATACTTTCGAGCGAACCCGGTTTTTTCTGCGCCCGGCGCAGACTCCGTCATCTCGCGAAAGCCCTCCGCCCCGAGCAATTCGAAGATGCGCGCGGCATATTCGGCCACGTCGCTCGCGATGAAAACGCGGCCGCCGGGCTCGAGCGTGCGGCGCAGGCTCGCGACCAGGTGCGGAGTGAACAGCCGATGCTTGCAGTGGCGCTCCTTGGGCCATGGATCGGGAAAGTAGATGTGGTAAGCCCGCACGCTCCCGGCGTCGAGCATCAGGTTCACCAGCGTGCGCGCATCCATCTGGACCACGCGCAGATTTCCGAGGCGAGCCCGGCCGCATCGCACCGCGAGCATCTTCGCCATCGGGTTCGAGAGTTCGACCGCGAGAAAATCGCGACCGGGGTTGAGCGCCGCGCGCTCGATCAGGAACTCGCCCTTGCCCGCGCCGAGCTCCACTTCGAGCGGCGCGCGCCTGCCAAAGATGCGCTCGGGATCGATCGCGAAGAGCGATCGATCGTGCGCGACCATCGCGCGGTGGGCCGCCTCGCGCGCTTCGGGCTTGCGCCAGGTCCGCGCCGCTTTTCTAAGCCGCACCATTCCCCCCAATGATTACCACGGTCGGCGATGCGAGACGGAGTCCGCGGCGCCTCATCGTCCCGCGGCGTCGATCGCCGCGATCACGCGCAAAGCATCGTTGAGCGCGCCCGGATCATGCGTCCGCACGTAATCTGCGCCGGCGAAGGTGGCGTAGAGTTCGGCCGCGAGCGTCGCCGGGCCGCGCTGCGCGATCGCCCGGCCGGTGACCGCGCCGAGGAAGGACTTTCTCGAAACCGAGATCAGAACCGGAAGGCCGAAGCGCTCGCGCAATTTGCCGATATTCCTCAAAACGGCGAGCGACGGCTCGGGATTGCTCCCAAGGAAGTAGCCCATCCCCGGATCGAGGATCATTCGCTCGCGAGTGATTCCCGCCTCGGTGAGCGCCGCAATTCTCAGCGCGAAGAAGTCGAAAATGGCTTCGAGAACTTTCGTGGGATCTGCCGGCGCACGAACCGCCCGCGCCCCCGTCTGAATCGCGTGCATCACGATGAGCCTGCACGACGCGCGCGCGAGCTCGGGATAAATCGCGGCGTCGCCGAATCCGGTGATATCGTTCAGATATGCGACCGATCGCGCCGCCGCCCAACGCAGCACTTCGGGCTTGAAGGTGTCTATCGAGATGGCGACTCGGCTTGCAGCGAGCGCATCGACCACGGGACCAAGGCGGCGAATTTCCTCGGCCGCCGGAACTTCCTTAGCGTCCGGGTTGCTCGATGCTGCGCCCAATTCCACGATGTCTGCGCCGTCGGCGGCGAGCTGATGCGCGTGAGCGATCGCCGCTTCGGGCGCGAGATAACGCCCGCCGTCGGAGAACGAGTCCTCGGTGATGTTTACCACTCCGATGATTGTGGGCCGCGCGATTCGCATTTGGCTGATGCTCGATAATCCGCAGCTCAGTCGGGGCGGCTCAGTCGGGGCGGCTCAGAAACGCATCGACCCGCTCCATGAGCGGCTTCAAATCCGTGTCGTCCACCAGCGCGCTCGCCATCGGGATGGAATCACCGGACACGCCGGACACGTCGCGTTCCAGGAGCATCTGCCGCCCGGCAAACGCGCTGCATGTGGCGTCCCACGCAAGGCGGTAAAGCGCCGCACGCTCGCGGGAATCGCTGCCCGCGACAGTGAAGTAGCGCTCGATATCGCCGTGCTTATCCGGGTTCGCAAAATCCGCCTCAGCCGGCGTCGCCATCAGCGACGATGCGCTTGCCTCCCGGATTATCTCGACCATCCGCGGATACATCCGCGCGAACAGGTTGCGCGCAGCTCCAAGCGGTGCGCGCGCCGGAACGTATACGCCCCAGCGATCGGGCGCCGCGTCGGCTTCCGCCGCGCGCAGGCACGCGCGCATCGCCTCCGTGACCGCGATCATCTCGGCCAATCCCTCGCGCACGTCCTTGAGCCCCATCGCATCGCCTGACCGGGCGATCCGCGCGGCAAGTCCGAGCAGGAACTCGCTCTTGGCGGCGTTTCTCACGACCACCTGATGCATCATGTGCACGCGGGCGCCGGTCGCATCCCACATCGCGTTCGATCGCTCCACGTCGCCGCACAGGAACACGCGCTCCCACGGCACCAGCACATTGTCGAACACCGCGGCGCAATCCATCTCGTCGAACCGCGATGTGAGCGGATGGTCGAACCTGGAGCGCCCGAGGTCATACGCATCGCGGCAGTAAAACCGAAGCCCCTTCGCATTGCACGGGATCGCGAATGAAAGCGCGAACGGCGCCGACGCCGGCTCGGCCTTGAGCGCTGCCGGCGGGAAGACGAGCAGCTCTTCGGCCAGCGGCGCGAGCGTGGCGAGCATCCGGCAGCCGGTTACGATGATTCCATCGGCGCTCCGATCGACCATTCTCAGGGCAAGATTGGCGTCGGCGCGTCCGGCGGATTCCAGCGCGCGGCTTGCGTGCGCGTTTTCGAGCGCATGCGCCGCGCACCAATCGTGGTCGCGCGCCGCGCGATAGTATTTCACGATGTTGGCGCCGAAGCGGGGGTCGCTCAGGGCGAAGAACTCGTGCGCCGCGGCCATCGCGGCGATCCCGGCGTTCAGATAATCAGGGCTGCGCCCGAGCATCCCGCATCCCCACTCCGCCCATGCCTTCATCATCCGGGCGCGCCTGCCGACGTCATCGGCGCTCTTTGGCTGAATGAACGAATAGCCCGCTCGGCCGCCATCCTCGGTGCGGTATGTCATCTGCTCGACATGCTCGAGCTGCATGTCGTACAGCGATGCGACCGAGCGCGCGCAATTGACGAACGCGGGATGCGCGGTCACGTCCTTGACGCGCTCGCCGCCGAGCCAGATCGCGGCATCGAGCTTCTTCAGCGTCGAGAGATAATTGTTTCCCGACCGCGCTCCCATCTCAGAGCATCTCCAGGTGCTTAGGCAGGCTGCGGCGCACGCGCTTGGGGGCATTTTCCTGCGCCGCGCATCGCGGGTGCGAGAGGCCCATCTCCGTATTCATCAAAGCCAAAATCGCGCGGATTCGCACTGCGATGCAAACGGGTTTCGGATTAATCCCAGGCTGCCTTATCTGTGCCCATCGTGGCGCGATTTCGGGCATCGCGTGAAGACGCGCGCGGCGCGCTTAAAATCGCCCCGTGCCGCCGGCCATTCCTTCAGCTTGACGCATTGACGGATCGGTTTTACTCTCGATTTCGGCGGCATCGCGCCATCGTGACTGAGCTCCCCAGAATCATACCGCTCTTTCCGCTGCCGAACCTTGTGCTGTTTCCCGGCGTGAGCGTTCCGCTGCGGATATTCGAACCGCGCTATCGCGAGATGATCGCCGATGTAACTAGCAGCCACGGGATCATCGGGATGATGCTCCTCAAGGGCGACTGGGCGGGCGAGTATCACGCCTACCCCGACATCTTCACGATGGGATGTGCCGGGAGAATTTCCGAACTCGAGAGGCTCGCTGACGGGCGATACAACGTCACGCTCGAGGGAATCGCCGAGTTTCGCGTCGAGCGCGAGATTCGCCAGCGGCCGTACCGCCAGGCCGAGGTAAGCTGGTGCCCGGTCGCGCCCGCCCAGCTTGAATGCGACACGGAGACGCTCGAAGGATTGCGCGAGATGCTTTTCAGTTACCTGGGTCCGCCGGGCATGCAAGCCTGGCGCACGCTGGTCGAAGAGCAGGGGCTGACCGGCTTCGATCTGATCAATCTTCTGTGCTTCCATCTGGACCTGTCGCCGATCGAGAAGCAAACGATGCTCGAGGCGCTCGGCGATCGCATCGACTGCCTGATCGATGTCCTCACCTTCCGCCTCGAGGAGCGCAAGCTCGGCCCCCGCGGTCAGCGCGGAGGACCGGGTTCGGTTCAGTAACCGGCGCAGGTCAACGCCTGGTCCGCCGCCCTCTGATTGTTTCACTGCTGCACGCATCGTTGCAGGAAAGCCGCGAGCGGCATCAGTTCGTCGGAGGGTGCAGCGAAATTGTCACACGTGCCGCAAATCGTATGCGGGCCGGAGAGGACCGCGGTCGTTCGCAAATTGCGGAACCGTTCGCACATCGCTAGATTGATCGCTATTTTTCTAATCAGTAGTTGACCTTCACGGTCCGCAATTAGTACCGTAATACGTTCGGAACTAATTCTGCGCAGGCGCGTATTAGTCGGCACATGGTTTGCTTTAAAGCCGAGCAAATAGAGGAATATCGGGTGCCCCGCAGGCCGAGCAATCCGCTCGGCGGTTTCTGAAACGGGAGTGGACCGAGGGGTCAGTAACATGGAATGGGAAAACAGCTCACTGGGGTCCTTGTTCGTTCCGGACGTTTTGACGCCGGAGCAATTCTACGACAGCCGTCGCGATGACAGCGCGATCCGACCGGTCAAGAAGCTGATGATGGCGATTCTGGAGGATGCACTTCGCTGCTTCCAGAACAACGCCGAGGCGAAGGGAGGTTCGCGCAAGCGTTTGTTCACGGAAGCTGAGCAGTGGTTGTGCGGCGAGGGTGGAGAGGGACCCTTCTCATTCGAGACGGTCTGCGAGACCCTGGGCATCGAGCCGAGATTTCTGCGTTCGGGGCTGCGCGAATGGCGCAAGCAGCAGCTTGCGGGCGTCTCGACCCGGCGGCTGGCGCGCCGGTCGCCGGTCGTACGCAGCGGACGGATCAGCGCTCCGGCAAGACGCGAGCCCAAGCGCGCCGCCGAGGGCAGGTAGGCGGGCCGTTTAGCAGGATGTTGAGAAGAGTGAGAGCATCGCAGTTCGACCGCCCCGGGGTCTCAAGATCCTGCGTGAAAGATTGCTTCTTTCCTCTATCTTCTCCCCCGGTCTTTTCCGGGGGAGATAAGAGAGAGGGAGCAGGCTGTGATTTATCACTAGCCTGCTAGATCACAAACCCGCACGGCCGTTATCTAAAGCATAAACTGACAGCGGCGCCACGCGATTGGACATCGCGTGGCGCCGCGTCTGTTTCGGCGCGAAGAGCGCGCAACGGACAGGTGGAAACCTGCCCGCCGCGCGTCTTATTGCAGGCTACGGATTGCTGGGAGCAGCTCCGGCCGGCGGCGCTGGAGGAGTGGGCCTGCTAGGCGAAACGCCCGGAGGTGGCGGCGGGACGTATCCCTTCGGCTGAGTGGCCGCCCACTGCTCGCAAGCAGGGATGTCGCCCTCTTGCAGGTTGAGCTGTTGCATAATCTGCTGATCGCTCCAGCCGTGCGTCTTCAGTTCGTGGACGCCGGGGCACTTGACCTTCAGATCGAAGTTCCGCATTCCACCTTCTCCACCCGCACCGCCTGCTGAAGCCACCTGCGCTCCACCGGACGGAGCAGCTCCACCTCCGCCAGTGCTCGCGCACCCCGCGATCAAAAATGCCAGCGCTGATGCCAGCAGCAACACGATCGAACGTTTCATCGCATCCTCCTTCAATCTTGGGGTCTCCCCGGCGTTACCTCGCCATCGACCCACGACTCGCCTCCCCATTCGGAGCAGCGTCAAAATACACCGAATAGGGCAATTAGCAAACTTCTCGTAACATAATCAAACGGCTTGGAAAAGTACCCGCCCATTGCGCTCGGTCTTGCGCGCACGCCCTTCGATGCACGCATACTCGAGGTGGGCCAGCGTCTCGAAGGTCGCCGCCATCGCGTGGAAGATGGGCCGCTCCTCGCCGCCGAAGACTTGTTCGGCAATTTCGAAGGCGGTTTGCGGCCGCCGGCGCGTCAGATCGAGCATCTCGGCCTCGCGATAGCGATGGTGGTCGATGATCTGATTGGCGCGGTGGCGATGGTCGTGATAAACGCCGCCGTGCGCCGGCAACACCAGCTCCACATCGAACGGCTGCACCTTCAATTGCGACTTGAGGAAGTCGCCGAGCGGATTGGGCGGACCGTCCGGGTAAATTCCAACGTGCGGCGTGATCTTGGGCAGGAGATGGTCACCCACGATCAGCACTTTGTCCTTGCGCAGATAGAGCACGTTGTGGCCCGGCGAATGCCCGGGCGTCCAGATCACCTCCAGCCTGCGATCTCCGATCGGGATGACATCGCCGTCGCCGATGAACTTGTCGGGCCGAGCCGGGTCGTACAACTGGGTGCCCATCCAGCCGGGCCGCATCCCGGCGGCCAAGAATTGTTCGACCGGAAAACCGTGACTGGTGAAGAAGTCGCGCGCTTCGGGGCGTTCGCTCATCGGCCCGATCCGTCCGTACTTCGTCATGTGGCTCGCCTGCTCGGCCTCGAGCCGATGCAGGTGCATGGTCGCGCGGCTGCGCCGCTGCAACTCGCCCGATGCTCCGAAGTGATCGACGTGATGGTGGGTGGCGATGATGACGCCGAGGTCCTCGACTTTGATTCCGACCTGTGCGAACGCGTCCTCGAGCGTGCGAATACTGTCGGCCGAATTCATCCCGGTGTCGACCAGCGCCCACGCGCCGTGACAATCGAGGAGGTAAACGTTGATGATCGACGGGCGCATCGGGAGCGGCAGGAAGATCTCGAAGATTCCCGGGTGAACCTCGACAACTTTTGTCGCCATCGCGTCAGATTCTCCGTGGGCGGTTTCGCATGACGGCTTGTCCCTGCGCGCCGCCGCGCTCATGGCGCGGGCCGCTGGTTTGCGCGCCGCTCTGCCGCGCGTGCAGCGCGTCGGTCACTCGTGCAACTCGTCCTTGACCTGGAAGGTTGCTTTGATGCGCACCTTCCAGCGCGAAACCCGATCGCCCTCGACCGCTGCCGAAATGTCTGCGACCTCTACCGTGTGGATGCCTTCGATCGTCACTGCCGCGCGCGCGACCGCGATTTGCACGGCGTCCTCGATCGAGTTGGCCGAGATGCCGGTCAGCTGGATTGTCTTTTCGACCATGCGCGGATGCTCCTGACAGAATCTTTGAGAAACGGATTTTCAACGCCTGCTCCATCACTCAAATCCCGCCCGCGGCGAGAGAAGATGACGGGAGCACGCGACGTTTCATGTCGCCAGCATGTTAGCTGCCGGGCAGGCAGGTGCGAAAGGCCGGGAACTGCACGGAGAATTCGCGTCCCCATCCCGTTGCGCGCGATTCTCAGTGCAAAGCCGGCTGACCGGCGCTGGGCGGCGATGGATTGCCGTACGCGGGTTGCGACCCCGGCGCCTGGGCCGGAGGGCGCGCCGGCGCCGATGCGGTGGTTTTGGCGCGAGGCACGATCTCGGTATCGACCGCCGGTTCAGGAGCGGTCTCGATCACGTCGGGCGGCGGAAGCTCGGCCACCGGCAGCGGGCCGCCGGTGTCTTTGTCGGTGCTCGCGCCCATCAGGGGTGCGAGCGGCGTTGAGGTCGCCAGGTAATGAAGCGGACGCGCGACGGTCCACTCCAGCGCCCATCCGACCGGCGCAACGAAGTAGCTCGCTATCTTCAGCGGCTGCGAATCCTCATCCTCGTACTCTTTCGGATTCTGCGTGTCGGCGTCGGCGCCTTGCGCGCGGGCGATCGCGGATCCGCCCAGGAGGAGCGCGGCGCAAAGAAAAATCACGGCTCGCCTCATGCCTTCAACTTTGTCCCTGCGGCATTGGGTGTGTCAACCGCGCCCGCGCCAGGACTGCCGCGATCGCCACTTGAGCAATCCTGCTTGCCTCGGCGGTGCGCCACGGGCAATTGTAGCTCCCGTGACGGGTCTCACGAGCGGGTTCGGTCGTTCGGCGATCGCGATCGTCGCGATGGCGGCGGTCGCCGTGGCGATCCTTTCCGCGCCCGCCCGCGCGATCTCGATTCCAGCGCCGATCGTTTTCGTCGGCACCGACAACAATATCTACTACTGCCCGGTCAATTGCGATCGGCCGCGCTGCATCACCTGCCCGCCAGAAAAGATGCAGGCCCAGGGCAGCGCCGGTGTGCGCGAAGCTGCGTTCTCGCTGACCGCCGATGAGCCTGAGGCCGTCGGCTACGGATGGCCCGCGTTCTCGCCCGATGGGGGGCGGATTGCCTACTCATCGACTGCCTACAGTAAAAGCGGCGAGTCGTTCGGCGCATGGGTCTATGACGTGTCGAAGGCGCAGTCTACGGAAATTTTCGAGAGCAAGACCGAGCGGGCCATCTATTTCTTCTGGCTGCCCGACCGCCAGCATCTGTCGTTCCTCCTCACCGAGCGCGACGGCTTAAGCCTCATGCTTGCCGAGGTCAGGGAAAACGCGCCGATCAGGATCGTGACGACCGGGATGCCGCTGTACTTCGACTGGCGCGATGGACCCGGCACGGTTGCCATCCACACCGCTGTGCGCGACGCCGAGCAGACCGAGCAAGTCTCTCTGCTGAACCTCACGCCGACCAGCCAGCAGGTGGCCAAGGTGCTCTCGCGCGGGCACACTCCGTTCAAGACGCCATGCTGGTCGCCCGACGGCAAACGTCTCGCGTACATCGCGAATTACGCCGCCGAATCGAACCTGGTCGTGGCCGATCCCGACGCGCAACATCCGCGGTCCATCGTGAGCCTCCCGGTTGGCGAGAACAGTTTTGAATGGTCCCCGGACTCACGGCACATCGCGTACGCGACTTCCATTCTCCCGCGCGAACCGGTCTATCGCGGTATCAAGCTCGTCGATGTTGCAGATGCGACGACGCGGCGCGTCACCAAGGATGACGTTGCTGCGTACTTTTTTTCGCCCGATTCCCGTTACCTGGCGTATATCGAATTGCCGCCGGACAAGCCGGTGCAAATCTGGAAGCTCGCCGATCTGAAAACAGGTCAGATCAAGGAGCTGACAAGCTTCCTGGCTACGCCCGAAGAATCGATCGAGTACCGCTACTTCGACCAGTTCGCGCTATCGCATGCGGTGTGGTCGCCCGACTCGAAAGCATTCGTGTACGCGGGCCTGCGGGTCCTTCAACTTCCCGATCGCCCGCTACCGAGCGTCCCGCCTCCGTCAGTATGGGTGGTGCCGGTCGATGGCAGCCAGCCGCATCAATTGGGGAACGGAACGCTCGCGTTTTTTTCGCCAGCCGCGGCGAAAAAGTAGGTGCCCACAGCGGCACCGCCCGGCGGCGATCATCACGGCTTGCGGCACACGTACACCGTCGCCGGAGAGCCGAGAATCGTCACGCGCATGATGCTCATCGGTGCGACCTCGCCGCGATCGATAAGCTGATTCATTATCCTCCACTCGGCGGTGAGGATTACGATCCGTCCATCGTTTGCGATCAGCCGATTGAACTCCGCGATCCAGCGGGGATAAAGCTTGCGGTTCTCCGCGTGCGAGCTGAATCGCTCTCCCCACGGCAGGTTCGTGATTATCCGGGTCACGCTCACATCGGGCAGCGGGATCGCGCCGGCGTCCCAACGCTCTATCTGAATCGGCTTGTATCTCGGTCCGATGTTCGCGCGTGCGGCCTCGAGCGCCGATGGGTCGCGGTCGCTCGCGATCAGCAGGCGGTAAGGCCCGAACTGCGCGCGCTCGATCGGGATCGTTGCCGCGCCGCAAAAGGGATCGAGCACGATGTCGTCCGGGCGGGGATCGGAAAGCCACGCGAGCGCCGCCGCGACCGCGGGCCGAAGCGAGCCGGGGCGATGTGCAATCTTGTACTCGCGATGGCGCAGGCGCTCGTCGCTCAGGCGGACGGCCAGGATGAACTCATCGCCAATCAGGGTCGCCCAGAATTCGAGGTCCGCCTGGCTCTCGTCGAGCCGCCAGGTATGGTCGGCGCGATCGAGCATCCCGCGCTCGACCGCGCGCTGCATGTCCACGCGGCGGAACTCGTGTTCTCCGGCCACGCGCGCAATCACGCGGAAGCGAAGCCGCTTGCCGGCGCGGACGCCGGGCGTGAATCGCACTCGCGCTTGCAGAGCTTCGGCGACAAACGGCGCCTCGCGCACCGCGGCGCGAATCCGATCGAGAGTCGCGCTCGCGGGCGGCAAACCGCCTCGATACCCCACCAGCGAGAAGATGTCCTCGGCCGTGCGGAGCTTTGCCAGCGGCTCGGGGCGCGCCGCCGCGAAGATGGTCAGTCCTGCGCGCTCCGGCACGACACGGCGCGCGATCTCGCGCGAGCCCGGGACTCGGGCCGCGATCTCGCTTGCGATGACGGTCTCAAAACCCGGCTGGGTTTGCGCGATGTAGAGATTGGGTGCGAGGCGCAATCGGGGCGTTTCGCGCGCGGTCCGCCGCGCCGCTCCCGCCTGCGGCTGGTTGGCCCGATCCAAGGCTGTTGCAGCGCTCGCTTGCGCCGCCGACCGGGCGTCCTCGCGCCTACTTCGAGCGCGCGAGATACTCGCCCGTCTCGGTGTTGAGCGTGACCGTGTCGCCCTCGGCGACGAAGTGCGGCACCTGAACGACGACCCCGGTCTCCAGCGTCGCCGGCTTGAGCGTGTTGGTTACCGCGGCGCTCCTCAGGCCTGGCTCGGTCCGGACCACCTTCAAATCGACGGTCTTGGGCAACTTCACGTTGAGCGGCGTGGTCTCGTTAAACTCGACCTCGACTTCCAGGTTCGGCTTGAGGTAGCCGGCTACGTCCTCGATCAGCTCCTTCGGGATCGTGATCTGGTCGTAGGTCTCCGTGTTCATGAAGTGATAATCGTCGCCGTCCTGGTAGAGGAACTGCATCGTCTGCTGGCTGAGGATCACGCGCTCGACGCGATCTTCAGAGCGGAACCGGTTCTCGGTCTGGGAGCCGGTCTTGATGTTGCGCAGCTTGGTCTGCACCATCCCGCGCCAGTTGCCCGGCGTGATGTGGGTCACCGTCATCACGCGCCAGAGGTCCTTGTTGTACTCCAGCACCATGCCGGCGCGGAGCTGCGTCGCTTGAATCAGCATTGTCAGTGTACTCTCGAGCCTAAGTGGAGACTTAAATTCTACCGCAGGCTGATATTACCGGCAACCCAGCCTGCTACGGAATGATGCGCTGCCACCACGGCACCGGCCGAGGGGGATAGGTCCCGTAGGGAGTGCCGTACGGGGCGCCGTATGGCGAAACGCCGTACGGATTCGGCGCCGCGTACGGGTTGGGGTATGCGTAGGGATTAACCGGGTAGTTTGGATTGGGCGGATAGGCTCGCGGATCGTTGTACACGGTCATCCCGTTGTTGCTCGTATCGATCGACGCCTCGATGAAGTTGGTTCCGTTCCCGTACGCCCGGACCGTCGCATCGCGCCCGATCATCGGGAATGTCACGTCGAATGAGCTGTACGCGCCGGCCGTCACCGGAATCGGCTTGGCAAGCTTGCCATCCACGTAAACGCCCGCGCGCCTGACGCCCGCGCCGGCGATCTGGCCGACGACTTCGTAACTCCCCGGCTGCGACATCACCGGCATTACCCCGATCACGTTGATTTGAACGCCGGTGAGGCTCCCGCCGACGCCGCCCGGTATTCTGCGATGCTCCTCATCGGCATCGGCCTCGTCGGCGCGCGGGATTTCTGCTGTGTCGTTGCGCGGTCCGGCCGGCGGCGCCGCCGATGCGAGCGCTTCCTCGGCGCTGCCGCCGCCGAGTTCGATGAGCTTGTCGCGGGCCTCGGGCGATCGGCCCACAGTCGATGCCTGCGGCGCGACTTGTGCGCGTGCGATGCGGCCCAGGTTGTCGGCCACGTCGATCGACTCGGTGGGTGACGGGTCTTCGAGCGAGAAGTCGAAGTTCACGCGCTGCGATCCGGGAACCGTGCCGACATCGATCGGTTTCACTTCGCGGTCGTCGTCATAAATCCCCGCCGACTTGAGATCGGTCCCCTCGAAAAATCCTTTGACGCGTACCGAGCCTCCGGTGAAGACCCTCGAGTTGATGACGACTCGCGGAGCCGCCGGGGCGGCTGCGGGGAGATCCGATCCCGACGGCGCGGAAGCGGCCGGCACTCGCGGTCCAGACGCACCCGGCACCGGGTGGATTTGCTTCATGAGTGCTGCGATCTCATCCTTGACCGCTTTCCACTGGCCCGCCTCGAGCGCCCGCGAGCCCTTCGCACTGGCGGCGTCTATCGCATCACGGTCGGCCACGATCGCCGCCATCGCGTGCGCCGCCTCGGCGCGGTCACCCTTGTCGAGCGCGCTGCTTAGCGTCTGCGCATCACTGGCCAGATTCGCAATCGGGCCGAGCATCGGACCCGCCGCGCCAGCATCCGCGTTGACCAGGTTCAGAAGCGAGAAAGCGCGATCGCTGAGTTCGGCGGCCTGAGACTGTGCCGTATCCGCCATCGCGGATTGAGCCGGCCCGCAAACGGCAAGGCCCGCCGCAACCAACGCGGAGGCAAGTACGATCTCGACGCGCCGGAGCATCGGGATTCCCGTGCTCGCCGCGTTCCGGCCTGTCCAGGCGAGTTTAATCATTCCTCAGGGCGGCAATTGCTTGTAACGTTCCGCCGTCCGCTTGATCTGCTGAGCCATCTTAAGGAACAGGTTGCCTTCGTCGTAGATGAAAAACGCAAGCGCTCCGCCCGCTCCGATGATTAGCCCGAGTATGAAGGCGCCCATGTTTCGCCCCTCGCTTGCGGCCGATTATATTCAGATCGCCCGCCGTAACAGAACATCGGAATACGTCTAATAATTGCTCCAAAAGAGTCTCCGAGCAAAGCGAATGCCCGGCCTGCGGGCCGCGACGGATATAACGCGAGCCGCCGACTGCACCGGTTGTGGCGCAGCTTCGCGATCTGTTACAAAATTTGAACAGAGACATCAAATCCAATCGCAAGCCGAGTCGTGGATATTTCCGAAGTGAATGCTCGCGAAGCTCCCTTGGCGGAGCGCGCCGGGGCGCCGGATGCGGCCGATTACGACGCGCTGGTGCGGGGCGCCGGGGTCTATCGCACGCCCAGCCGGATTGTCGTGCGGACGGTCGGCGATGATCGCGTGTCGTTCCTTCACGGGATGTGCAGCGGGGATGTGAAAGGCGCGACGGCGGGCACGGTCATCCCGGCCTTGTTTCTCACCGAACACGCGCACCTGATCGCCGACTTTTTCGCGTGGGTCGCCGATGACGCGATCCTGCTCGATATCGACAGCCCCCTCTGGATGCGTGCACGCGAGCATCTGGAGCGGCTGCTCGTCGCCGACGACGTCGAATTCGAGGAATCGGCGCCGCTGTCGGTGATCTGCGTCTTTGGCCCGCGCGCCGCCGACGCGATTCGCGCCGTGGCGGGAGAGCAAGCCGCATCGCTCGCGGAATGGCGCCATCTGAATCTCGGCGATCTGGTGATTGGCAACGTACCCCGCCTCGGCGCCGGCGCCTTCGCCGTGCTCGCGCCGAGCGCGAATGCCGCCCGCGTGTCGGCGCAAATTGCAGCGGCCACGCCGGGCGCGCGCGAGGTCGGCGAGGCGGCGGTCGAAACCGTGCGCATCGAAAATGGGATCGTGCGCGCGGGAATCGACACCACCGCGAGCACGATCGCACTCGAGGCGCGCCTGGAAGGCGCAATCTCGTTCCGCAAGGGATGCTACGTCGGTCAGGAGACGATCGAGCGGGCGACCGCGCACGGCGCGCTCAAGAAGCGGCTGTTCGGACTTAGGTTCGATGGCCGCCGGCTGCCGGCGTGCGGCGCCGAGGTGATGCTCGCGGGCAAGGCGGTCGGCCGTGCGACCAGCGTGGCGCTCTCGCCCCGATTCGGACCAATCGGCCTTTCAATCCTTCATCACAGCGCTTGGAATCCGGGGACCCGCGTCGAGGTGGAAGCGAGCGGCGGCGCAATCACCGCACAAGTGAGCGAAATTCCGTTCCGGTGAACATTCAAGTTAAACTTTAAGAATTAATCCAGCCTGAACCGGCTGGCGATTGGGGAGTGATTTCCGATGGCGAATACCTTGGGCAAGCGTTATTTCTGCGAAAAGTGCGGCACCGAAGTGCTCTGCAACAAAGGCGGGCCGGGCACGCTCGAATGCTGCGACGGACAGATGAAGATTAAGGAGGCCAAGCCGCTTCCTTCATCGGATTGATCGAACTTTAATTCCCGGGCCAGCTTCTGGGGCGCAATCGCTCCCGCAAGCCTGCCCGCGCCGACCCTCATCGACGTGGCTAGTCTGCCAGCAAAGGCCGACCTCGTCCTCCACGAGGGCGTCATCCTCGGCCATCCAGGAAGCGATTCGGTCGCGATCGCTGGCAGGCAGATACTCGCCCACGGACCGTTCGCCGAGCTCAAGCCGTCGGTCGGTCCGCGCACCCATCTCATCAAGCTTCAAGGACGAACCGTCGCGCCCGGCCTGATCGACTCGCATCTGCATTTTCTCGAGGCCGCCGCGGCGCTTGCCGGGCTGTCGGTGATTCGATGCCGCTCGATTGGCGAGCTGACCGCGGCGCTTCGGGTTGCCGCGGGAAAGACGCCGCCAGGCAATTGGCTTCGTGCGTTCGGTTGCGATGAGGCGCTGCTGGCTGAGAAGCGCGGTCCGACGCGCGAAGAGCTGGACCAGGCGGTGCCGAAGAATCCGCTGCGCCTGCGCCATCAGACCCTGCACGCATCGTGGCTCAACTCGCGCGCGATCGCGCAGCTCGGACTCGAGGCGCCGGACTTCTCTCCGCCCGACGGTGCAACGCTCGTGCGCAGCACATCGGGGCGGCTGAGCGGGCTGGTGGCCGGGATGGAACAATGGCTCACGCGCCGCCTTCCGCTCGTGACCGGGGCGGAGACCGAGGCGCGCGCGCGCCTGCTCAGCCGCGAGCTTGCCGCCGCGGGCGTGACCGCATTCACCGATGCGACCGTGCGCAACGGCGCAGCCGAGGTCGAGCTGTTCGCCAGGCTTGCGAGCGCGGGGACGATCTGCCAGCGCGTCGGCGTGATGATCGGCGCGGGCAATGTGGATTGCGCGGCTCAGGCGGCGGCGACGGCGCAAGCCGCCGGGATCAGAATCGCCGGAGTGAAATTCATGCCCGGCGCCGGCGATGGCGAGTCGTCCACCGAGCGGCAGGTCCGGCTTGCGCTTCAAAGCGGGCTCGACTGCGCGTTCCACGCCACTGAAGTCGAGGAGCTGGACTGGGCGCTCGATGCGATCGAAACCGCGCGCCAGCACCTTGCGCTGGCCGGCGATGCGCCGGCATGCCGAATCGAGCATGGCGGCGTGATTCCGCCCGCCGAAATCGAGCGAATCGCCGCGGCGCGTGCGTGGGTGGTGACCAATCCCGGCTTCATCCACTTTCGCGGCGCGAAGTATCTGGCTGAGCGCGGGCTCATCCCGCACCTGTATCGCGCGCAGAGTCTCAAGCGGGCGGGAATCGAGATCGCGGGCGCGACCGATGCGCCGGTGACTCCGGCGCGTCCGCTCGCTGCGGTCGCCGCCGCAGTCTGGCGCGCGACCGTCGATGGGATCGAGCTTGCGCCCGAAGAGAGGCTTGGGGCCGAGGATGCGCTCGCGCTGTTCACGCGCGACGCGGCGCGGTTGGCGAGACTCGATGCGGGCGCGATCGAGCCCGATCGGCTCGCCGATTTGATCGTCCTGGCGCACAATCCGCTGGAGCTTGGCGCAGCGCAGATAGCGAACCTCGCCGTGGAAATCACAATAATCGGAGGCCGCGTCGTTTATGAACGCGGCAGGCCCGCAGTCGCCTGGAGCGACAGCGCGGACCTGCATTCGGCCTGATGGCTACCGATCGTTTCGGCGCGGTCCTCTACGAGAAGCACGGGCCGATCGCGTGGGTCACGCTCAATCGGCCCGATCAGCTCAACGCGTACAACATGGAGATGCGCGATGACCTGTTCGCGATCTTAAGCGCCGTCCACGACGATCCCGAGGTTCGCGCGATGGTGCTGGCGGGAGCGGGGACCGCATTCTCAACCGGCGGCGATCTCCACGAATTCGGGCTGGCGCCATCGCCGGTCGCGGCCCGGTGGGTCCGCTTCCGCCGCGACGTGTGGGGCCGCCTGCGCGCGCTGCCGATACCGGTCGTCGCCGCGATCCACGGCTTCACCGTCGGCGGCGGTTTGGAAATGGCGCTCCTGTGCGATGTCGCGATCGCGGCCGACGATACGCGAATCTGCTTCCCGGAAACCGGCGCGGGAATGATACCCGGGGTCGCCGGCACCCAGACGGCAGCGCGGAGGTTGGGGCTCGGCCGGGCGCTCGACATGTGCCTTACCGGGCGTTGGATTGACGCGCAGGACGCGCTACTTGTAGGTTTGGTCGCCGAAGTCGTTCCATTGGCGAAGCTGAATCGCAGCGCTGAGCGCACGGCGCGGGCGCTGGGCCGCTTTCCACGTGAATGCGCTGCAATGGCAAAGCTCGCGGTCTGGGACGGCATCGATTTGCCGCTGCGCGACGGCATCGAACTGGAACGGCGATTGGGCAAGCGGCTGGCGCTTGTCTCAGGCCGAGGAACCCGGCCCTTAGCGGGCCGGCGAGTCGGCCGGGCCTAACAGGATGTTGAGAAGAGCGGAATTCTCGCAGTTCGGCCGCCGTGCGGTCTCAACATCCTGCGTAAAAGATGGCTTCTTTCCTCTATCTTCTCCCCCGGTCTGTTCCGGGGGAGATAAGAGAGGGGGAGCAGGCTGTGATTTATCACCAGCCTGCTAGGAGGGTTTGCGGTCCGTGAACACGGTTAATTTCATCACGATACCGGCATCGATAGCGCCCGACCAGGAAATCCTGGTCTTCGGCGATCGCCGGCTGACTTACGCGCAGCTCGCGGATTATGTCGCGCGCCTGTGCGCCGTCTTCAAACAGTTCGGGATGCGCCGGCGCGATGTAATCGCGGCGCTGGACACCAACTCCGACCTTTACATCGCGACCTATTACGCCGCGGCCAAGGCGGGCCTTACTTTCCTGCCGCTGAACTATCGAGCCAAGGAAGCCGAGCTCGAGTACATGATAAACACCGCCGACGTTAAGGTGCTCCTTGTCGGCGATCGCTATCTCGATTTGATCAACCGGATTCGCCCCAAGCTCAGCGTCACAGCGCTGGTCGCAAGCGGCAAGGGGCAGGCGGGGATGGCGCGCCTGAACGAACTCGCCGCCCGGGCGGACGCGGATGATACCGAGGCCGAGGTCGAAGACGAAGATACTTCGATCCTGATGTACACCAGCGGAACGACCTCCCTGCCCAAGGGCGTGATGCTGAGC
This sequence comes from Binataceae bacterium (SeqCode), assembly GCA_035626155.1. Classification (GTDB taxonomy): domain Bacteria; phylum Desulfobacterota; class Binatia; order Binatales; family Binataceae; genus DASPOF01. Next base: position 19,057 of record DASPOF010000004.1, read on the forward strand.
TTCAACGATTTCACCGCGTACGTGACGGCGAACGTCGAGCTGGCCGACGGCACCGATCGGGGCGCCGCGCTGGTGTGCGTGCCCTTCTACCACATCGCCGGGACGACCGCTTACATGACCAACGTCTGGACCGGCCGCAAGGTCATCGTGATGTCCCAGTTCGACGCGAAGACCTGGCTTAAGCTCGTCGAGACCGAGCGCGTGACGCATGGTTTTGTCGTGCCCACGATGATGAAGCAGCTCATCGATGAGCCGAGCTTCGCGAAGACCGATCTTTCGACCCTGGTCAACCTCGCATACGGCGGCGCGCCGATGCCCGTGCAGGTGATTCGCCGCGCGATCGACCAGTTTCCCAAAACCGTTGGATTCGTGAACGCCTACGGCCAGACCGAAACCACCGCATCGCTCACCATCCTCGGCCCCGACGACCATCGCGTCGATGGCACTCCGGAGGAAATCGAACTCAAGCTCAAGCGCCTCAATTCGATCGGCAAGCCGCTGCCCGACGTCGAAATCGGCGTGCGCGATGATGAAGGCAAGCTGCTGGCGCACGGCCAGATTGGCGAGATCATCATTCGCACTCCGCGCATCATGAAGGGATACGCGGGCCGCGAGGATGACTCCGCGCTGCCCGACGGCTGGCGCGCAACCGGCGACCTGGGCTGGCTCGATGAAGACGGATACGTGTTCTTCGCCGGCCGCAAGGACGACATGATCATTCGCGGCGGCGAAAATATCGCGCCCGCCGAGGTCGAGACCGTCCTGATGAGCCATCCCGGGGTCGATGAATGCGCGGTGATTGGGGTGCCGTCGCTCGAATGGGGCCAGACCATCAAGGCGTACGTGGTGCGCCGCAAGGGCGCCACGGTGACCGCCTCCGATCTCGAGGAGTTCTGCCGCGGGCGGCTGTCGAGCTTCAAGCGTCCCGAGGCGATCGAGTTCATCGATGCGCTTCCGAAAAATCCGCTCGGCAAGATCCTGCGCAAAGACCTGCGCGCGGCGTCGGGGGGCTGACAACGCCGCGCCCAAACGCCAGTAGGAGCGCAGGCGGGACTCGCGCCCGCCGCCCCGCCGCACCCGGCGCCGTGGAAGTCTCGGCCGCGGACGGATGCGTCACGGCGAGGCTCAAGTTCGCGGATGCCAAGGCGAAGTTAAGTCCGGCGATGGGCGAGCGGCTGCTCGAGCTGTTCGAGGAGGTCGAGGACGATCAATCGGCGCGGATGCTCGCGGTGACGGGCACCGGCCGCGCGTTCTGCCTGGGGTTCGAGGCGGGAGTGGATTCGCGGCTGGTCGAATCGTTCGCGGTAATCTCGAAGCCAACCGTCGCGATCATCAACGGCGATGCGATCGACGAGGGGCTCGAGTTCGCGATGGCGGCGGATGTGCGCGTCGCGATTCGTTCCGCGCGCTTCGCGCTGACCCAGCTCGGACGCAACTCGCTCCCGCGCTTCGGCGGCACGCAGCGGCTTGCGCGCCTTGCCGGCGTCTCGACGGCGCTTAGGATGCTGCTTGCGGGCGTTGCGGTGGACGGCGTGGAGGCGGCGCGCACGGGGCTCGTCACCTACCTCGCCGATGATGCGGGCAAGCTGGCCGAGGCTTCCGGGAAGGTCGCGCAGGCGATATTGTCGCGCGGGCCGGTGGCCGTGCGGCTGGCCAAGGATGCCGTCCTCAAGGGCTATGACATGACATTGGACCAGGGCATCAGGCTTGAGGAAGATCTGTACGCCCTGCTACAAACGACAACCGACCGCGCGGAGGGGGTGCGCGCCTTTCTCGAACGGCGCAAGCCGCTCTTCCGCGGTGCATAATGAATCTCATCAGATTCGAGAGGAACTGAAATCATCCGTGGCTAACCAGTTGGGCAAAGTCTATATCTGCGCCAAGTGCGGCTCTCAGGTGATCGTCACCAAGGCGGGAACCGGCTCGATCAAGTGTTGCGGCGCTCCGATGGAACAGAAGAAGTGATGCGCCTGCGCTCGGGCGCGGCGTGAAGCCGCACCCCGCCGCCGCAGGTCGTTGAGCGGGAGGAATCCTCCGGTGATCGGGACGCTGGTGTGCGGACTGCTTGCGGGATGGCTCGCCGGGATGCTGATGCGCGGCAGCGGCTACGGCGTCATCATCGATCTCCTGCTCGGACTGGTGGGCGCAGTGATTGGCCGCTGGATATTCGGCGCGCTCGGGATTGCGGCTTTCGGCGCGGTCGGGTTCCTGGCGATGTCGACGGTGGGCGCGGTCGCGCTGGTCGGCGCGACCCATCTGCTGCGCCGCGCGGTCTAAGCGGCGCTGGCAGGCTAGGCGAGCGCTCTGAGCCTCAAGTCGCGCGCCACGCTGCGGATCGGTTCGGGCAGCGCAACCTCGCGCGCATCCAGCCAGTTGCTTTCGAGCCGGTAAAGCTCTCGCGCCGGCTCGTAGAAGATGTGGATCACGACGTCGTCGTAGTCGAGCACGACCCAGTGGGCGTGCTGGAGGCCCTCGATCGACAGCGGCTTCACCGCATCGCGATCCATCTGCTCCTCGATCCCGCGCGCGATCGCCTCCACGTGCACGTCGGATCGGCCAGTCGCGATGATGAAATAGTCCGCGATCGAGCTTAGATGCTCGGCCTGCAGAACCACCAGGTCGTAGGCCTTTTTTTCCAGCGCCGCTTGCGCTGCGGCGAGCGCCTTATCGAGTGAATTCACGCGGTGGGTTTAAACAGACTCAATAGAGCGCGTGGCGCTGAATATAGTCGGCGACATCGCCGGGCAGCAGGTAATTGATCGAGAGCCCGCGCTGGATTTTGCGGCGAATCGACGAGGCTGAAATCGGGAAAATCGTGGTTGCGACGAAAGAAAGCGTGTGTCCGCTCTTCTGCACGTAGTGATCGTCTTCTTTAGTGTAACCGAAGCGCTCCAGAGCGGCAAGCGAGACCCGCGGCGGCCCGCTTTCGCCCTCGGGCGGCCGCGAATGGACCGCAATATTGCATAGTGTGACCAGTTCGGTGGCGTCCTTCCAGGTATCGAGCTCGGCGAACTGGTCGGCGCCCATCAACAGGTAGAGCGTCGCCGGCTGGCGCAGGGTGGAGAGGAAAAACCGCACGGTCTCGATCGAGTACGACCGGCCGGTGCGGCGGATTTCCACGTCCGAGACCATGAAGTGGCGATTTCCCTTGGTTGCGAGCCGAACCATCTGGAGCCGATGCTCGGCGGGAGCCAGATCGCCCTCGGCCTTGTGGGGCGGCGATGCGGCCGGGACGAAATACACGAGGTCCAGCCCGAGCGCCTCGCGATCCTCCTCGGCGGCGCGCAGATGGCCGAAGTGAATCGGATTGAAGCTGCCGCCGAGAATTCCTACGCGCATCGCTCGCGAGTTTCCGCGCCGGCGCGGTTTAGGGCCGTACCTGGCCGGTACCGTGGATGACGTACTTGTACGTCGTCAGTTCGTTTAGTCCCATCGGCCCCCGCGCGTGCAGCCGGTTGGTCGAAATTCCAGTCTCCGCGCCGAAGCCGAATTCGAAGCCGTCGGTGAAGCAGGTCGACGCGTTGACGTAGACGGTAGCGGAATCGACTTCCCGTTCAAAGCGCGCGGCGGCGCCGGTATCTTCGGTGACGATCGCGTCGGCCAGATGCGATCCGTGGCGCGCGATGAACTCGATCGCCTCGTCGAGCGAGTCCACCACTTTAATCGCTAGTATCAGGTCGAGGTATTCGGTGTCCCAATCCTCCGCCGATGCGGGCCGCGCTTGCCGGAGGATTCGGCAGGTGCGTTCATCGCCGCGAATCTCGACCCCGGCATCGATCAGGCGGGCGCCGAGCACGGGCAGGAATTTTTCCGCCACCGCCGAATGCACCAGCAGATTCTCCATCGAGTTGCAGACCGACGGGCGGCTGCACTTCGCGTTGAAGCAGATCTCCGCCGCCATCGCGAGGTCCGCTGCGCGATCGACGTAGGTATGGCAGATGCCGTCGAAGTGCGGGAGCAGCGGCACCGCGGATCCGGCCAGCGCATCCTTGAGCGTCTTTCCGCCGCGCGGAATGATCAAGTCGATCAGGTCGGCGCGGCGCTTCAGGATCTGGATCGCCTCGCGGTCGGGATTGTCGATGAAGTAGACCGATTCGGGGTCGAGTCCCGCCTTCTCAATCGCGCGCCCGATAAGCCCCGCCAGGCACGCATTGGCCGAAAGCGCCTCCTTGCCTCCGCGCAACACGACCGCGTTGCCCGCCTTCAGGCACAGCACGCCCGCATCGACCGTGACGTTGGGCCGCGATTCGTAGATGATCGCTATCACGCCGATCGGCACGCCGACCTTGCAAATCTCCAGGCCGTTGGGCCGGCGCCATTTGTCGATGGTGCGGCCGACCGGGTCGGGCAGCGCCGCGACCTCCTCGACGCCCTGCGCGATCTTGTCGATCCGCGCGTCATCGAGCGCCAGCCGTTGGACGAACGCGCCGCCTCTGCCCTCGGCGCGCGCGCGCTCGAGGTCGCGGCGGTTGGCGGCGATGATCTCGGCGCGCGCGGCGCGAATCATCGGCGCGAGTTCTCTCAGCGCGGCGTTTTTCTGCTCGGTCGTTGCCAGCGCGAGCTTGCCCGCCGCCTTGCGCGCGCGCGCGAGCGCGGCCGTGATGTCCGCTTCGAGGCTCATCCGATTTCCTTCAGCAGGACGAAGTTGTCGCGGTGGATGATCTCGTCGGCGACCTTGTAGCCGAGCAGGCGCGGGATTTCATCCGACCGCCGACCCAGAACCTTTAGTACATCGGCGGCCGGATAGTTGACCAGCCCGCGGCCGAACTCGACGCCTTCCGGGTCGACCAGGCTCACGCAATCGCCGCCGCCGAATTCCCCGCGCACTTCGCGTATCCCCGAGGGTAAGAGACTGCGTCCTTTATGGCAAAGCGCCTCGGCCGCTCCGCGATCGACGCCGAGAGCGCCGGCCGGCTTGAGCGCAAAAGCGATCCAGTGTTTGCGGCTCTTGAGCCGGCTCCCCCCCGGAGCGATTAGCGTTCCGCACTCGCGCGCGGGGTCGAGTACCGACGCGATAACGCCGGTTGCGCGCCCGGGCGCGATCGCGACCGCGATCCCGCCGCGCGCCGCCTGCCGCGCGGCCTTGAGCTTGGTCGCCATCCCGCCGCTTCCAAGCGGCCCGGCCGTCTCGGCGACCAGCCCGCGCATCTCCGCCTCGGGGTCGGTTATCAGCCCGATCAGGCGCGCATCGGGGCGCTTGCGCGGGTCTCCGGTCAGGACGCCATCGACGTCGGTCAGAATCACGAGCATCTGCGCCTGCACCAGGCTTGCCACCAGCGATGAGAGCATGTCGTTGTCGCCCAGGCGGATTTCCTCGACCGCGACGGAATCGTTCTCGTTCACGATCGGGATCACGCCCGCGCCGAGCAGCGCCTGAAAGGTCTGGCTCGCGTTGAGGCGGCGCTTGCGCTCGGCGATATCCTGATGCGTGAGCAGGATTTGTGCGACGGTGCGCCCGCGTGCGCCGAAAGCCCGCGCCCATTCGCGCATCAACTCGATCTGTCCGGTGGCGGCGGCGGCCTGTCGCGCGGCAAGCGAGGAGCCGCGAAGCGGGCCCAGCCGAGCGCGTCCCGCCGCGACTGCACCCGAGCTGACGACGATGATCTCGCGGCCGGCGCGAACCGCCGCATCGATCTCACCCGCGAGGCTCTCGATCACCTCCGTGCGAAGCCCATCCGAGTCCGACAGGACCGCGCTTCCCACCTTGATTACGAGGCGGCGAACGCGGGTCAGAATCTCCGTCTTGTAGGTCAGTTGCGACATTCGGCGCCCTGGCGATCGATCGCGCTCAGCCGGCGAGCGAGTTCGGCGATGAGCGGCTTGAGGCCCGTGCGCTTCTCGGCGGAAATCGCAAAAACCTTAAGCCCGGTCTTTTCGCCGAGCGCGCGCGCGGCGGCATCGGCATCATCGCGCGAGACGAGGTCGATCTTGTTGAGCGCGATCAGCGCAGGGCGCTCGAGTAGCACCGGGTCGAACGCTCCGATCTCGCCCTGCACCGCGGCGAACGCGTCATCGGGCTTGCCGGACACATCGATGACGTACACGAGCAGCCGCGTGCGCGCGAGATGGCGCAGGAATCGGATTCCGAGGCCGTGACCGAGATGCGCGCCTTCGATGAGCCCCGGGATATCCGCAACCGTGAAGCTTTCCTCCTCGGATACGAATACGCGGCCGATATTCGGCGCAAGCGT
>DASPOF010000005.1:0-19503 GCA_035626155.1 Binataceae bacterium (SeqCode)
TGCACCGGGGCGAGCCGTTTGCCTTCATCAACTCGACGACGGCGAAGGAAAAGGGCATCGCCGACAACGACTACATTCGCGTGTTCAATGACTACGGCTCATTCCTGGTAAAGGCGAAGGTGAGCGCGTGCGTGCGTCCGGACCAACTGGTCATCTACCACGCATGGGAGCCGTATCAATATCAGAACTGGATGTCGTACGACGGCCTGCTGCCGGGACCTCCCAAAGGCATCCAATTCGCGGGCGGCTACCGGCCCTACGAGTATTCGCTCTGGCACTACTCGCCCGCCCAATGCGATCGCCAGACCAACATCGCCTTCGAGCGGGCCTGAAGGCTGACGGTGCGCCGGTGATGTAGCAGGATGTTGAGAAAAAGCGGGAACCTCGCAGTTCGGTCGTCCTGCGGTCTCAACATCCCGCGTAAAAGATGGCTTCTTTCCTCTATCTTCTCTCCCGGTCTTTTCCGGGGGAGATAAGAGAGGGGGAGCGGGCTGTGATTTATCCAGCCCGCTAGTAGCGGTCCTTCAATTCGCGCGCTTTCGCGAAGATCGCAACCGGGTCCTGGCCGAGCGTCGCGTCGATTTTCCTGAGGTTCGCGATCAGCTCGGGACTGTCGGTGCGAAGGAACGGATTGAATCGCTTCTCATCGCCGATCGTGGATGGCACCGTCCACTTGCCCTCGGCGCGCGCCTTGACCACCCAATCGTATTTCGCCTTCAGCGCCTGGTTGTTGGGCTCGAGCGTGAGCGCGAAGCGGAGATTTTTCTCGGTGTACTCGTGGCCGCAATAAACTTGCGTGGAATCGGGCAGCGAGGCGAGACGCTTCAGCGATGAGACCATCGCCGCGGCGCCGCCCTCGAACACGCGGCCGCATCCGCCAACGAACATGGTATCGCCGGTGAAGACCGCGCTCAGCGCCGGAAAGTAGTAAGCGACGTGCCCGTTGGTATGCGCGGGAACTCCGATCACGCGGGCCTCCAGGGCGCCGATCGTGACCGTGTCGCCGTCATCGACGGGGTCGGTCAGCGCGGGAATCCGCCCGCTCTCGGCGCGCGCACCGTAGATGCGGAGATTCGGAATCTTCGCCGCGAGATCCGGATTGCCGCCGCTATGGTCGCCGTGCCAGTGCGTAGTTAATGCCGCGACGATCTTCACACCGAGCGCGCCGGCCGCGGCGATAACCCTGCCGGCCTCCGCGCAATCGATTACCGCGCACTGCCCGCTCGATTCGTCGGCAACGAGGTACGCGAAATTATCCGAGAGCTGCGCAACGACGTGAATCGCCAATTGAGCCTCCGCCTGCGCGGCGCTCCGCGCGCCGCTTACAACCCGACGATATTGTACCCGGCGTCCACGTACACCGTCTGGCCGGTAACGCCGGTGGAAAGGTCGCTCAGCAGGACGGCCGCCATCTTGCCCGCCTCCTCGGTCTTCATCGAGCGCTTAAGCGGCGCGCGCTGCTCGACCTCGTGCATCATCGCGTGAAAGTCGCGAATCGCCGATGAGGAAAGCGTGCGCGCGGGACCGGCGCTCAACGCGTTAACCCGGATGTTGGCCGGGCCGAGGTCCAGCGCGAGATAGCGCACGCATGCTTCCAGAGCCGCCTTGGCGACTCCCATCACGTTGTAATTGGGAACCGCTCGCACCGCGCCGAGGTAGCTGAGCGTCAGGATCGAACCGCCGCCGCGCGCGGCCATCAGCGGCTCGGCCGCCCGGGCGAGCGCGACCAGCGAGTACGCGCTGATTTCCAGAGCACGCGCGAAGTTCTGGCGGCTCACGCCGAGGAAGCGATCGCGAAGATCCTCGCGCTCGGCGAATGCGACCGCGTGGACCAGCATGTCGAGCCCGCCCCACATCCGGCGAAGGTCCTCGAAGCGCGCCGCGATCTGTTCGTCGCTGGTGACGTCGAGCTCGCCGATCACCTGCGCGCCGATCTGGGCGGCGAGCGGGCGCACGCGCTTTTCCAGCGCCTCGCCCTGAAACGTGAGGGCGATCTCGGCGCCCTCGGCGTGCAGTTCCTGCGCGATGGCCCACGCGAGGCTCTTTTCGTTCGCGACCCCGACCACCAGCGCGCGCTTGCCCTCTGCTATCGCCATCTCAATTTTCCTCTCGACGCGCCGGCGGTGCGCCGCGGGCCCGCCGCGTGCGGCGCCCGCTCTTTCACAACTCGATTCTCATCCCGTCGAAAGCCATTTCGATCTCGACCTCCGGCTTGTGATTGAGAACTTCGCGGCCGATATGCGTCAGCAGCATCCGGCGCACATTGAAGCGGCTGCGATTGGCGGCAAGCTGCGGATAGTTCATGTGAAATGCCAGATCGGCGCTCTCGAAATAGGTGCATTCGCACAGAAACAGGTCGGCGCCGGCGCTGAACGGGACCAGCTCCTCGTTCCAGCCCGAATCGCCGGAGAAAACGATCGACTTGCCGTCCGCCTCGATTCGCAACGAGAGCGAGATGTCGGGATTGGTATGCGGGCTTCGGATCGCGCTGACGCGCACCTTGCCGAAGCGCGCGCTTTTCTTCGGTTCAAGAACCGCGAACCGGAATTTCCGCTTGAGCTTCTCGAACTCGATTTTGGGGAACAACGTCCGCACCAGCCGCCAGCATCGGGGTTCCAGGTTGCGCGGCCCCGCGATCGTGATCGTATGGTCGAGCGGGCTCTCGAACATGTATTCGAGGAACAGGAACGGAAGGCCCCCGTAATGGTCGCCGTGAAGATGGCTGATGAGAACCAGGTCGATGTCGCCGGGCTTGATAGCGGCCCGCTTCAGCGCGCCGACCACCTCGGGTCCGGCTTCCATCAGGATGCCGGTGCCGGCGGCCTCGATAAAATAAATCGCTTGCGCGCTCCCGCCGCTCGCGAACGCGTCGCCCGTGCCAAGCATGGTCAGGCTGATTGGCTTTCCGTCCGCTGACGCGTTCATCGAATACCTTCGGGCGGTCCCCATGCTAATATCAAGACGGAATGGCCGCAATTGCGAAAGCGGCTGCGATGAGGCAATCGCGGACAGGCGCGGGCGTCCTGCTGAGGGCCGCCGCGCACTCGGAAACACGGCCGTAACACATCGAGATGATGGGGCGTGAGATTACGTCGCACGATGGGCGCGCGGACGCGGCGGCTTAGCAGTTGGGCCGCAACGGTCACGCTCGTGATTGCGTCGGCGTTGGCCGCGGGATGCGCCCCGCCATCCCCTGCCGGGCCGAAAGCACCGCGTTACGCAAGCGCCGGTGAGGTCGAGGAAAATTTCCGGGGGCGCACCTTCGTGCTCGGCGACAACGATTCGGTCGCGCTCGTGCGCCCGCCCGATTGGACCGGCGACCGGTGGCTCAGGCTGCCATTCTGGTTCGGGGTGAACATCCTCGTGCCCGGGGTGATGCAACCCAAGGAGGGCGATTATTATGTTATTAGCGAGGCCTCGCTGGGGAAGCCGCTGGATGCGCCCGGCGAGTGGATGATCGAGGCGGGCAGCACGCTCGTCAAGCAGGAAACCGTTTTCGTGACGACGCGGACGCATTACCGGACCGAGGGAAAAATCCTTCCGACAATCGTGCAGTACTCCGGCAAGCGCACCTTCACCCGCGCGGACGGGACGAAAGTCGATCTCCCCGTGTTGAACGAGGTGTCGCTGCCGATGAAGTGGACGCTGGGCGGCAGAATCCCCGAGAGTTACGCCCGCTATAGAATCGAATGAAGATGGCGCGGATGAAACTGATCGCGGCCGCGATCGCGATCGCGCTGGCGGCGCTCGCCGGTTGCACGCCGGACAGGGCGATGGATTTCGGCGATGTCGGCGAGATCAAGACCCCGCCCACGGACCAGGTGAGCCGCGACATCCTTCGCGACTTCGATGGGCACGACTTCCTTCTCGGCGACAACGATCGCCAGGCGGAGGTTCGCCTCGCCGAGTGGGCGCCCGGCCGCCGCGTCATCATCCCATTCTGGCTCGGAGTGAATCCGCTCCTGCCGGCTTTCCTGCGGCCGACGGTGGGGCACATTTACGTGATGAGCGAATCGATCCTGGTCCGTCCGCTTGCGGATAACGAGCACCTGATCCGGGCGGGCTCCAAGCTCTTCAAGACCGACACGCTGCTGCTAAGCACGCACACGCGCTATATCGACTCGGGCAAGATGCTCCCGGTGGTGGTGCGGTTCGTCGGCACGCGGGTCATCACGGTGCCCAGGGACGCGCCCGCAACCGGAACCGTCACGGAGAAGGTCCCGGTGCTGCGGGAGGTCTCGCTGCCGATGCACATCGAACAGCCGGTTCCCGGCTACGCGAAATTCGAAGTGGTGAAAAATCCCGCCTGACGCGCGCCGGCGGCCGGCGTCCTGGCGCCCGGCAGGGGCGCCGGCGAAGCCGCTCACATAGCCGGTCGCATAGTCACTTAAATAGTCACTCGGCCGCGTCGTCGGATTCCTGCAACGTCGCAGTCGGCAGAATCTCGGCGGGAAGGTCCTCGAGGAAGCGCGACGGGCCGCCCATCGTGAAACCGTTTGCGCGATCGAACATGTAGATAGGATAGCTCAGGTACAGTTCGTCGCGCGCCCGCGTGCTCGCGACGTACATCAGCCGGCGCTCCTCCTCGATCTCCTCCACGCCCACGCTCATCGGGCCCGGGAAGCGTCCCTCCGCGGCCCAGATCAGGAACACCACGCGCCATTCGAGCCCCTTGGCCGAATGGATCGTGCTCAGCGTGATGTAACCCTCCTCGGGATCCTCGGCGAGGACGCCGCCGAGCGAGTCGCTCGGGGGCTCGAGCGCCATGTCGGCGAGCATCTGCTCGAGGCTCCGGTAGCGCTGGGTGATGTTCTGGAAGTGCTCGAGATCGCGTTCGCGTTTGGGGTAATCGTCCGGGTACGCATCGCGCATGAGCGGCAGGTAGTATTCGAGCGCGAGCGCGATTTGTTCCGCAGGACGCCTGGACCCGCCGCGCAATTCCGAAAGCAGCGCGGCAAGCCGCGCGTAACCGGGCTGCGCCCGGCCGGCGCCTCCCGCCGCCGCCTCGCCGAGCGCCTTTGCGGGGTCGGCGGCGTTGACCAGAGCGTCGATCGTGCGCTCGGCGGTGCGATGTCCCACGCCGGGCACAATCGTCAGCACGCGCAGCCAGGAGACGGAATCCGAAGGGTTCGCGACGATGCGCATGTGCGCGAGCACGTCCTTGATGTGCGCGGTTTCGATGAACTTGAAGCCGCCGCGCTTGACGAACGGGATGTCGCGGCGCTGAAGCTCGAGTTCGAGGTCGAAGGAGTGAAAGCTCGATCGGAACAGGACCGCGATCTCGCCGAGTTCCACGCCCTCCTCGCGCAACTCCAGGATCCGCTGCGCGACGAACCGCGATTGCATGTGCTCATCCTGCGCGCGCACCAGCAGCGGGCGGAATTCGCCCCGCCGTCCGGTGAAAAGGATTTTCGTGTACTTCTCCTCAGCGCGCGAAATCACTTCGTTGGCCACGTCGAGGATTCCCTGGAGCGAGCGGTAGTTCTCCTCGAGCTTGATCACCCGGGTGCCGGGAAACAGCGCGGGGAAGTCCATGATGTTGCGGAAGTTGGCGCCGCGAAACGAGTAGATCGATTGCGCGTCGTCGCCCACCGCCATCACGTTCTGATGGGCTGCCGCGAGCAGGCGCACCAGGTCCGCCTGGATCAGGTTGGTGTCCTGGTACTCGTCGATCATGATGTAGCGATAGCTCTGGGAGAGCCGGCGGCGGACGTCCTCGTGGTTCTCGAGCAGCTCGGCGAGCCGGTAGAGAAGATCGTCGTAATCCAGCAGGCCGCGCTCGCGCTTGTAGGCCTGGTATCGTCCGTCGAGCGCGACGATCTCTTCCTCGTGCTCGGCCAGATGCGGGAAGTCGATCGCGAGTTCCTCCGCAAGCGGGCGGCGCTTGTTGCGCGCCATGCTGATCGCCTCGGCGAGCGTGCTCTTCTTCGGAAACCGCCGCTCGCGCGAGGCAAGCCCCATCCGCGTGCGGATCAGGTTGACCACGTCCTCCATGTCGGAGCGGTCGAGAATCGTGAAGTTCGGCTTGAGCCCGATCGGAGCGCCGAAACGGCGCAGCACCGTGTTCGCGAAGGAATGAAACGTGCCGCCTGCAACCGAGCCCGCGCGGTCGCCGACCAGCCGCTCCGCCCGCTGGAGCATCTCCTGCGCCGCACGCCGCGTGAAAGTGAGAAGCAGGATCGCGCCCGGCGCAACGCCACTCTCGATCAGCCGCGCAACGCGGTAAATCAGCGTGCGGGTCTTGCCAGAGCCGGCGCCGGCGATCACCAGCAGGGGACCGTCGCGATGCGTGACCGCCTCGAATTGCGCGGGGTTGAGCAGATCGTGGTACTTGATCTTGAATCTGCTCTCGTCGGCTTGCGCCGGCTTGGGCTCGCGCAGATAAATGACTTTGTCAGTCACGACGCTGATAATTCTATCACGGCGCTTCGCGATCGCGACGCAAGGCTTTCCATCGGCTGCCTGCCGATCACGAGAGGGTAGGGCCGCCACGAATCGCCCATCGACCTTCATATGGAGGGACCGCGCACGTTGCTCCTCGGCGGAATTTATCGGAATTTGACGACCATGGGGGCATGGACTCTCGGCTTTTTTCTGGTCGCCGGCCATCTCCTCGCGCCGGGTGGCGGCAACGCGTTGGCAGAAGAACAGCTTCATGACCCTGCGGGCATTTACGCATCTTACTGCGCCGACTGCCACGGCAAATCAGGTTCCGGTGATGGACCTCGAGCCATATCCCTAAGCCACAGGCCGCACACCTTCAGGGATTGCGATTGGATGACGATGATGTCGGACGCGAGCATTTTCCTCGTGATCAAGGAGGGAGGTACTGCCGAAGGTTTCGATGGAGAGATGCCCGCTTACGGAGGCACGCTTAATTCCGATCAGATTGCGGCCTTAATCAAATATGTAAGGGGCTTCTGCCGGCCAGAGACATCCCGCCCATCGGCGCCTATCTCCGACGGAACCGCGCCGCCGCCCGCCGCTTCGGGCTCATTGCGATAGATCCATCTAGTATTCGGACAAGGACCGCGCGGTAGCCTTGTCCACCGCCGCCTTCGCGGTCGAGTAACCGTACAGAGCATCGGCATAAGCCGCGTCGTCCTCGGTGTAGTGGCGCTGCGCGTCCTCCAGCTCGACGATATTGCTGAGGCCTGCCGCGTACCGCTTATCGGCAAGCTCTAGCTCCGCGCGCGACGCGACGAGCGCCTTCTCCGCGCGTTTTATGCGCTGCAGCGATGCCTGCCAGTCGAGGAATGCGGTATGCACTTCGAAAACGATCCTCTGCCTCATATCTTCAATCGCATGACGAATCGCGTCCTGATGGTACCGGGCCTCGCCAACTTCATCGCGGGTGAGAAAGCTGTTGAAAAGCGGCCACGTAATGACGACCCCTGCATCGAAGTTGTTCGCAGCCGGTAGTCCCGTGCCTAACGCCGAATAGCCCGCGACCGCGCTTGCGGTGGGATAATAGTCACTGTTGTATTCGGCGATTTGCGCCCCCATCGCCTTTACCTGATTTTCCAGCGCGACGACTTCCGGTCTCGCCCTAAGAGCAGCGCTGAGGAGCGGCCGATAAGAATCCGTGACGGGAGAATAGGTCAAGACGTCAGCCAGTTCGAAGGCCGGCGCCCTGTCGCTCAATCCCAGCGCGTTATCCAGAGCGACCTTGGCATCTGCGCCGGCATTACGCGCATCGACCAGATGTAGCTGCGCACGTTCGACCTCGGCCTGCATCACGTACACGTCCAGTTCGGGCCTGAGTCCCGCGGCTGCCTTCACCTCCGCCTCGTGCAAATGGTACTGCCGCTCTTCGACGGCTTTTTCGTAGACGCGAATCACCTGCTTGGCCTGAAGCAGCGCAAAGTACCGCTGCGATACCTCGAAAATAATCTCGAGGCGCGCCAGTTGCTCAGTGGCCGCAGCAGCCCGCGCCTCGAACTGGCGCTGGGAAACAAGCCCCAGATGCCTGCCGAAGTCGAATAGAAATTGCGATACGGCTATTCCGCCGGCGTAGTTGTTCGACGTGTCCAAGCGCTGCGAGAAATCGCCCGCCGGCAGGTTATGATTCGAGCCTGTTATGCGAGGTAGTATGCCGTCAGGATTGTAGTAGCTGGTGTTGCCGATCCCGTTATCGGTGCTGCGCAGATATTCGCCAACGCCGTAGGCTTGCGGACCCAGGTATGATCGCGCCTGGCCGACTCGCTCTTCGGCGGCGCTCGTATCAGAGGCCGCCTGCCGAATCCGCGGATGGAATTGAAGCGCGATCTCGATGGCCCGTTTCAGAGTCAGTTCGGAATTCGCCGCGATCGGCCCGCTGGCGGGTGATTGTGCTCCACCGCCCGTTCCAGGCTGGTCATCCGCCGTCGCGAGCGCGGGCAAAGAAAGGAGCGCCACTGTCAACAGCAGAATCAGGCGGCCAGATTTCATAGTGAAACCTCGCTCCATTACAAGGGCGTGCCGAGTCATGTGCTGGCATCCATTTCAGTAAACCGGCTGCGGCGCGGCTGTCGCGTAAGAGTCGGCAGTGGATAATCGATAACGTACCGGCTGGCCCGCACTCAGATTACCGTTGAATGCGCGAAGCAGCAGCGCGTCAGGCGCCAGGCCGGATGTGATCTCGACATTTCCCCCGTCATTGATTCCGGTGGTCACGTTGCATTCGGCCAGCCGTCCGTTCTGCACAATCATTACACGCGCGGCTTTCCCGCTCTGGTCGAGGGCGGCGGCTGGGATCTCGAGCGCGTTGCGATGCTGGCTGAGCTCCAGCGTGACGTGGGCGTAGCTGCGCGGATAAACTACCCGGCTCGGATTATCTATATCCACTTCCGTCAGCATCGTGCGCGTCGCAAGATCCAGCGACGAAGCAAATCTGGCGACCTGGCCCTTGAATTCGCGATTCGGAAACTCATCGAAGCGAAGAACCGCCGGCGTTCCCTGCCGGATGAAAGGGTAGGAGGCCTCAGGAACATAAACATAGACGCGCAACCGATCGATATCGGCAAGCGTCAGAATAGGACCTCCGCTGGTGCGATGACCGCCGGCCCCCTCGGTGGCGCCCGGGGAAATCAGGCCGGAGGTCTCATCAACTCCGAAATCGCCGCCGCCCGCGCGGATCAGCGCGCCCGGATCCGCAAAGCGTCCGGTGATAACTCCGTCGAACGGCGCAACTATCTTCGTATATCCAACCATCGCCTCGAGGGCCCCGGCCGCGGCCTCGGCTTCCTGGTACTTCGCGCGCGCCATGTCCACGTCCTCCTGCGCAATCAGGCGGCGATCCTGCTCCTGAACCCGCTTTAAGCGATCGTAGGTGATGCGCGCGATTTCCAGAGTCGCCTGCGCCCGCTGCAAATTGGATTGCAACTCCGGCACCTCGATCTCGGCCAACACCTGGCCCGCTTTGACCCTGTCACCCTTATCGACGCTGATCGTCTTCAGATACCCAGTAACCTTTGCGTGCAGCGCGGTTTCATAGAAACCGACCACGTCGCCCGGCAGGTCTATGGTATTGGCGATATCGCCCCGGCGCGGATGAATAACGCTCACGGCCGGCTCCGGCGCCGTCGTCATAGTATCCGCCGGCCTGCCGCAGCCGCAGGCGAGAAGCACGGCGATTGCGCCCGAAACCACGGCCATTAACTCCATATCTTTCACGTCAAAACCTCACTGCTGTCGTCTGCGGACAATCTCACATCGGTACCGTCAACCTCACGCATTCGCCTCACTTCCGCCACGGCTGTCACTCCGTTCCAATCGCATGTAGAAGAACTCATAGATGCAGGGCACGAGAATCAGCGTGAGCACGGTCGATACCGCGAGTCCGCCGACCGCTGCTCGCGCCAGAGGCGCCGACGCTTCGGAGCCTTCGCCAATCTTGAGCGCAATCGGCATCAATCCCCCGACCGTCGCCAGGACCGTGATTAGAATGGGCCTCATTCTGATCCGGGCCGATTCGATCGTCGCGCGCCGAATCTCTTGACCTCGGCGGCGCCGCTGGTTGGCGAAATCCACGAGGAGAATCGAATTTGAAACCACAATCCCAACCATAACGATAATTCCCATGAACGATTCGATATTCAGCGTCGTGTCAGTCAGCCAAAGCGTCCAGATTACTCCGATCAGGCCCATTGGAACCGCGAACATGATGATTAACGGGTCCAGGAACGACCGGAATTGCGCCACCATCACAAGGTAAAGAAGCGCTACCGCCAGCCAGAGCCCAAAGCCGAAGCTGGCAAATGACTTCTGCATCGTGGCGACCGCGCCGCGATAACGTACAGAGACTCCGCGAGGCAGTGTCATGCGTTCCACTTCCCGCCGGATGCTCGCCTGAGTCCCTCCAAGATCGTGAGTGCCCGGCGCGACGGCGAGATCGACCACACGCTGAATGTTGTAATGGTCCGCTTCCGAGGGATGATATTCGGGTACTATGGAAGCAACGTCGCGCAGGAGCAGGCTTTGGGCGTGTCCGCCCGCCTTGTCAACGCTCTCGATGGGAACATTCTGCAGGACCTGCAGCGAATCGAAACCGCTATCCGATCCTCGATACTGGACAGTCAGAAAATAGTCATTCCTGTTCGCATGATCTATCCAGATCGAGGGCTTTATGTAGAGGTTCGAGTTCAGCGCCGTTATAACATTCGAGATAACCTCGCGCTGCGAAACGCCCAGCCGCGCCGATCTGACCCGGTCCACCTTGATGTCGAGCGTTGGATACCGGGATTCCTGAAGTATAAGGGACTGCGAGACCTCCGGCAGCCCGTCGATTCTGCGCTTCAGCTCCCTGGCCGCCGCGGCCAGGTCGTCGAAGTTGTTGCCTGCAAACTGCACATCGATAGGGGCGATCGCGCCGAGATTCAGCACCGAATCGACGATGCTCCCGGAAGAAAACAGGGTGCGGGCCTCGGGAATCTGCTCGGGGAGCAATCGCTTCAACCGGCCGACATAGTATGCGGTCGGCAGTTTATGCTGGTGCGCGAGCTCGACCTGCATGAACCCTGAATCCTGGGCCGCGTTTGGTGAATAAATCGCGGAGATGCTGGGAGCGATTCCCACATTCGAGACGACCATATCGAGATCGGCCGGCGGAATTACCTTTCGGACGAGCGCCTCTATCCGACGCGCGAGGTCGGTGGTCAACTCGATTCTCGTACCTGCCGGAGCGCGGAAATTGATCGTGAAGATTCCCGCATCCGTGGCCGGAAACAGCTCGGTGCCCAGGAGCGGATATATTGCGAGACTCACTGCGAACAGAAGCGATACCGAACCGACCACGATTCCCTTGTGGTCGAGCGCGGTTTCCAGCAATTCTTCGTACCCGCCGGCGAACCGCTCGTACAGCCGATTGAACCCGGCCGAAAACCAATTCCCTTTGCCATGTTCCTCCTCCTCGGCCTCTTCAGCCGTAAGGAAACGGGCGCAATAGAGCGGTATCAGGCTCATCGCAACGACGTACGACGCCGCCATCGAAAGCACCACCGTCAGGGCCAGCGCGCTGAACAGATATTTCGCCACGCCAAACAGAAACATCACCGGAAAGAAAACGATGCAGGTGGTGACCGTGGATGCCAGAACGGGAAGAGCTACCTCGTCGGCGCCGCCACGCGCCGCGGCAACCGGATCCCCGCCCTCCGCGAGGTGCCGGTTGATGTTTTCCAGCACCACCACCGAGTTGTCGACGAGACGTCCAATCGCGAGTGCAAAGCCGCCGAGGGTCATGATGTTGATGGTGGAGCCGTTCAGGTACAGGCCGAATGCGCCCGCCAGAATGGATAGCGGGATCGACAGGAATATCGCGAAGGTGGAACGGAAGCTTCCGAGGAAAATCAGGATCATCAGTGAGGCGAGAACCGAGCCGGATACCGCCTCGTGCTCAAGTCCCTCGACCGCCTGCCGAATAAATTCCGACTCATCGAAAATCGTCTTCAGCTTCATTCCCGGCGGCAGGCCGAACACCTTCGGCAGCAGCTCTTTGACGCCATCGACTACCGATATCGTATTGGCGCCGACCTGCCGCAGCACCGGCACGTAGACTGAGGGCTGTCCGTTGATCAGGACCTTGTTGTATTGAATCTGGGAGGAGTCGGTTACTTTCGCGACGTCGTCGATCAATACCGGAGCCTGGCCCCTTCCGATCTTGACCGGAACTTGCCCGATTTCCGGTACCTTCTCGATCATGCTGTTGGAATATATGTAGTAATCCTTGGAACCGATTTTGACGTTGCCCGCGGGCAGGATAAGATTGGAGTTGTCGAGCGCCCCTACAACATCCATCAGGGACAGGCCCCGAGCCTGCAATGCCTGCGCGTCGGCATAGGTCATTATTTGCCGGAACTTTCCGCCGAACGGGATCGGCACCGAAGCGCCGGGAACTGTTGCCAGCTGGTTGCGGACGTTATACCGGGCCTGATCTTCGAGTTGCGTCTCATCGAAGCCTTTGCCTTCCAGGGTAACGAGCACAACCGGCATCGATGAGGTGTCGTACTGAAGGACCAGCGGCGGCAGCGTTCCCGGCGGCATAATCCCGAGGTCCGCCATCGCCAGGGTTCCCATCTGAGCCGCCGCGGTCTCTATATTGGTCCCGGGCTGGAAGAACACCTTGATGATGCTCAGTCCCGACAGCGAGCGGGATTCCACATGCTCGATGTTGCTGCCGAGCGTGAAAAACCGCTCATAGCGAAAGGTGATGTTGTCTTCCATGTCGAGCGGCGGCATCCCCTGGTAAAACGTCGCCACCACTACGGCCGGAATTTTTATGTCCGGGAAAACGTCGGTCGGCATCCGCAAGAGCGCGGTGGTCCCCAGTATGGAGATCACCAGAGCGCCAACGATAATCGTGTAAGGATTGCGCAGCGAAAAACTTGGCACGGACCTGAACTCCCGCTCGCCCGGCAATCGTTGCCGGTTGAGCTTAAAAGAAAATGCGCTGCAAGCGGCCTTAGAACCGCAGCAGCATGGGCTGTCGGGGAATTCGGTTAAGCCAGCGGATCGTCGCCATCCGCGCGGGGAATCAAAATCTTGAATCGCCGCAGCGGACGCGCCGAGGGCCAAGGTACGAGTTTGGTGAGTTCGGTTTCCCGGATATTCGGCGGCGTCTGGATGACTGCAACCGCCGCGAATCGCAGGCCCCGATGTGCCTCATGATCAAATTCCGAGGCCTGCCCGATCGAAGAGTTGACTGTGAAACGGTGCGCCCCGCTCAACCCGGCCTGTGCGCAGGACACGCGGGCACTATGCAGCCGTGGCCGAGTTACTCTCGGCGCGGACGCAAGAAAGCTCGCCGCCAGAATTATGACGGTGATTGCTGCGGACCAGCGCTTCGAGGACGCCCGAATCACAAATCTATTATCCGAAATTCCACATTGAGCTGCAACAAAGCTTTATGCAAGCGAGACGCCAGCGACATGGGGGCGGCACGCTCTAATCCTGCTGGCAGCCGATGGGATAGCCGCGCGGGTCACGTCCATCACGAAAATCGGCTGATTGCAACTCGAGGAATCTCCGCTCCGGCGGGGTAGCCCTCGCACGGAAGCTCGGCGAATCGCTCGATCGGGTCGGCGCCAAATAGAATCGACGCGGACCATATTGCGTCCGCGCCGATTCCGGCTTGGGGGGTTTGGCGTCCTAGTATTTGAACTCCAGGTTCAGGAAGAACGCGTGCGTATCATGCGGCACCGCGAAGGGAGTTTCCGGCACGGTAGTGCTTCCAACCACCGTCGTCGGGAACGTGAACTGGCTATGGTAGTAGTTGATTTCCTGTGCGGTGAACGCAAGCCGCAGGTTCTTGTTGATCACGTACTGCAAGCCCAGATCGTACCGATAGAAATCCAGCGGGTTCTTCTTAATCTGCCCCTGCGTGTTGGGCTGGAATGCCTCCCACAGACCGAAGATCGTAAACGGCGTGCCTGCTATGTCGAGGTGGCCAAGGACATCCCATCCCATCTGGTGGGTCTGGCCGGTTCCCAGCAAAGCACCCACCATTTTATTCCACGGCGTGAAGAAGCCCCCGGCACTGCTTACACCGACCGCGTCCGACGGACCCGAACCCGAGAACAGGTTGCCCGTGGAAAACGCATTCTGGCCGTAATCCCACTCTCCGATGATTCCCCAGCCCCATCCGGCAAAATCAGCCGCCCTCGCGTTGTAGTGTATCAGCACCGACATCCGCATCATGTGCGCATCGGGAGCGGTTATGCTCTTGGTTAAGCTGGAAGGCCCTTCCTGCACGTCGGCTGCCTTGTTCGGATAACCGTAGTCGTAGAAATAGGTAATGCCCAGGCTGTCGTAGCGCGACTTGGCTCCGAGCGGATTAACCGTGAGGCGAGCCATCGCCTGCTTGTAATTACTCTGCTCGATCGCGTGGAAGCTGGCGTCGTCGTACACGCCGAAATCGTAATCAGCGTATTGGGTTTCGTTGAATTTGATTGGACCTTTAAACGCAAGACCAACCTGCGCTGAGCTCAAGCTCAGATAGTTCCATGGCGTCAGAGCGGTATAGCGAAAGCCCCACAGATTCTCTTCCCAGTCAACCAGCGGGTTCTGCTGCTGGCCGAAGGTGACCTTGTCCTCCCTCAACTGCTCTACCGGCAGCACCTTCTGGAACAGGGTATTGTAGTCCAGGTAGGCGTACTTCAGCCGGAGCCCCAGATTGCCGTCCACGTTCTGAGCCCATCCGGTGTTGTTGCCGACCACATCGCCGCTGCTCGCGGTGCAGCTCTCGGCCGGGACCGGGATGGAATATTTCGTGCCCTTGACTGGTACTGTTACGCTTGTGGTTGTGGCACTGTTGGTGCATTTCGTTCCAGTGTTGATCATCGCGTACATATCGGGCGTGATCCGCATCAGGAAGTCTTCGTTGGGCGTGAATTTGAAGTCGAGGTACGTCCGGTTGATCGCGAATTCGTTAAAGTAGTTGTTGTAGACCCCGGGCCACTGCATGTTGGCGTCCATGAATTGCGGGCCGAAGCCGGTATGCGTCCATAGCCCGTAATAGGCATAGACCAGGGTGCCGATCGAAATTTTCTTGAACCAGCGATCGCCGAACTCCTGCCATGCGGGACGCATCTCGGAGACCTGCTTGGCCATCTCGGCGTTCCACTGCTGTTGCTGGGAGGACTTCTGGTCGAACTCGGCGCGCATCTGCGCCTGAGTCGTCTTTATCTGCTCCTCCGCCTTCTGCTCGACCGAGCGCTCGATCTCCGCCGCATTCACCGCGCCCGACGGAACGTAGCTGCCTAGCTTCATCCGCCCCTTGCCCGGGCGGTTGAACACCTGCCCGGTGCGCTGGTCGACGTATAGCGTGATCGTCCCCGGCGTGGCCGCGTCTTGCGCGCGCGCCGGCCGCGCCGCGATGCCTGCCAACGTCAAGGCGGCGCCGAGCAGCGCGATCGCGACTTTCCCTCTGCTGACTCTCATCAGTTTTCCTCCCGGTTGCATCCCCTGAGCACGTTTCGATATTCGCAGAGCTCCAGATTATGGGAGCTGAATTTTGCCGATTTGGGCTTGTTCCAACTGAATGACTTGCGCGGGCAGCGGTGCATACTTCAGGTCGGGCGCGAACTTCTGGCCGTCGGTGAGCGCCCACCGCAGGAAATTGACTATTGCCCCACCGCGATCCTTGTCCGTGTAACGCGTATAGATGAGCAGGTACGTGAACGAGGAAATCGGATAGGCATTCGCTCCCGGAGAATCGGTGATCGACACGCGGAAGTCCGACGGCATATTGCTCGCCACGCCGGCCGCTGCGGCAGTGACGGTGTCCATATTGGCCTCCGTCCAGTTGCCGTCGTGATTCTTCAGTTCCGCGTACGGAATGTGGTTACTAAGCGCGTAGATGAGTTCGACGTATCCGATTGCGCCGGGCGTTTGTTGTACCAGCGCCGTGACGCCTTCATTACCCTTGCCGCCGAGCCCGGTCGGCCAGGGCACCGACGTCGCCTTGCCAACCTTATCCGCCCATTCGCTGCTCACCTTGGATAGGTAATCAACGAATATGTAAGTGGTGCCGCTCCCGTCAGATCGATGGCACACCACAATGTCGGCCGATGGCAGGTTCGCGCCGGGATTGAGATCCTTAATCTTGGAATCGTCCCATTTCGTAATCTTGCCGAGGAAAATGTCGGCGATGATGGGCCCGCTGAGTCTCAGTTTCCCGGTGAACCCGGGGATGTTGTAGGCGACCACGTCGGCGCCAAGCACAGTCGGAAAGTGCAGCACCTGCCCGCCGGCCTCGCTGATTTGCGCGTCGGTCATCGGGGCATCGCTTGCTCCGAAGTCCACGGTCTTGTTGGTCAACATCCGGATTCCGCCACCTGAACCAATCGACTGGTAGTTGAAGTGGAGTCCGGGATTGTTCTTCGCGTAGACGTCGAACCACTTCGAGTAGATTGGATACGGGAACGTCGCGCCGGCTCCATTGATCAGCAGGTCGGCACGGGCCAACCCGATGCCTCCGACGACACAAATGATTGCCAGGGCGCAGAGCAGTACACTTTGCTTTCGCATCATTTTTCGATCCTCTTCAGTCCTTACAGTCGAAATCAGGGCAGCCGCCCGCGAGCCAACGCGCGGCGCGAAAAACCTAGAGAGTAAACGTTACGGGAGAATGACGTGACCGTTGCCCGCGCTTGAAATCGACCCGCCGGTGCCGTTAATGCCTGTGGATGGAAACTCCGGGGACGCCTTTGAGGCCCGCGAGCCTCGCGCGCCATGACCGGCCAAACTCCAGCTGTGTCACCCATTTACCGGGCGAGCCCAGCCGGTTGCGCTTTGCGCGAATCTGTAGCAGACTCGCGCGCTCCCGGCCCTTGTTATCTGCGGGGAAGGGGGGACTGGTTTATGTCCCGCAGGAGAGCCATGAACTCTGTGGCGGCGAATGTCCGCTGGGCTGTTTCCGCCGAGCGCCTTCATTTCTGTCCGGTCGACATCGATGTGTGCAGGGATCGGCCCCAACCGCGATTAGGAGCTGCTTAGCGCGATTCCCGGGGGCACGCGGACGGGCTGATTCGTTATCGCTTCGAGGCGGCCATGACGGGCGTCGCCGCTATGGTCGCGCCGTCGCTCTCCCTTACCTGGAATCGCGGGGGACATCAGGAGGAAGCACGTGAGGAAACTGAAGCATTCTTTATCGGCGATGGTTGTCGCGGGAGCGGTTCCGTGCATGCTCGCGCTCGCTGTGGTGATTGCAATCGCCGGGACGCCCGGTTCGGCGGGTGACACCACCGCCGACCTGGTGCTCGGGCAGACCGACTTCACCCACACGGGAGCGAATCATCTCGACGCGACCGCGCTGCAGTACCCCGCCGGCGCGGCTGTCGATTCTGCGGGCCACTTATACGTCGCGGACAAAGAAAACAATCGAGTGCTGGGCTATCTGAGCGCCGATTCGTTTTCCAACGGCGCCGCGGCCGACCTGGTAATCGGCCAGCCCGATTTCGTAACGGCGGTTTGCAACGACGGGACAGGGCCGGGCGACGTCTCCGGCTATGGTCCCGACAGCCTGTGCAACCCCTATGGCGTCGCAGTGGATTCGAACAAGAATCTGTATGTCGCCGATTTCGGTAATAGCCGGGTACTCGAATACACTGATCCATTCGCGTCGTGCGCGTCGTTTCCGTGCGTGGGCGCGCCCGCCAACCTTGTGTTCGGACAGGGTGGGAGCTTCACTGCCATGGCCTGCAACAATGGAGGCGTTTCAGCGTCGAGCTTATGCGAGCCCTTTGGCGTTGCGTTGGACGGCGGCGGCCGCCTCTACATCGCGGACTACCACAATAACCGGGTGCTCGAGTTCGATACCCCGCTCGCGAGCCAGACCGCCAACCGTGTTTTCGGGCAGGGCGGGAGCTTCACCAGCAGTACCTGCAATAACGGTGGCGCTACGGCAACAAGCCTGTGCAACCCCGAAGGCGTCGCGGTGGACGGCGGCGGCGACCTCTACATTGCGGACTACTACAATAGCCGGGTGCTCGAATTCGATACTCCGCTCACCAGCCAGACCGCCAACCGTGTGTTCGGACAAGCCGGGAGCTTCACCAGCAGTACCTGCAATAACGGAGGCGTTTCGGCGACAAGCCTATGCTACCCCGCAG
Source organism: Binataceae bacterium (SeqCode) (assembly GCA_035626155.1). Taxonomy (GTDB): domain Bacteria; phylum Desulfobacterota; class Binatia; order Binatales; family Binataceae; genus DASPOF01. Next base: position 18,087 of record DASPOF010000005.1, read on the forward strand.
GCGTCGCGGCGGACGGCACCGGCCGCCTTTACATCTTGGACTGGGCTAATAACCGGGTGATCGAATTCGATACTCCGCTTACGAGCCAGAGCGCCAGCCGCGCCTTCGGGCAGGGCAGTAGCTTGACCGCCGGCAGCTGCAATAACGGCGGCGTTTCGGCGGCAAGCCTATGCTACCCCGATGGCGTCGCGGTGGACGGCGGCGGCCACCTCTACATTGTGGACGAGAACAACAACCGGGTGCTCGAATTCGATAATCCGCTCGCTAGCCAGACCGCACAGCGCGAACTAGGGCAACCCGATTTCACTCGCAACGGGATAAACAGGCTCGACCTCGCCGGTGGCGCCGGATTGAACTATCCGAGCATGATCGCGGTGGACGGCGCGGGCCATCTCTACATTGTGGACCTATCGAACAACCGGGTGTTGGGCTACCGAAACGCCCCGGCGTTTACGGACGGGCAGGCGGCGGATGTAGTATTCGGCCAGCCGGATTTCATCTCGGGCGATTGCAACGACGGAACGGGATTAGGCGATTCCAACGGCGTCGGTCCCGACAGCCTATGCGATCCCGCAGGGGTTGCGGTCGATCCGAGCAACAATCTCTACGTCGTGGATGTTAATAATAACCGGGTCCTCGAATACAACGATCCGTTCGCCTCGTGCGCATCGTTTCCGTGCGTTGGTGCGCCCGCCAACCGTGTCTTCGGCCAGGGCGGCAGCTTCACCGCCGGCGCCTGCGACGATGGGAGCGCGCCGGGCGATGTTTACGGCGTGGGACCCGACAGTTTGTGCTACCCCGAAGGCGCCGCGGTGGACGGCGGCGGCCATCTCTACATTGCGGACGAGCAAAACAGCCGGGTGCTCGAATTCGATAATCCACTCACCGGCCAAACCGCTAACCGTGTGTTCGGGCAAGACGGCAGCTTTACCACCAATGGCTGCAACGATGGGACAGCGCCGGGCGACGTTTCCGGGTTGGGACCGGACAGCTTATGCTACCCCTATGGCGTTGCGGTGGACGGCGGCGGCCGCCTCTACATTGCGGACTCGAGCAATGACCGGGTCCCCGAATTCGATAGCCCGCTCACCAGCCAGAGCGCCAGCCGTGTCTTCGGCCAAGGCGGCAGCTTCACCACCAGCAATAGCGGTACTTCGGCGACAGCCCTGTCTGCGCCAATGAGCGTCGCGGTGGACGTTGCTGGCCACCTCTACGTCGCGGACTGGAATAATAACCGGGTGCTGGAATTCGACACTCCGCTTACCAGTCAGAGCGCCAACCGTGTCTTCGGGCAAGGCGGCAACTTCACTACCTGGCAATGTAACCCCGCCAGCGCCGACAGCCTCTGCGAGCCGATGGGTGTGGCCGCCGACAGTTCCGCGAATCTGTACGTGGCGGACGGTAATAACAATCGGGT
>DASPOF010000006.1:0-7361 GCA_035626155.1 Binataceae bacterium (SeqCode)
CGTGCCCCCAACCCGCGTAGGCCATCGATACGTTGCCCACAAGTCCACAGGCGGGACGCTTCGGGCGATCCCATCGCCTGTGGACCCTGTGGGCAACGCGCCCGATCCTTTGACTCACAAGACAGTCGCTTCCCCCGCAACTGAATGCGGGGGCAGGGAAAAATAGTGGGGCGAGGCGCCGCGCCCCAACGCACGGGACGTTAGAAGTCGAAGACCTTTCTCATCGCGGCGAGCACCGCATTTCCTGCGGGGCGCGGGGCGGCGTGCGGATGTATCTCAGCGGTGCGCCGCCGCGTTTCGGCCAGCCGCCGCTCCGCGATGTCGGCCAGCGTTGCGGCGACTTCCGGATTGGACCTGAACAGCTTCGTGAATCCGTCCCGATTGAGTTCCAGCACCTCGACATCCGACACCGCGCGGACCGTCGCGCTGCGCGCCTCGCCGGTCAGGAGCGCGATCTCTCCAACGTAATTCTCGGCCGACGCCGCATCGATCTCCCGCACCCGTTCTTCCTTGCCGCGATCCTGACTGCGCGCGACCACCTCGAGCTTGCCCTTGCGCAGGACGTAAAAGCTGTCGCCGATTTCGCCCTCGCGCATGAGGACCTCGCCACGGCCGAACTGGCGCACGCGAATCATCGGTAACAGCACGTCCAACTGCTCCGGGCTGAGCGCATCGAGCAGATAAACCCGGCGCAATTCAGCGATCATGTCCTGTTGCGTCCCGGCCTCGATTCTCTGTGCGGCGCCGTCGTGGGTAAAAATCCGGCGAGTTGGCAACGGGATTTCGATCGAGTTGCGGCGAAATGCGTACCAGAGGCTGCGCGTGACTCTGCTCCTGACTCGCTCCTGGGCGGAATAGTCACTCAGCCAGAACCGGATCCGGTAGCGGATTGCCCACTCACCATACTCCCAGACATCCACCTCGCTACTGCGAATTTCGGGGATATCTCTGAGCACCGTGTGGACCGTTTCTTCGACCCGCTCCGGCGCGGTCTCATAGCCGAGGCCCACGAATATCTCGTCGGCAACTCCTCCGGGGCCGGAGTAGTTAACCAGCATCTCCCTGGTCAGGACGCTATTGGGAATCTGAATGTTCTCGTTGGCCCGCGTGATCACCCTGGTCGCGCGCCATCCCGTTCCCTCGACTTTCCCGACCACATCGCCGAGCCGAACCCAGTCGCCGGGCACGCAAGGGCGGCGAGACTGGAGCAGGACGCCGTGGAAAAAATTGCTCTGCTGGATCAATCCCCACAGGATCGTTCCGGCCGCCGGCACCGCCAGCAAAACCCGGGGATCGACCCCCAGCATGAAGCGCATCACCGCCAGCCCGATGACCGCATAGATCGCCAGCAGCGCGAAATCAGCCACGAAGGTCGGCAGCTCCGCCTTGCGGCCGCGCACCGCGACGACCGAGCCCTCGATCGCAAGCCGGGTGACGCCGAACAGGGCCACCGTCAACGCGACCCCTCGCCAGGCCGTAGTCCATAGCGGAAGCGCCATCGCGTGCGGAAGCGTCATGTCGATGATCAGCCCGATCGAGAGCATGATGAACCCGGGCGCCTTGAAGATGCGGGTCTGGCGGCGCAGCGCGATCGCGAACAACGCCGCGATGAGCGCCAGCAGGCCCTCGATCAAGGAATGCGCCTCGATCCAATTGAAGACGGGATCGAGCAGTACTTGCAGCGGCGGAGCGCTCATTTCTTGAAGGCCGGCATCGGCGGGCAGGTTCGGCCGCCCGGATCGCCGGCAGTCATTTCTTTGTACGACAAGGGGGCCAGCCGCATCAAAGCCTGGACTACCGGGGTCATCGAGCGCCGCCGCCTTGATGCGTCTGGGAAACCTCCCAGATTTTCAGTATTGCGGGTCTCCGGGCCTGCGGCAATTCATCTTGAATGTGGCATGGCTCGGCGGCCACGACGCCACCCGTTGGACCCGCGCACTCATCACGCTAAACTCGTTCACCTGAAAAACCGGCTTGGTAGCTCTCATGGATGAACGTTACGAGCCCGGCAAGATCGAGCCATTCTGGCAGGCGGAATGGGAGCGCGCGGGCCTGTACGTAACGCGCGAGACGCCCGGCCGCCCCAAGTTCTACGTGCTCGAGATGTTCCCGTACCCATCGGGCGCGGGGCTCTCGGTCGGCCATCTCCATAACTACGTCCCATGCGACGTTATCGGCCGTTACAAGCGCATGGCCGGTTTCAACGTGCTCCATCCGATGGGCTGGGACGCCTTCGGCCTGCCGGCGGAGAACGAGGCGCTGCTGCGCGGCGCACATCCGACCGAGACGGTCCCCCGCTATGCCGCCAACTTCAAGCGCCAGCTCACGATATCGGGATGCGCCTACGATTGGACTCGCGAAATAAACTCATCGGCGCCCGAATATTACCGCTGGACGCAATGGTTCTTCCTGCTCCTGTACAAGCGCGGGCTGGCGTACCGCGCGATGGGAGCGCAATGGTGGTGCGAGAAGTGCCGGACGATTCTCGCCAACGAGCAGGTGGTCAACGGATGTTGCTGGCGGCACACCGATACCCCGGTCTCCAAGAAGGACCTCGAGCAGTGGCACATCAAGATCACCGCCTACGCCGATCGCCTGCTCGAAGACCTCGACGCGATCGACTGGCCCGAGCCGATCAAGCTCCAGCAGCGCAACTGGATCGGACGCAGCGAGGGCGCTGAAATCGCCTTCCCCGTCGCCGGGCATCCGGGCGAGGAGGTGCGCTTCTTCACCACGCGGCCCGACACCGTGTTCGGCGTGTCGTTCATGGTGCTTGCCCCCGAGCATCCGCTGGTTGCCGAAATCACTACGCCCTCCGAGCGCGCTGCGATCGAAGGGTACGTCGCCGATGCGCGCCGCCAGAGCGAAATCGAGCGGATGTCCACGGTGAAGGAAAAGACCGGCGTATTCACCGGCGCGTATGCTCGCAACGTCTTCACCGGCCGCGACATCCCAATCTGGATCGCCGACTACGTCCTGATGGGCTACGGGACGGGCGCGATCATGGCGGCGCCCGGACAGGACCAGCGCGACTTCGACTTCGCAAAGAAGTACGGGCTTGAAATTCCGCGCGTGACGGCGCCGGCCGATGGCGGTGAGCCTCCCGAGGATCACGCATTCACGGAGCCAGGAGTGACAATCAATTCCGGCTTCATCACCGGGATGCCGACGGCCGAGGCGATGACCGCCATTTGCCAGTACGTGGCCGCCCATGAGATCGGCAAGCCGACCGTGAGCTACCGGATGCGCGACTGGCTCATCTCGCGGCAGCGTTACTGGGGCGCGCCGATTCCGATCGTCTATTGCAAGGGAAGGTGCGGGATCGTCCCCGTGCCGGACGACCAGTTGCCGGTGATGCTGCCGCCGATGAAAGAATACGCGCCTTCGGGAACCGGCCGCTCACCGCTCGCCAACGTCGCCGAGTTCGTCAATACGACCTGCCCGAGATGCGGCGGGCCAGCCGAGCGCGAGACCGACACGCTCGACGGATTCGCATGCTCATCGTGGTACTTTCTCCGCTTCGCGTCGCCGCACGAGGCCGCCGCGCCCTTCAATCGCAAGGCGGCCGATTACTGGCTGCCGGTCGATCTATACGTCGGCGGCGCAGAGCACGCGGTGATGCACCTGCTTTACGCCCGGATGTGGACCAAGGTGATGTTCGACGAGGGGTTGATCGACTTCAAAGAACCGTTCCCGCTCCTGCGCAACCAGGGCACGGTCCTTGCCGCCGACGGGCACAGGATGTCGAAGAGCCGGGGCAACGTGGTCACGCCCGATGCGATGATCGAAAAGTACGGAGCCGACGCGCTGCGCCTGTGGGAGCTGTTCATGTCCCCGTTCGACGAGGCAACCGCGTGGAACGAAAATGGCGTCGCGGCGACCCAGCGCTACCTCCAGCGCGTGTGGGCGATTATCCGCCGATACGTCGAGGCGGGATGCCCGGCGGGCGCGCCAACCCTCGAGACGCTCAAGCGAGCGCACAAGGCCATCCGCACCGTGACCGAGCATGTCGAGCGGATGCGCTTCAACACCGCGGTCGCGGCGATGATGGATCAGTTGAACTATCTTGCGAAGCTCAAGCCCGAAGAGATGGGCAGGTTCGCGGTCGAGTCGTATGTCGTGATGCTTGCGCCGATGGCGCCGCACGTCACGGAGGTGTTCTGGCGGGAACTTGGCCACAAGGATTCCGTCCACCTGGAATCGTGGCCGAAGTACGACCCCGAGCTGACGCGCGAGGAGATGGTCACGGTCGTCGTGCAAGTGAACGGGAAGGTGCGTGAGCGGCTCCAGGTCGGCGCCGGAACCGCCGAAGACCAGGTGCGCGCGCTCGCGCTCAAGAGCGACGGCGTGAACCGCCATCTCGCGGGGAAGCAGCCCAAGAAATTCATCTACATCCCGGACAAGATGCTCAGCATCGTGGTATAAGCGAACCCTCGACAATCTTCTCAATTTCCAAGGAGCGATCGCGATGCCCGACGAAGTGCTCAAGGTCACCCGCCAGCCGAATTACGTGGTGCTGTCGCTCAACCGTCCCGAAAAGCGCAATGCGCTCGACCAGGGGCTGATCGAGGCGCTCAATGGGGCGCTCGCCTCGGTGGAGAACGACAAGGAGGTGCGCGCGCTCGTGCTGCGCGGCGAGGGTTCGAGTTTCTGCGCGGGGGTCGATCTTCGCGAACTCGATTCGGCGCAGGGCGCGCACAATCCCACTACCCTCGAGCACGTATTTGGCCGCCTCGAGCGATTCCCCGTTCCCACCATCGCGGCAATCCACGGCGCAGCGCTCGCCGGCGGGCTCGAACTCGCGCTCCACTGCGATCTGCGGATCGCCGGCGAGGGCGCGCGGCTCGGGATGACGCTGGGGCGCGTCGGCCTGATGGTGCCGTACGATTTCACGCGCAAGCTCATCGAAGTGTGCGGGTCGGCCAATACCGCATGGATTCTCTACACCGCCGAGCAGATCGATGCGGCGCGATCGCATCACATGGGTCTCCTGCACGAAGTGGTGCCCGACGCGAAGCTTGGCGAGCGCGCGGCTGCGCTCGCCGCCAAGGTCGCGGACAACGCGCCGCTCGCGCTGCGAGCGATGAAGGCGACGATCCGCCGGTGCATGAGCGATTCCTTCGATGCGTGGCACGACGATCTGTTGCAGGAGGCGCGCGCGGTGCGCGCAAGCCAGGATGCGCGCGAGGGAGTCCGCGCGTTCCTCGAGAAGCGAAAGCCGGTCTGGCGCGCCCAGTAAACCGCGAGTGCCTTAAGAGTGGCCGCGCTCGACCGCGCCCCGGATGGCGGCGGCGCTCTCGAGCAGCGTGCTCGGCAGGTTCAGCGTTCCCCCGACGTTCGAGTAGGGATAGTGACGCGCGTTGACGTGCGCGTGCAGCGGCAGGCCCTCGCCCTGGTGAATCTCGTAATCGAGCGGAAGCGGCCCCATGATTCGCAGGATCCGGTAGAGCGCGCGGCCGAACTCGCGCAACTCCGCCCCGCCGAGATCGGCGAGCGTCCCCCGAAATTCCGGCATCACCACATCGTAGCTGCGCGGGAACGCGCCGATCGGGCTCGCATAGCTCACCACGTTCCTGCCCTGCTCGATTATCAGGCCGAGCCGTTGTATCAGGGCTACGATCTCGGCGAACAGGCCCGGAGTGTCGCGCTCGGCGCGCGCCTCGGCGGCGATAGCGGGAAAGAGTTCGGGCGACCCAATGATCTGCTGATGCGGGTGGGGCTGGGAGGCGCCCGACTCGCGTCCCTGGTTCTTGCGGATGATGACTGAGCGGACCGCCCGGTTCTGCTCGGCATGGCGCATGACCCGGATGTCCGCCTCGAGGATGTGGATGAAATGGCCCTCGCCAAGCGCACCCGTCCACAGGAGATCGTCGATCGTGCGGGGAGAATCGACGAAGTGGCGCGGGTCCTCGACGACGATGTAAGACTCGTTGCGATTACCGGTAAGCTCGCCGGGAATCCGCGGGAAAAGATTATTGAATGCGCGCACGACCCATTGCGCCCCGTTCGACTGCCCGGCGCCGGTCCATTCCGGGACCTCGCCCGGCGTGAGGCGGAGCAATTCCCGCGTCGCAAGCGCCTCGTTGCCGGGACAGAACGGGCATGCCTCGGTCGCGCGCTCGATCGCGCTCGCGCTGAGGTGCGAACCGCCGGCGCCGGCTTCCCCCCGTCCGGCGGCCGTGAACGCAAAGCTCTTGGCGCGCAAATCGACGACGTAGGAAATCACGCCCGTGATGGGGTTGCGGATCCAGACCAGTTGGCCGTCGCGGGTTTCGTGCTCGATTGGCATCGCAGGCGTGATAACCTTAACCATTGCGGGCGCGCAGTTTCAACGCGCCGCTCAAGCGCGCGCGACGATGCCGAGGGCGGCCCGAACTTGACTAAGCCGGATGGCTCGGTTATCCAGATACTGAGGACGGGGACCCAAGCAACCTTGGGCGAGCGAAATCGAGGTCTGGCGTTCCGCATCCGCGGTCACCGGGCTTTTTTTTGACTCGCTGGCGAATCACTCCAACCGTCCGAATTTCAACCATGACTCCCATGACCAAATACCTTTTCACCCCGGGTCCGACTGCCGTCCCGCCCGAAGTCCTGCTGGAGATGGCGCGGCCGATAATCCACCATCGCACCCCCGAGTTCAGCAACGCACTCGACCAGGCGCGCCAGCGGATGAAGCCGTTGTTCGGCACGAAGCAGGAGGTGATCCTGCTTGCCGCAAGCGGAACGGGAGCGATGGAGGGCGCCGTCACCAGCCTGCTCCAACCCGGCGACCAGGCGGTATTCGTGAACGGAGGCAAGTTCGGCGAGCGATGGGGCCGTATGCTGGCCGCCTTCGGGATGACCGGCCATGAAGTGCCCGTCGAGTGGGGCCGCGCGGTGCGGCCCGAGCAAGTCGAAGACGCCCTGCGCGCGCATCCGGAGTCCAAGGCGGTGTTCATCCAGGCGAGCGAGACCTCGACCTGCGCGATTCATCCGATCGAGGCGGTCTCCCAAGTGGCCCGGCGGCGCGGCGTGATGCTGATCGTCGATGGGATCACGTCGGTCGGGGTCTTCGAGCAAAAGATGGACGAGTGGGGCATCGACGCGCTTGTGGCGGGCAGCCAGAAAGCGCTGATGCTGCCGCCGGGGCTCGCGATGATCGCGCTGTCGGAGCGCGGCCTTGAAGTCGTGAAAAAGAACAAGACGCCAAGGTTCTATTTCGATTTGATGAAAGAGCTCAAGTCGCAACGCGATGAGCATACGACCGCATTCACACCCGCGGTCTCGCTCATAATGGGGCTCAACAAGTCGCTGGAACTGATTTCCGCGGAGGGGCTGCCGCAGGTCTTCGCCCGGCATCAGTTGATGGCCGAGGCGACCCG
>DASPOF010000007.1:0-4399 GCA_035626155.1 Binataceae bacterium (SeqCode)
CGCCGATTGCGCCGGGCGCCGACGCGGTCGTTCCGGTTGAACGCACGCGCGGCGGCGATTCGACGGTCGAAATCACCCAGGCCGTCGAGCCGGGCGCATCGATACGCCCGCGCGGCGAGGAGCTTAAGCGCGGCGATCGGGTAATCGATGCGGGCAAGCTGCTCGTTGCGGCGGATCTCGGCCTGCTCGCATCGCTGAACCGCGCGATGATCGACGTGTATCGCAGGCCGCGCGTCGCGATTGTCGCGACCGGCGACGAACTCGTCGATATCGACCAGCAGCCCGCCGGCGCTCAGATCGTGAACTCGAGCGCATACGCACTGGCAGGCGCGGTCGCCGAGGCCGGCGCGCACCCGGCCATCCTGCGCATCGCGCGCGACCGGCGCGAGGAAGTCCGCGATCGGCTGCGCGAGGCGATGGCGTTCGACGCGATCCTTTCGACCGGCGGTGTGTCGGTCGGACAGTTCGACCACGTCAAAGGCGTACTCGATGAGCTCGGGATGCGTACGCTGTTCCACGGCGTTGCGCAGAAGCCCGGACGCCCGCTCAAGTTCGGGACGATCGGAGGCCGTCCAGTCTTCGCCCTGCCGGGAAATCCCGTCTCGACGCTGGTGTGCTTCTATCTGTACGCTCGGCCGGCGCTTCTCAAGATGGGCGGGCGGGGCGAGGTCGGCCTGCCGAAGGTCCGCGCGCGATGCGCGGTCGATATCAAAATTTCGAAGGACCTGACCGAGTTCATCCGCGTCAAGCTCAACCGTCGCGACGGTGAGATTTTCGCGACTCCGACCGGCAGCCAGGGCTCAGGGATTTTGAGCTCGGTCTCGCGCGCGGACGGATTGCTGGTCGGGCCGGCGGCGGAGACCTTGCTGCGCGCGGGAACTCAGGCGACCGTCTTGTTGCTGGCGGCCGCGCTCGATGATCCGTTCTTCGATGAGCGCCGGCGCCAGAGGAATTGAATCACCAGCGTGACGGCGGCGCCGAAAATCGCGGCGGACATCATCACCACCGACATCCCGAGGTCGAGACTGACTCCGGGGAACAGCCTAATCGGGTACGGGGCGGGGTGGCTGTTTTCATAAACCACGTATGCGAGCCACAGCACGAAGATCACGCCGGCGATGAATTTTGGGTTTTTCGCAAATGCAGGCATAGTGGTCGCTCCTGGTGGCGTCGCTTGGTGGAAAGCTTGCTTGGCCGCCCCGCGCTTGTCAACGTAGACCCTCGGCGGTGCGTCGGCGTGCGCGCTGCATCTGCCGGCGGTCAGTAGGAGCGAGGTCTCGCGATGCGACTGAGGGTCGGGCAGGGATTCGATTTTCATCCGCTCGAATCCGGCCGCAAGCTGATTCTGGGCGGCGTCGAAATTGCTCACGAGAAGGGCCTTCGCGGACACTCGGATGCGGACGTCGCGGCTCATGCGCTCGCTAATGCGATCCTCGGAGCGATAGGTGAGGGCGATCTCGGCCGCCATTTTCCCGACACCGATCCCCGCTACGCCGGAGCATCGAGCCTGAAGCTTCTCGCCGAAGTATGGGCGCTCGCGAGCGGCCGCGGATGGCGGCTCAATAACGCGGACCTCACGATCATCGCGCAGGCGCCGCGCCTTTCGCCGCATCTCGATTCGATGCGCGAGCGGCTGGCGGCGGCGCTGGGAGCGGACGCCGCTCTGCTGAACGTGAAGGCATCGAGTCCCGAGAGGCTCGGCGCGCTCGGCCATGGCGACGGTATGGCCGCATCGGCGGTGGTGATGCTGGTGGGCGACTGAACGGAGTTTCGCGTTCTCCGGACAGAACGAAGCTTGGAGGGGGAATCGTTAGAGCCGAGTCGGCTTCGCTCGCGCGCAATTCAAATCCGGCCACTCGTTGATTGGCGCCGTGCACGCCGGCGCGATCTTGCAGGCCGGCAGGAAGGTTCACCGCGATGTTGAAAAGAGTGGTTCTTGTGATTGCCGCGGTCGCAGTCGTCGGGGGCGGCGCCGTCGGGTGGTATATCCTGTCCAGACCCGCCCTGCCGCCTGGCTTCGCGGGAGGAAACGGGCGCCTTGAAGCCAAGCAGATCGACATCGCGACAAAATACATGGGACGCATCAAGCTGGTTCTCGCAGACGAGGGAGACACGGTCGAGGCGGGGCAGGTCGTCGCGACCATGGATACCGAACCGCTCGAGGCCCAGTTGCGATCGGCCGAAGCCAAGATCCGCGAGGCCCGCGATAATCAGCGCACAGCGCAGGCGGAGGTGGCGGTCAAGAAGAGCGAATTCGCTTACGCCGAGAAAGAGTATGGACGCTCGAAAGAGCTGGTCGTGCGAGGGGCTGTCAGCGAACAGGAAAGAGATATCGATTACTCGCGCATGGAGGTGGCGCGCGCCGCGTTGCTCGGCGCACAGGCTCAGGCGGTGCGAACCGTGTCCGCCATCGATGCGGAGACTGCGGAGGCCGACAGGCTCAGGGCTGAAATCAAAGACAGTGTGCTCAAGGCGCCGGTGCGCGGACGAATACAGGACCGGCTGGCCGAACCCGGCGAGGTTCTTCCTTCGGGAGGAAAGGTGCTCTCGATGCTGGATCTGGCCAATGTCTATATGTACGTTTTCCTTCCGGAGAGAATAACTGGAAAGGTTGCCCTCGGCTCGGAAGCGCGCATCGTGCTCGATGCCGCTCCTCAGTATCCAGTCAAGGCCGTCGTCGCCTTTGTATCTCCAAGCGCGCAGTTTACTCCCAAGACAGTCGAAACTGCCGAGGAGCGGCACGATCTGACCTTCCGCGTAAAGCTGCAGCTCGATCCTACGCGGCTGCGTGAATTCGAACCGTACGTGAAAGCGGGGATTCCGGGGATGGGCTACGTCCGTTTCGATGAAAGTGCCCAATGGCCGGAGAAACTTGAGCCCAGGCCGATCACCGTCCAACAGCTCTGGAAGCCCACCAGCCCCGATACGTCGAAGGATCGATGAACGTCAGCGCACAGGAATCGGCCGCGAGCCTGAAGGAGGTTTCGCAGCGCTATCGCGACGTTGCCGCCCTCGACAACATCACGCTCGCGATCCCGGCGCGCAAGATGATCGGTATAATCGGCCCGGATGGGGTGGGAAAATCCACGCTGCTCGCCATCGTGGCCGGGGTGCGCCGGATTCAGTCCGGCGAGGCAACCGTGCTTGGCGGCAACATAGCCGATGCGAACTTCCGCAACTCGGTATCCTCGCGCATCGCATATCTCCCGCAGGGACTGGGCAAGAATCTCTACCCGACATTATCGATTTTCGAGAACATCGATTTCTTCGGCCGCCTGTTCGGGCAATCGCGCGAGGAGCGCGACTGGCGAATCCAGGAATTGCTCGCCAGCACCGATCTCACCCCGTTCCGGGACCGTCCCGCAGGGAAGCTGTCGGGCGGGATGAAGCAGAAGCTCGGGCTTTGCTGCTCGCTCATTCACGACCCGGACCTGTTGATCCTTGACGAGCCGACCACCGGCGTTGACCCGCTGGCGCGCAGGCAGTTCTGGGAGCTGATCGATCGAATCCGCGAGCGGCGCCAGGGGATGAGCGTGTTCGTAGCGACCGCCTACATGGATGAAGCGGAGCGATTCGACTGGCTGGTCGCGATGAACGCCGGCAAGGTTCTCGCGACCGGGAGTCCCGACGAAATCAAGGGCAATGCGAATCAGAATACCCTCGAGAGGGCGTTCATTGAGTTATTGCCGGAAGAACTCCGCCGGGGCCACAAGGAGCCCGAGATTGCGCCGTGGGAGCCCAAGGGCGGGGTCCCTGCTATCGAAGCCCACGACCTCACGCAGAGGTTCGGAACGTTTACCGCGGTCGATCACGTCAGCTTCCGCATCGAGCGGGGCGAGATTTTCGGGTTCCTGGGCTCGAATGGATGCGGCAAGACCACGACGATGAAGATGCTCACCGGGTTGCTGCCGCCCACCGAGGGGACTGCATTGCTGTTCGGCCAGCCGGTGAAAGGCGGCGACGTGGAAACCCGCCGGCGCGTGGGCTTCATGTCGCAGGCTTTCTCGCTCTATACCGAGTTGACTGTGCGGCAAAACCTTCTTCTGCACGCGCGCCTGTTCGATCTCCCCGAGGAAACCGCCCAGACGCGCGTCACCCAGATGCTCGAGCGCTTCGCGCTGGAGCCTGTCGCCGACACTCTGGCAGAGAATCTGCCGTTGGGCATTAGGCAGAGACTCTCGCTCGCAGTCGCCGTCATTCACGAACCCGAGATGCTGATCCTCGACGAGCCGACCTCCGGCGTCGATCCCGTAGCCCGAGACGGGTTCTGGGAATTACTCATCCGGCTCTCGCGTGAGAACGGAGTGACTATCTTTCTTTCGACTCACTTCATGAACGAAGCCGAGCGATGCGATCGCATGTCGATGATGCACGCGGGGAAAGTGCTCGCGCAGGGTCC
>DASPOF010000008.1:0-5200 GCA_035626155.1 Binataceae bacterium (SeqCode)
GCCAACACCGCCGCCACAAACTGCACCCTCTCGTCCATGGGACAGACCTCCCGCCACGGCATCTTCCACCTCCTGCCGCAGCATCTAATCTGTTACCCATGTTGCCGGTCTATTCTGTTACCTATCTTGCCGGTTCGTACCCCCCTCTCTTATCTCCCCCGGAAAAGACCGGGGGAGAAGATAGAGGAAAGAAGCTATCTTTCATGCAGGCTGTTGGGACCGCAGTGCGGTCGAACTGGAATGCTCTCGCTTTTCTCAACATCCTGCCAGGGATGCGGCCGGAGCGCGTGGCGCGCCAATCGAACGGGCGCCGCATTCAGGGCGGCGCGAGACGCTTTTCCTCCGAGTGCTCGAGCCGCTCAAGAAGCTGGCGGACGTTCTTCACCTCGGTGATTTTCCACGCGCCATCCTCGCGCGCCATGTGAATCTCCCACTCCTGGCCCTTGTGGTCCTTGAAATCCGTCCAGGCGGCGTCGCCGTCGCGATGCAGGAGCACGACCGCGCCCGCGACCGCCGCGGCCGGCATCTGCACGTCCCTCGCGCCGTCGTTCACGTGCTGCTTCGTCCACGATGCTAGCATCGCCGCCATGGGCTGCGAGAAGAGTGCGATCGCGGCCTGCCCCACCAATCCGCTGAGCGCATCGCCACCGGTCTTCTCCTTGACCATCTCCTGCCCGGCGTTTTTCACGACGCTTTGGAAATCGACATACTGACATGCCGCGTCGCCATCGCGCGCGTCGATCGCCCGCTTGAGTTGAAGCACGCACCAGCTCGGAGTCGAAGGGAGATAGAAAATCGCCCACCATCCCACGGCGATCGCGATCAGGATCGCGGTTATGTGCCGGAGAGCAAACCGCAGCATCATCGCCCCTCAAGCAGGCTTGCGGCCGCGCGGTCGAGAACCCAGATCAATTCGCCGTCCTCGGGATCGATCGCCTGGGCGGGGTACTTGTCGGGATCGCGGGGACCCTCGATCACATCTTTCACGGCGCAGGCCTTCGATTCGCCCGCGGCGAGGAACATCACGCGCTGCGCGTTATTGACCACCGCCGCGGTGAGCGTAAGCCGCCGTCGCGGCTCGGCGTCCACATCGACCGCTGCGACCATCTTCCGAGTCTCGTGGATCGCGGGGTCGCCGGGGAACAGCGACAGCGTGTGACGATTGTCGCCAAGCCCGAGCAGGACGAGATCGAAGCGCGGCAATTCGCCGGGTTTGAGCGCGAATGCGCGCCGCAATTCCTCCTCGTATGCGCGCGCGCCGGCCTCGGGCTCGAGCTCGCCGCGCATGCGATGGACTTGCTCGGGCTTAAGATTGAGCTTGCTCAACATCGTGCGATTAGCCATCGCGAAATTACTGAGCGCGTCGTCGGGCCCAACGCATCGCTCATCGCCCCAGAAAAACTGGACGTCCTTCCAACTGACGCTGAAATGAAAGCGCGTCGCAAGCAGCTCGTAGACGGATGCGGGCGTCGAGCCGCCGGAGAGCGCGATGCAGAACTCGCCATGAGTGCATATCGCCTCGCCCGCCAGGTGCGCGATTTCCTCCGCGGCACGCACGTAGAGCAAGTCGGGCCGTTCAAGGACGATAATCTTGCGCTCGCCCATGAGGACGGTCAGCGCGCCGAGGATGAGCCGTCGCCGGGCAGGGGACGCGCGAGCAGTTTTGCCGCCCGCTCGACCACATTTTCGACGGTCAAGCCGAAATGCTTCATCAAATCCGGGGCCGGCCCCGATGCGCCGAACGTGGTCATCCCGACGACATCCCCCTCCAGCCCGACCCACTGATGCCAGCCGAGCGGCGAGCCCGCCTCGATTGCGAGCCGGCGACGAATCGCCGGCGGCAGGACGGAATCGCGATAGGCCTGCGTCTGCTCTTCGAACAGCTCGAAGCTCGGCATGCTGACGGCGCGGACCGCCCTGCCCTGTTTCTCCAGCTCGCTCTTGGCGCCGAGCGCCAACTGAACCTCGGAGCCCGATGCGATCAGAATAATTTCGGGCGTCCGGTTGGGGGTTTCGCACAGCACGTAGGCGCCGCGCGCCAAGCCGCTGACGGGCGCAACCTGCGAGCGGTCCAGCGTCGGCACTTTCTGGCGCGACAAAACCAGCATCAGCGGGCCGCCCGTATGCGTCATCGCCACGCGCCACGCCTCGGCGCTCTCATTCGCATCGCAGGGCCGAATCACGACGAGATTCGGCATCGCGCGCAGCGCCGCCAGGTGTTCGACCGGTTGATGAGTCGGGCCGTCCTCGCCCACGCCGATCGAATCGTGCGTGAAGATGAAAATCTCGTGCAGCTTCATCAACGCGGCGAGCCGAATCGACGCCCGGCAATAGTCGCTGAATACGAGGAAGCTCGATCCGTACGGGATGAACCCGCCGTGGAGCGCGATCCCGTTCAGAATCGCGCCCATCGCGTGCTCGCGGATTCCAAAGTGCAGATTGCGCCCGGCGAAGTTCCTGCGGTCGAAGTCGCCGCCGCCCTTGATTTGGGTGAACGTCGATTCGCTGAGATCGGCCGAGCCGCCGAACAGGTTCCACACTTTCGCGCCGATTGCCTGCTCGACCCTGGAGGACGCCTCGCGCGTTGCAATATTGTCCTTGGGAGTGAACTCGGGGATATTCGCATCCCAACCGTCCGGCAGCTCGTGCGCGAGCGATGCCTGGAACTCCTCGACCTCGGCCTGGTGCCTGGCGGCGTAGCGCTCGAAACGCGCGCTCCATGCCTCCTCCCACTCCTCGCCGCGCTCGATGCAGGTGCGGAACTCCGCGAGCGCCTCCTCGGGCACGTAGAAGTCCGGCTCCAGCGGCCAACGGTAGAACTTTTTGGTGAGCTTGACCTCCTCGACCCCAAGCGGCTTGCCGTGAACCTCGGAACTGTCCTGGAAATGCGGGCTGCCGTAACCGATATGGGTGCGAAGCCGGATCAGCGAGGGGCGATTCGTCTCGGCGAGCGCGGTTTCGATCGCCTGCGAAATCGCCCGCAGATCGTTCCCGTCCTTGACCACCTGCGTGTGCCAGCCGTAGGCATCGAATCGCTTGCAGACGTCCTCGGTAAACGAGATATCCGTCGTGCCGTCGATCGTGATTCGGTTGTCGTCGTAGAGATAGATGATATTGCCCAGAGCGAGGTGCCCCGCGATCGACGCCGCCTCGCTCGAGATTCCCTCCATCAGATCGCCGTCGCTCACGATCCCGAAGATGCGATGGCTGAAGAGTCCCGAGGCATCGTGGTCGTAACGCGCCTCGAAGTGCCTGGCCGCAATCGCCATCCCGACGCCGTTGCCGAAGCCCTGTCCGAGCGGGCCGGTCGTGGTCTCGACGCCCGGGGTGAGATGCGCCTCAGGATGTCCCGGGGTTTTGCTCCCGAGCTGGCGGAAGCGCTTGATGTCATCGAGCGACACGTCGTAGCCGCTCAAGTACAGGCACGCATACAGCAGCATCGAGCCGTGGCCGGCGGACAAGATGAACCGGTCGCGCCCGTACCACTTCGGGTTTCGGGGGTTATGCCTCATGAACCGCGTGAAGAGCAGGTAGGCCGCCGGCGCCATCGCCATCGGCATCCCCGGATGCCCGCTATTGGCCTTCTGTATCGCGTCGATCGCGAGCACGCGAATCGAGTTGATGCACAATTCGTCCAGCTCGGACCGCTTCATCTTGATGTCCGCTGCAAGCGCCACGTGAACTCCCGATTTGGTTGGAATCGTTACCAGTCCGTATTTTGGTCGTCCTTCGGATCGCCGGCCTTGTGCCGCATCAGGTTGACCGCGCCCTTGGCTTCGCCCTTGTCGCCGAAGCTCAGCGCGGCGGTGAAGCGCCGGGCGATCTCGCCCATTATCGCACCTTCGGCAGGATCGAGCTGGCTTGCAAGCGCCGCCAGGCGCGCCATCGCCGCACGAATCGCGGTCAGCGCAGCGGGAAGATCGCCGCGCGCCCGGCACGCGATCGCCGTGTGCAGTCCCGCGCGCACCTCGGCCACCACGGGACGGGCCTTCTCGCCGATTACGACCTCGAGTTCTCTCAGATTATCGGCAAGCTTGACGAACGAGTCGTCTGCGGCACTGCTGACTGGCATAAAATCGATTGTTTCACTTGTGTTCACTTGGATTCAAGAATGGCCCGTGTGGATACGCGTCGCGGCGTGCGGGCGTCTCCGCCCGCGCCACCACCAGGACTTTGCTCTGATTGGGGCGCGCCCTTCTTTTCTTCCGTCATTCTACGCGCGCCTCGCGTAGAATCCCGGGATTCTTCGCGCGTGCTTGCATTGCTCGCACGCGGGCTCAGAATGACTAAAGGGGGGAGGCCACTGATTGATGCGAGCGGGTCCACGATAGGGCTGGTGAATGCGGCGCAGGTCAACTCGGGTCCGGTGACGACATACACCTATGACCCCTCGGGCGTTCCAACATTGAGCGGGAATGCGAACAACTGGCCGTTCCTGTTCGAGGGCGCCGAGCACGAGATCACCGATCCGGCGTCGCTCTATTACGATGGCTCAGGAAACTTCTACGACCCGCAGATTCAACGGGAACTCGCCCAGCTTGATGCGACCGGGCTTTCGCAGCCAAACCTCGGCTCTGTAGGCGGCACAGCCGGTGCAAACGGCGGAAGCGGTTCAGCCCGGCGCGGTACGGGGAGCGTGAGCGGGCCGCGCGCAGCCAACAGCGCTTACCGTTCTGCTCAGGAGGGGGACGAGGGAGAAGGTGAAGGCGGCTGCGACGGTTGCTACAGCCCGTCGGGCGGCGACCTGCTGATACAAATCTTGGACTGGCTGGGTCAGCTCCTCAATGACATTTTCGGCGATCTGTTCAGCGGCGGCAGCAGCCCTCCGGTCCTGCGCCAGTTGCTCCACCAGCGCCACCCACTGTACGTTCAAATCTTGGGCATCCAGCCGGGTCTGGTTCCAACGGAGGCCTCCACAGGAGGAGGGCTGTTAGCGAAAGACGACAGCAGTCAAACCGTTTCGACTCCCCTGCTCGTCTTGGGTCAAGCGCTTGAGCTTGGCGCGTCCGTAGAGGTTGCAGGCGGGGGACCTGAGGATCCAGTTGCCGATGTTGTGGCGGCAAGTATCATCGTCACTGGCGCTGTCGTGGCTACTTATGAAGCTTATCAAGCTTACGCCAAGGGCGGGAAACAAAATATCAGCGACTCTGGCCTTGCGGGACTCTCGGACGAGGAAGTCATGACAAGGGCCCGCAGCCCG
>DASPOF010000009.1:0-13890 GCA_035626155.1 Binataceae bacterium (SeqCode)
ATCGCGCGGGGGCGGGAGATTGTCGTACAGGTCCGCAATCAGATCGGATTTGAGTTTTGCGTAGCCCGGATCATTCCAGAGGTTACGCCATTGCAACGGATCCTCATTCAAGTTGTACAGCTCGCCCTCGGTGCCGTCGTAGCGGATATCCAATACCTCTGAGTTACCTCGAAAGATTTGCGGCACGTTGTTGATGTCGAAGCCGTAGTCGCGCGTGGACTTCTCATAAACCGTCAGCGTATAGCCATCGCGATAAATGCTCCGCAAATGCATCCCGATTTGCGCGAACTGACTATCCCATTCGGTAAGGACGCGCTGGCGGTCCGAGCCCGGCGCGATCGGCAGCGGCTTGCCCTGCATCCATGGCGGCACGGGCACGCCCGCGATCTGGCAGAAGGTCGGCCCGAGATCGAGCTGGCCGACCGGCTCCGCGATTTCGGCGGGCGCGATTTTCGCTGACGGCGCCGGCCGCCAGATCAGTGGCAATCGCATGAGCGCATCCACGTGATACGGCCCCTTGAAGAGCAGGCCGAAGTCGCCCTGAAGCTCGCCGTGATCGGTGGTGAAAAATACGTCGGTGGAATCGCTCCAGCCGCGCTCCTCGACCCGCCGGATCACGCGCCCGCACGCCTGGTCGATCAGTTCGTTTTCGATATGAATCATCGCGCTGACTTCCCGAAGCTGATCCGGGGTCATCGCGCACGGAACAAAACTGGTCGGGCCACCCTCGTAGTTGCGAAACCGGCCTTCGTACCAATCGAGCCAGTGGCGCGGCTTCTGCGCGAGAATCTTTTCGATCTTCTCGCGCGAGCCGGGATAGCCGGGCGGCAGGTCGAGGTCGCGCCAGTTGATGCGGCGCGCCTCGGTAGCGGGCGGGTCCCACGGATGGTGCGGATCGGGAAAGCTCATCCACACGAACCAGTTCTCATCGGGGTCAAGCGAGTTGAGAAATGCGATAGTGCGATCGGCGACCCAATCGGTATGGTAATGCTCGCGCGGAATCGGATTGTACTTGACCTCGGGCGCGCCCGTGTCGCCGCCGGGCAGGCCGGAGAGAAGCGGCGCGAAGCCGCCAACCTCGCCGGGATGGTTGTTTTGCAGCCACAGCGAATAATGCCATCCGCCCATCGGCACGTGCATCGCGAGTTCCATCCGCTCGAAGCCGCGATACGGCCCGGTCGAATGCTCGCCGGCCATCCGATTCTCGAACCACCGTCCCCCGATGTCGAGGCCGGGTTCGAAATGCGCCTTGCCGAGCAGCGCCGTGCGATAGCCAGCCTTTTCATGGAGATACGCGGCGACGCTTGGAGCATCGGGCGGCAGCGCGACGCCGTTTGCGATTACGCCGTGCGTCCGCACGTACTGGCCCGTCACCATCGTGGCGCGCGCGGGCATGCAGACCGCGTTCTGGTTGTGGGCGCGGCGGTAATTGATGCCGGTTGCGGCGAGCCGATCGGCGATCGGAGTTCTCGCGATCGTGCCGCCGTTGCATCCGAGCGAATCGTAGCGTTGCTGGTCGGTCGTGATGAAAAGAATATTGCGCCCCATCAGTGAACCATCCTCGAATGCGATCGGCTCGGGTCCTCTCGCTCGCATTATTCCTACCCGCTCGCACCGCGAACGACAATTGAAGATCAGTCGATTTGGCGGTGTCCCCACGAGTCGCGGCCGGGCGGCTGCGACGGGGGCGATGAAACGGAAGGGCGGGCTCTCTGAAGCAGAGAGCCTGCGCGGCGCTCTATTTATTCGATTGCCGCTTAGCCCGACGTTTCTTTTGCGGAACCTCGGGTACTCTATCGCCGAGCAGGGGGAGATTACCGATTCCCAATCGATCCAGAACTCTTAGCGCCCCTGGAATATCGGCGCGCGCAGCGCGCTCGCGGAAGTAGGCTTCGGTCCGCAGGGCTGCGAGTTTCTCGGCAACTGCGACGTTAATGAACTGATTGAGCGTAGTATCCTCCGCCTCGGCAACACCGCGCAGTTCCTTCAGGAGCGACGGTTGAAGGCGAAGCGCAAAATTGCTCTTTCTCATGAGATTAAACCCTCCAAAATCGCCAATGCCTCCTGCGGCCGTATCGCACGAATTCCGAAGCGGCGAGCGCCCCGCCTCAAATGCGCCACGTTGAAGGCAACGACGAGGTCGGCCTGGCCGTTCACCGCGGCTTCCAAAACCATTTCGTCTCCCGGATCAGAAAGCTCGGGCCGCCATGAAAAATCGGGCGTGACCGGAACGCCGACAGCCGCCAAGGCACTGAGAATCACATCGATGTCCTCGCGCGTTGCGCCCGCCGCAGTTAGATGTTCCGGCCGCTTGAGCACGGCCTCGTACTCAAGCATCAGGGGCACGGAAAGCAGGAGATCGAAACGTTTCCCCAGCGCGGAGATCAAGAGCTGCCTTGATGCTCCTGCGTTGCTGCGCAGCGCAGCAACCATCACATCGGTATCCAGAACGATTCGCACCCGCAATCAGATGGCATATTGCCAGCGATATTGCATTAATCTACCGCGACCACGAGGGCTCAGCAAGTTCTCTTAACGCGCGGTCGCTGGTGAGAAGCACGCTGCGATAGGGGACGAAACGGAAGGGCGCGCGCTCTGAAGCCCGAGAGCTCGCGCGGCGGTCTGCTTAGCGATTTACGCGGCTGTCGCTTATCGGCAGAGCGCGCCGGCGGCCGGCCCACGCGCCCGGAGGACCGTCGAAGACACCGGCGCACGGCGTGCCACATTTCCCGCAGCGGCCATCGTGGGTGAGATTCCACGATGTGATCGCATACCAGTCGCGGCCGATCACGATTGACCCGCAGGCGTGGCAATAGGTGCTCTGCGTGGCCTCATCGTAGATGTTGCCCGTGTAAACGTGGCGGAGCCCTGCCCTTCGCGCGATGTCGCGCGCGGCAATCAGCGTCTTTGCCGGGGTCGGCCGGCGATCGAGCATCTTCCAGTCGGGATGGAAGGCCGAGAAGTGCAGCGGCACGTCGGGGCCGAGATGCTCGAATATCCAGGCGCTGAGCGCCTCGAGTTCGGCGACTGAGTCGTTCTCGCCGGGAATCAGCAGCGTCGTAATCTCGAGCCAGACCGAGGTCTCGCGCTTCAGGTAAGCGAGCGTATCGAGCACGGTGCCGAGAGAACCGGAGCAGAGTCTTTTATAGAAAGCTTCGGTGAAGCCCTTGAGGTCGATATTGGCGGCATCGATGTGCCGGTAGAACTCGCGTCGCGGCGCATCGCACATGTAACCGGCCGAGACGGCAACCGTCTTCACGCCGCGAGCGCGGCAAGCCTGGGCGACGTCGATCGCATACTCGGCGAAGATGACCGGATCGTTGTAGGTGAACGCAACGGAGCGGCAGCCGCTTTGAACCGCCGCCTCGGCGATCGCGCCCGCCGATGCTTCCTCGGTGAGCCGGTCGAACTCCCCCGCCTTCGAAATGTCCCAGTTCTGGCAGAACCGGCACGTCAGGTTGCAGCCCGCGGTGCCAAACGAGAGCACCGGCGTTCCCGGCAGAAAATGGTTGAGCGGCTTCTTCTCGATCGGATCGATGCAGAAGCCGGACGAACGGCCATACGTGGTCAGCATCATTCGATCGCCCTGGCGCGCGCGAACGAAGCACAGACCGCGCTGGCCCTCATGCAGCTTGCACAGGCGCGGACAAAGATCGCACTGGATGCGGCCATCCTCGAGCGGATGCCAGAAACGCGCCTCGACGCCTTCGATGCTAACGCTCACCCAAATAATTTTAGCAAAGATTCGCGCATCGAAATTCGCGCGGGCGCCGGGCTGCCAGACACGCGAATCTTAAGCGGTCTCCTCCTGGAAGCTAGCCGCCGCGATCTTACCCCGCGCTCGCCGAGGCGAGGTTGCGGGCGTGGATCACCTCGGTGACGCGCTTTGCGACGTGGGTTTCGGTCTGGAGGATCGTCGCTTGCGGAGGATAGATCAGTCCGGCATCAAGGTCCGCCTGCGTAACCAGTTGCGCGAGCGATCGGGCGGCCTCGATGAATACCTCATCGGTGACTCGTTTCGCGCGCGTGTTGTAAATCGCCAGTCCAACCGCGGGAAAGATGTACAGATTGTTGCATTGGCCGGGAACGAACCGCCGCCCCGCATAATCCACCGGCGCGAACGGGCTCCCGCTCGCGAATATCGCGCGGCCTTCCGACCATCGGTAGGCCTCCTCGGCGGTGCACTCGGAACGCGAGGTCGGATTCGAAAGCGCGAAAACGATCGGGCGGGCGTTGTGCCGCGCCATCGCCGCGATCACCTCCTGATTGAAGGTCTTCGGCGCGGTGCTCACCCCGATGATTGCGGTGGGACGAATCGACTCGATCGCGGAGATGAAACTGCGGGTGGGCGGGTGCGGATGCGCGTATGGCTGCTGATAATCGGTGAGGTCGAACCGCGTCGATTCGACCAGTCCATTGCGATTGAACAGCCAGACGCGCGCGCGAGCCTGCTCCTCCGACAATCCCTCCGACTTCATTGCCTGCACGAGCAGACCGGCGATTCCGACGGCGGCCGCGCCCGCGCCCAGGAACAAAACGGTCTGCTCGGAGAGCTTGCTCGCCGTGATGCGCATCGCGCTGATGAGGCCCGCGAGCACCACTGCGCCCGAGCCCTGAATATCGTCATTGAAGGAGCACACCCGCTCCCGATACCTGGCGAGCAGGCGGAACGCGTCGGCGCGCGCCCAGTCCTCCCACTGGATGCAGCAGTCGGGGAACTCCTGCTGAATTGCAGTCACGAACTCCTCGACGAACTCGTCCAATTGCGCAGCCGCCGGACGCGGCTGGCGAAGCCCGATATAAAGCGGGTCGCCGAGCAGCGCCTCGTTGTTCGTTCCGCAGTCCATCATGATTGGCAACGTGAATTGCGGGGGCACTCCGGCGGCTGCGGTGTACAACGCGAGCTTCCCGATCGGAATTCCCATCCCGTTGGCGCCGAGGTCTCCCAGCCCGAGGATGCGCTCGCCGCTGGTGATGACTACGAAACGCACATCGCGCTCGGGCCAGTTGCGAAGAATCTCGCGCACGCGCCCCTTGCGCTTGATCGACAGGTAGAGGCCCTTGGGACGCCTGACGATGTGGCTCCACTTGAGGCAGGCCTCGCCCACCGTAGGCGTATAGACCAGCGGCAGGAATCGCGCCGTGTCGCTCATCAGCACCCGGTAGAAAAGATTCTCGTCGGTGTCCTGCAAATCGGAGAGAAACAGGTACTTCTCGAGGTCGCTTGCCTTGGTTTCGACTTGTGAGATCACGCGGTGAAGCGCGACCGGGTCGGTATCGATCGCCTCGGGCAATAGTCCGACCAGCCCCAACGCATCGCGTTCGGCCTCGGTGAAGGCAAGCGACTTGTTGAGACGCGGATCGCGCAGCCGCGCGACCCCGCGCAATTCCGGCTTCGAGGTTGTACCGTTCACGGGTTTCTTTTCGATCCTCCGTTACTCACGCTCGCATTATTCCTACCCGCTCGCACCGCGAACGACAATTGAAGATCGCTCGATTTGGCGGGATTCAGACAACCTGCCGCAGATGGTCGGGGCGTCCCAGCCCGCCAACCGCGCATGCTGTTGAGCGCGGCTTTGTTAACGCCATGTTAGCAGGGGAGCTTGCCTCTCAGTTGAAGCAGAAGTACAAAAGCGACGAGGAATTCGGAGGACCAGACACGTGAACGTTAAAGAATCCTTGCCTAACGTGGTGGCGGCCCTAATTCGAAAGTCCCACAAGCGCGAGTTTGCCGTGGCTCTGATGGTCGTCGGGGCGTTCGCATTATTTGCGGCCGCGCCCGCTGGAGGGCAATCGCCTTTCGAAGCCGCGACTCCCGTGCCTACGCCTATTCCGGGCGGTGCGGCGGCGATTGGTCAGACTCCGGCGGCGGCGCCAACGAGGGGGGCTGGCAGCCCGGGACTGGTTCAAAAGCCACTAACCATCCTCTTCAACGTCGGTGAACACACAGTTTTCCCTCCGGACAATGATTGCGCCGGACTTATTCGCCAGGCCTTGGAACAGCGCGCACTCGTGCCGGTTCCCGCTTCGGACCGGCCCGAGAGGGACAAACGCTGCGCGGAGGAAATGAAACACGCGCTGCAGTTAGAACAAACAGAACCGCTGTGCGCCAGTGGCCCTTGCTGGTGAAGGAATTGCCAGGATTCAACTAATGTCGCCACGCGCATCAAACGGGGGGAAACGCGTATGCTGAGGCTCTCTCTAGTCCTCGTTGCTCTGGCATTGTTGTGCTGTCCGGCGTCCGCGCAGCAACCGCCGAGTCCCGGCCCATTTGCTACGGGGAACGACAATCACTGGGATTCCGCCGTCAATCCCTTCATACCGGGAGACGAACACGGAGCAGTCGGGCGCACTTACGTCGTCCTTAGCGCGAATTTAGAAATGACCTTCATTAACCGCCCCATCCAGAACGGTTACAATCCGCTGCCTTCTGGCATGCCAGTCCCAGACAGTCAATTTTGGCAGCCCTTGCCCAGCAGCTCCGTCATAGTTCCTAATGGAACAACACCGCCTACGGGCACGGTCCAAGTAACCCCCAATAGCGACTTTCGCGTTTATTATGATCCGTACTCTCCGTGCGGAGACGGCGCCGGGCGTTGGATTGTTGTTGGGATGGGGAACCTGACATACTCCGACCAGACGACCGCAGCTGCGGTGCTGCTTGCTATCTCGCAACAAGAAGATCCTAACCCCGCTGACTCTGGTGTCAGTTGGACACAGTTCGCAATCGCGAGTACGGCACCAGCCAACACGGGCTCTGACATTACCGCTGTAGGCGACTTTCCACGAGCGGGGTTCAATACCAATTGGATCGGTGTAACCGCTTTGAAATTCTTCAAGGGCTCGACCGGTTCATACTCGGTGCCGTTGCTCTTTCTGTTTGCCCGACAGCCCTCCGAATGCACTGGGACTGCTGGGATCCCGGTGAAACCGAGCACCTTGCCCACCTCAGGAGGAGGGGCCTGCACTGGCTCGTCGGGAGGAAGTTCCACTGCCTGGTATTGCAACGATAGCAGCATCCAAGGCGCTTGCCCTGCGCTGAGTTATCATACGGGGAGTGATCCGGATGGTTCTAATTTCTTCCTGGTCAGATCTGTCTCAGGCAGCACTGGAACCATCGACCTCTATGAAATCAGCGGTACCGTCAATAGTCCAAATTACGGAGGAATCTACTCCCAGGTCAGCTTGCAGAACCAGCCAGGGCCGGGCGGGAATTGGACTTGGCAATCGGAAGCATTTCCGAATTTGGGGCAGGCCGACTCGACGACGTTGAAAATCGCGCCCGGACCGGACGACGACCGATTCGAGTCGTGCGTAGTCAGGAACAGTACGTTGTGGGCTTCACAGACGATCGGTTTGCCGGCGACGAATGCAGACTCAACCGCGGTCCAATGGTGGAGCATCGGACTCGACGCCAACAAGGGAAAGATCTACGACGTCGAAAGAATTGGCGGCGATGGGGCCTACGGGGGTTCCGTTTGGGATACTATGGATAGCGCGATTGCCGTGAACTCGGCGGGTGATGTCCTTGTTGGGTTTGAAGGGGTCCCGAATATCAACTCTACGAGTTATGGATACCTGAGCGCGTTGTTCGCATTCAAGAGTCACTCCGGCTGCTTGGGCTATCAGAACTATCTCTATGCAGGAGGCCTCGGGCCCTACTATCCGTCGGGTGACGCGAACGGAAATCCAGTGCGGACCGGTGACTACAGCCAGACGGTCGTTGACCCCAACGATGATACAACGTTTTGGACCAGCGAAGGCTGGGCGGGCGAGAGCGGTGCGCCAGGTAACGGTTACGGCTGGCTTCAAGCGTGGGGCTTCGTGAGTCCCAGTACTCCGTCGGGTCCCACGTTTCTTAACTTGACGCCCAAGGAAACCGAGTGCCCGTCCTCACCCTGCACAGTTACCTTCACCGCGCCGCCGAACTCACAGGCTGGTGATGTGTTCATAGCGACTATCACGACGGCGATTCCTAGCACTCTCACCCAGTTGTCATCGATCCCAGCCGGGTGGAACTATCTCACGTACCAAAATCTGGGCACGACATATATGAAGACCGTCGATGCCAACTGGTGCGATTTGCGCACGTATGAGTGGAGTCTGGTGCACACATATACGGGGTCTAATGATTCTGGATCGTACACCTTCCAATTCCCGCGGCACACGTTAAGCTGTAACGGCGTCATACTCAGTAACGAGCTCGGGGGCGAGCTGACAGCGTATCGCGGCGCTTGTCAAAACTTTGAGACCACAAAGGGTACGCAAATCTTGGATCTGCAAGGATTTCCGCAGTCCACTTACAGCAAGACAATCACGGTTGGACCATTCACTCCTCCAGATCCGTCGTCGAATCCAGGAATCCCTTATGATAATGCGAATCTGTTGAATTACCTTTATGGATCCGCGGAAGCGGACGATAGTGGAGGAGACTGCTCAAATATGAGTGACCCGATCTCCGGCACCCCCGCCCTTTCGACGCGAGCAAATGACTCTGGGTGCAATGGATATGCCCCGGCGATTCTGGGAGATTATTCACCGACAAATCACGGCCAGAGCTACGGCTCTTATAGCTCGGAGGACGCGTACTCGGGAATAAAGTCGGGCTTAGAGCTTCTACTACCGCCGTACTGAGCGGAATAGCAGAAGCTTAGCGTCACACTGGGAGGTAATTCTTGGTATCGGCGATTTCTGTCATGTAGCAGGCGCGCGGCACCCGCTCGCGCCTTGTGGTGGCGTGGCTATACAGACCACTGTTACCAGTCAGAGCTTTGTGGAATCGTATTGACCGTGCGTTCCGCTCGGCTCCGGCTCGCGAACGCGATCAGAAAAATGGGAAAAGATGTCTGCCTCGCCGGCCTCACTTCACGACCAGCACCGGGACCTCGGCCAGATCGACCACCCGCTCGGTTACGCTGCCCATGAGCACGCGGCGGGGGCCGCGCCGTCCGATCTTGCCCATCACGATCAGCGCCACCTTTTTGTCTTCGGCCACCTTGAGGAGCGCCTCATGAGGATGCCCGTGGGGCATCTCGAGGTCGGTTTTCACCCACTGCTCCTTGGCCATCCTCTCCACCTCCTGCATGTACTTGTGCCCGTTCTCCTCGAGTACCTGCGCCGCCTCCTCGACGGTCTTTCCGAACGCGTGCGCGACCTCTTCCAGGATCGCATCGTCCACCACATGCACGACGATCAGCTCGGCGTTGTAGGCGCGGGCCATTTCGATCGCAACGCGGGCCGCCTTCAGCGAGGACTGCGAGCCGTCGGTGGCGAGCAGAATCTTACCGAACATGGGCTTCATTCAGTGCTCTCCTCTGGCGCGGAAACGCTTGAGCTGAAACAAGGCCTCGCGCTCTCGTTCCCCCAGACCGCTCTCGACGTAGCGCACGGTCTCCTCGTATTGGGGGATCAGGAGATTCGAAAGCGCGTTGACCCGTTTCTGGGTCTTGCGCAGTTCGGCCGCCAGCCGCCGAAATGAGATCTCCAGTTCCGCCAGGGCGACCGCGCGCTTGAGCGCGACGAGGAACTTCTCGCGCGCCACGTCCAACTCAAGCGATGTGTCGAGCAACCCCCATCCCGGAGGTTCTTCCTTATATTGCCATTCGAGCAGCGGCACGATCACCCCGATCACGCTGCGCTCGTGCATCGTGATTTCCTCGGGCGCCGTGGCGGCGAGACTGGCGCGCGCCGCTCCCTCCCTGCCGGTGGCGAGGCACGCATCGGCCAGCGCCGAATAAGCCTCGGCGAGCGCCGTATCCAACTCCCCGCGGCAGCGTCTGAGGTCTTCGAGATGGCTGAAGATCTCGCGCAGGATGATCTCGCGCTTCTCGTCGAGAAGCTCGCGCCCCTCCCGGGCGAGCAGCAAATCCTCCTTCAGGATCAGGAGATTCGCCTTGGTTGCCGGGACATCGAACCGGGCCATACTGCGGCTACCTCAGATGCTCGGCGATTTCCTCTTCGGTGACGCGCGTCAGATCAGCTGGCGGAATTGCTTTGAGTATTCGCCACCCGCGGTCGAGCGTCTCTTCGATCGTGCGGTTTTCGGTCGCGGACTGCCCGACAAATTCGGTTTCGAAGCGCCGGCCGAATTCCAGGTACATCTTGTCGCGTCCCGAGAGTTCTTCCTCGCCGATAATCGTCGCAAGCATTCGGATGCGCCGGGTGTATGCGTAAGCGCTGTAGAGCTGGTTGGAAAGATGGGCGTGGTCCTCGCGCGTGTGTCCCGCCCCGATCCCATCGGCCATCAGGCGCGAGAGCGAGGGCAAGACGTTGATCGGCGGATAAATGCCGCGGCGGTCCAGCTCGCGCTCAACCACGATCTGGCCTTCGGTGATGTACCCGGTCAGGTCGGGGATCGGGTGCGTGATGTCATCGTTCGGCATCGTGAGGATCGGAACCTGCGTGACCGAACCGCGCTTGCCCTGGATGCTGCCCGCGCGTTCATAGATCGAGGCGAGATCGCTGTAGAGGTAGCCGGGAAATCCCTTGCGGCTGGGAACTTCTCCCTTGGCGGACGCAACCTCTCGCAGCGCCTCGCTGTACTGGGTCATATCGGTGAGGACCACCAGCACATGCAGGCCCTCGTCGAATGCGAGATACTCTGCCAGAGTCAGAGCCGTGCGAGGGGTGACAAGCCGTTCCACCGCGGGGTCATCGGCAAAGTTCAGGAACATCGCCACCCTGTCGACCGTGCCGCTTTCCTCGACGCTGCGGCGGAACATCTCGGCCACATCGCGGCTCGCTCCCATGATCGCGAAGACGACGACAAAAGCCTCCGGGTCCGTCGGCACCTGCGATTGGCGAACGATCTGGGCAGCCAGTTGATTGTGGGGGAGCCCGCTCGCCGAGAAGATGGGCAGCTTCTGTCCGCGCACCAGCGTGTTCATGCCGTCGATCGCCGAGATGCCGGTTTGCAGAAATTCCTGCGGGTAGGCTCGAACCGCGGGATTGATCGCCGCGCCATCGGCTCCGCGCCATTCCTGGGCAAGCGGAGGAGGGCCGCCGTCGAGCGGGCGTGCAAAGCTGTCAAGCGCCCGGCCCAACATCTCGTGCGAGACGGGCACCTCGAGCGGACGGCCAAGAAAGCGAGCGCGGGTCCTGGCGGCGGAAAGGCCTCCGGTGCCTTCATAGACTTCGACCGCAACCACCTGCTCGCTGGCCACCAGCACACGCCCCAACCGCTCTCTTCCATCGGCGCCGGTTATCTCGACCATCTCGCCGAAGCCGACCCCGCGAACGCCGGCGAGGAAGACGAGCGCCCCGGAGACCTTGGTCAGGTCGCAGTACACTTTGCCCGGCTCGGCTCTCACCGCGTTCTCTGCACCTCCTGCAAGAGGGCATCCATCTCCTGGTCGGTCGCGCGCATGAGTTCGGCGAAAAGGTCGAGCCGGTCGTTGGGGATCTTTTCCTTTGCCCGAACGATGTCGGCGCGAACCTTAGCCTCCTGGATGAGATGAATGGGGGCGCCCTTTTTCGTGACCTCGCGGGCGCGTTCAACGAAATGCAGGATCGCCCGCAAGATGGCGATTTGCTTCTCCGGACGGCAGAAAGTATCGGCCGGATCGTTGGCATTCTGCTGCAAGCATGCTTCCTGGAGCAGGCGGGCGGCATCGATGGTTAGACGCTGTTCGTCGGGCAGCGCATCCTCGCCGATCAGGCGGACGATGCGCTGGAGGCGGTTATCTTCCTGGAGCAACCGCATCGCGTCCTCGCGCAACTCGCGCCACTGCGAATCGATCTCGCGCTCCCACCAGGCGGCGACCTCCGCCAGGTAGCCGCTGTAGCTGTCGAGGTAATTGATCGCGGGAAAGTAGCGGGCCGCAGCGAGGTCCTTGTCCAGCGCCCAGAAGCATCTGACGAAGCGTTTGGTGTGCTGGGTGACCGGTTCCGAGAAGTCGCCGCCTGCGGGAGAGACCGCGCCGATCAGGGTGACCGAACCCTCCTGGCCGCAAAGAGTATCCACCCGTCCGGCGCGTTCGTAAAATTGCGCGAGCCGCGTAGCCAGATAGGCGGGAAACCCCTCCTCCGCCGGCATCTCCTCCAGCCGACCGCTGACTTCGCGCAGCGCCTCGGCCCATCGCGAGGTGGAGTCAGCCGTCAATGCCACCGAGTATCCCATGTCGCGGTAGTACTCAGCGATCGTGATGCCGGTGTAGATGCTGGCCTCGCGAGCGGCCACCGGCATGTTCGAGGTATTGGCGATAAGGACGGTTTTTTCCATCAGCGAGCGGCCGGTCCGAGGGTCGCGAAGCTCGGGGAAGACCTGGAGCACTTCGGCCATCTCGTTTCCGCGCTCTCCGCAGCCGACGTGAACGATCACGTCCGCCTGCGCCCACTTGGCAAGCTGATGCTCCATCACCGTCTTGCCGGTGCCGAAGCCGCCGGGGATGGCCGCGGTGCCTCCTTTTGCCAGAGGAAAGAAAAGATCGAAGATGCGCTGTCCTGTAACGAGGGGATAGGCGGGCACCAGATGCTTGCGATAAGGACGCGGCTGCTTCACCGGCCATCGTTGCGCCATCGCGACCGCGACTTCCTGCTTCCCGGCGCGAACGACCGCGATGGTATCGTTGACGGTGTACTCGCCCTCGGCGGCGATGCTCACCAGCTCTCCGGCCACGCCGGGCGGCACCAAGGTCCGATGCTGCACGACCTCGCTTTCCTGAACCGAACCGAGGATTTCTCCGCCCGTGACTTCATCGCCGGCTTTCCTGCCGGGAACAAATCGCCAGCGCCTGTCCGGGTCCAGCGGCGCCGCCTTGACGCCCTTTTGGATAAAGGCTCCGGCGGCCTGCTTTAGCGTTCTGAGGGGACGCTGGATGCCGTCAAAGATGCCGCCGATGAGTCCAGGCCCCAGGGTTGCGAACAGCGGCAGGCGGGTACCGAAAACCGGAGCGCCGGGCCCCAAACCTTCGGTACTTTCATAAACCTGCAAGACCGCCTGGTCGCCGGAAAGCTCGATCACTTCTCCGACAAGCCGATCCTCCCCGACCTCCATCAGCTCGCCCATAAAGACCGCGTCCTGAACGATCACTCGTACGACGGGTCCGCTCACCCAGTTGACCGTTCCGGCAACAGAGGCGAGTTCGGTCGCACCAATAGCCAGGGTCGATGCCATCAGGTCTCGCTCCAGCGCGCTTCATCGCCCCAGAGCCATTGTGCGACAAGGAATCGGAGCTGCGGTTTCTGGCCGGCGAAGATGCTCCCGAGCGTATTGTCGTAAAAGGCGCGCCGATCCTTCTGCCAGACGATGCATCCGCCACCGACTTCCGGATTCGCGCGCATCTCTATTTTCTTTTGGATCGCGGAAAGAGACTGCTCGGCCAAGGCGACGTCATCGGGAGGCACTTCGACTACGAATTCATCCCCGGCCAGCGCCGCAATAGCCTGCTCAGCCAGTTGGAGGAGCAGCGCCGGGTATTCGGGTTTCTTCCGCAGGCCGGCAAGCGCGTCAGAGGCGCGATCGAACAGGTCATCGAGAAGCTCTTCGCGGCCCTGTAGGAAGAACTGGCGGGCTTGCAATTTGGCCGCCGCGAGGCCCTTGGCTTTTTCCTGGAGCGCGCGGGCTTTGGCCTTTTCCTCCGTCAGCTCGGCGTGCGCGGCCGCTTCCGAGCGCGCTTCGCCGACCAGCCGCTCGGCCTCGGCGTTGGCCGCCTGGCGGATCTTTTCTGCTTCTTCGCGGGCCTGGGCAAGGATCGCGCCGGTGAGGCGCTCTGCGCTGGATGCGAGAGGCTCCCGGGGTGCTGGCGCCTTGGCCGCTTCCGGCGCCTTGGCTTTTTCGGGGGCCTCGCGCGCTGGTGCTTCCCTTTCGATCAGTCCCTCGCGCGCGGCGACTTCCGCGTGGGCTTCGGCAATCAGCCGCTCGGCCTCAGCCCTGGCTGCCCGGCGGATCTT
>DASPOF010000010.1:0-8452 GCA_035626155.1 Binataceae bacterium (SeqCode)
TGGGAACCACGGCGATCTCGCTGTCGAGCGCGTGGGCATACGGCGAAGTGAAGGGCTGGCCCCACAGCCTCGAGGTTTCGCCCCGCGAGGCACCCGCCTTTTACGGCGTGTACATCGGATGCACGGCGCTGGCGGCGGCTATCGTCTTGATTCCGCGCGCGCCGCTTCAACTGATTATCCTGAGCGTGCAGGTGCTCGCCGGGATCATGCTGCCCTCGGCGATCATTTTTCTGCAGCTCCTGCTCGACGATCGGGAGCTGCTCGGCGAGCGGTTCGCAAACCGTCGGTGGAACAACTGGATCAACTGGACCATTATCGCGGTCCTGTTCGTGCTGTCGCTGATCCTGGCCGCCCAGGTGATTGCTCCGGAACTGTTTCCGGCCTGAGCGCATCGAGGAGGGCATACGATGCGAGCCATGATGAGTCATTCTGCCGAAACCGAGTGGACGCAGTTCGTGGTGGTGCATCCCCTGCGCGATGTGCCAGAAGAGAAGCTCGATACTTCCAGACTGGGTGAGCGTCCGCTTGGGCCGCGCGCAAAGCTGGCGCTATTTGCGTTGCGCGCGTACCTTCTGCTGATGACCTCGCTGGTCGTGTATCATGCCATCGGCCTGGCGGGTCTGGTCGGGCCTCTTGGGCGCTAGGGCGGTGAGAATAGAAACCAATGCGGCGGGCGTTGCAGAGTCCGGGAATAATTCGCGCTTTCGCGATTGTCTGCGCGATCGTGATGGGCGACGCGTGGGCGCCCGCTCTGTGCGCGCAGCAATCCGACCCCTGGACTGCAACGGCGGGCGATCCTTTCCTCCTCGACGCGGCGGCGGTTACCCCCTGGTGGTTGTGGAATTTCAAGCCTCCCTCGCTCACGGCACCCGCAACAGGCTCGACGGGTAACTCCGACCCGGCCGCTCCCGAAATCCAGCCGTCTATAGAACAGGCTGCGGAAGGTCAGACGCAGACCTGGAACCTGCATGCTCAGAACACCGATATCATGCAAGGTTACCCCGCCATTTCGGCGAAGTATTCCGGTGTCAATAGCCTGCCGCCCGGCGGCCAAATCCGCGAAACCGTGTCGTTGGATTTTTACGGCGGAGTCCGATTGTGGCCCGGGGCGGAAGCACATCTTGATCTGCTGATGTGGCAGGGCTTCGGGCTGCACGACACCCTTGGCGTCGACGACTTTCCCAACGGAGAGGCTTACAAGGTCGGCACGGGATATCCGAGGGTAAACATCGCGCGCCTTTTCATCCGCCAGACCATCGGTTTCGGGGGTGAGCAGGAGGATGCGCCCGACGACGAACTGACGCTCGCCGGCAAACAGGATATATCGCGGCTTACGCTCACCATTGGGCGGCTTACCCCCACGGACATTTTTGACAAGAATACCTATGCCGGCGACCCCCGCACACAATTCATGAACTGGTCATTAATGGCCAACGGCGCCTGGGATTACCCATCGGATAGTTTGGGATACACGACCGGTCTGGCTATTGAATTGAATCAGCCGAAATGGACATTGCGCTACGGCTTCTTCCAGATGCCGCGATTAAAGAATAACTGGACTGCGGAAGATGCGTATTTCATATGGCCGGGATTCAGCGGCGCAGGCGATGGCGAGTTTTTCCATGCCTGGGGAATGGTGGCGGAGTTCGAGCGCCGCTACAGCATCGACGCCCATCCGGGAGCGGTTCGCTTTCTCGCGTATCTCAACCAGGAGCGAATGGGCAGCTATCACGCGGCGCTTTCCATTCCGGGCGCGGACATCTCCCAGACGCGCGCCTACCGTTACAAGTACGGCTTCGGGCTGAACGCGGAACAGGAAATCACTCAAGATGCGGGCGTGTTTTCACGTCTGGGCTGGAATGACGGCCACGAGGAAGCCTGGATGTTCACTGATATCAATTACACGGCTTCATTGGGCATCAGCATCAAGGGTCAACGCTGGCAGCGCCCTGATGACGTTGTGGGTCTGGCCGGCGTGCTGAGCGGCATTTCGCGCGTGAATCAGAGATTCCTGAACGCCGGCGGCACGGACATTCTCGATGGCGATGGCGCTCTCAGTTACGGCCCGGAAGAAGTTCTGGAAATCTACTACGATTGCGACATCTGGAAGGGCATCCACTTCGGCGCGGATTACCAGTTTGTCGCGAACCCCGCCTTTAACCGGGATCGCGGCCCCGTCTCGGTCCTCGCCACGAGGCTGCATGTGGAGTTCTGAGCTGGCCCGCGACGATCAGGCTTTTTCAACATTCTCTAGACGCACCACCCCTCGAGCTTCAGTCCGGTGAGGCGGCGCAGGCGCTCTGCGTCATCGCGGAAGATCTCCAGCAGCCGTTGTTCCAGCGCGGGATCGAGAACCGCCTGCTCGATCGGACGCGACAGGCGCTTGAGCAGCGCGGTTCGAAGCGGCACGCCGACGAGCGGCGGGATTTTCTGGCCGACTTTCACCCACTCCAGCGCCTTGACCAACACTCTCCCGGCGCGATTCATCACTCGCTTGGACGCCGAGGCGTTGAGGATTTTCGAGAGCTTCGGACTGTCGAATGAATCATCCACGCCAAGAAAGCGATAGATGCTGCGCATGGTATCGGGTCGGTTGCGCAGGAGATCCTCCTGCGTGATCACGAGGATTTGCGACATCGGATAGAAGGGCAGATACTGTTCCAGTTGATAACACTGGCGGCTCGCCATCACGATTACGCTTTGCCCGAGCCGGCTCGCCTCGCGGTTGAGATCCGGCTGCAGCTCTCCCGCATCCACCGACTGCCTGTAATGGGAGATCATCCTCGCCATGGGATCCCTTACGATTTGAATCAGGCGCGCGTGCGGCACCACGGAGTGCATCCGCTCGGGAACATGCGGCCAGCGAGGATATTTCGTGTAGCCGGGCGATGACTCCCCCCAGATACTCACTGTTTTCCGGGTCTCAAATTGCGCTTTATACCAGTCGATTCCTTTATTCCAGTTGTTATCGTCGTTGAAGAACCTCAGTTCCTTTTTCCGCGACATGAAAATGTCGGGATGAAGACTGAGGTAGTAATGCAGGCTGGTGGTGCCGCATTTCGGCGAGCCAATCACGATAAGATTGGGCAGAGGCGCCATTGCCCCCTCACGACTCCAGCACCCAGTCAAAGTACCTGGGGCTGACCATCGCGCTCGCCCAGCCGGGAATCCATCCCCGGCGGTAAGCGCCGAGCGCGATCTCGAAGAGCTTCGCCCCCATCCCGGCCCGTGCTGCGGCCGAGCGCATCCGGTCGAATCGATCCTGCGCGAAACGCTCGGCCAGCGCGCTAAGCGGCTGGCGCGTGCGCGTGGAGGCGGCAAGCGCGTTCGCCATGATTTTCTGAATGCTCTGTTCGATAAAACGCGCGATTCGGGACCGCGAAATCGACGCGAACGCCATCGTCCCTCCGAGGACGCCACCGCAATTGCACACGAAATCGGGCAGGATCGTGATGCCGCGGCCAAGCAGCGCCGCCTCGGCCTCGGGGCTGGCGGGATTGTTCGCCCCCGGGCAGATAAGCCGCGCCTTCACTATCGAGGCGTTCCCGGCGTGAATGCTGTTATGGCGCGCGCACGGACTGAGAATGTCCACGGGCAGGCCGTGGAGAGCCTCGCGCGGGAGACGTTGCGCCGGGTAGTGCTCCACGACGCGGCACCCGACGGACTTTTCCAGCGTAACGAGACGTTCCACATCCAACCCGCGAGCGTCATGGATTGCTCCCTCGGATGTGGAGACGGCTACGACGCGGGCGCCCGCCTCGCCAAACAAGACCGCCACCGCGGACCCGACTGCGCCAAAGCCCTCGACGGCAACGGTCTTGCCGGCCAACGGCTCTCCCGAGTGTTCGAGCGCGGCCCTGGCCGCGCCCAGAACCGACGACGCGGTCCAGCGGCCGGACTCATTGTCGCGCCATTCGCGCGGGAAGACGGGGACTCCGATCGCCTGGAGCATCGAACGAATCTCCAGTGCCCTGGTCCCCATGTCGGCATCCGGGATGTAGGCGCGCGCGCGAAGCATCGGCTCTATCGCCCGCCCGAACTCAATCAGCCGCTCTCGCCTCTCATCCCAGGGAGCGGTGGGGTCGCCGAATACCCCGGCCTTCGCCCCGCCCTGCGGCAAGCCTAGCAAGCCGTATTTCAGAGTCATCGAGCGGGCGGCGTCGCGAATCTCGACGTCCGAGAGGTCGTCGACCATGCGAAGGCCTCCGCGGGCGCGGCCGTGGATGGTCGAGTCGATTGCAACGTAGCCAAGCGTCTTCCCGTTTCGCTCGACGCGGATGAGCCGCGGCTCGGCGCGATCGGAGTCCGCCGTGGGCGATTTCCCGGTCAATCTTGCCGACCAAAAAGTCCGAGGCGTTTGACCAGTGCGGTCTCGATTGGAAATCGGGCTTCCATATTGCGCACGCGGTAACGGGCGATCGGCGAGTAGAGCTTCGCGAGGGCGACCACCACGCGCTTGGTCTGGCGATGCGGGCTTGTGAAATTCGTTCCGAGGAACATCAGAGGGAAGTCCAGATTCTGGATGAGCCGTTTGGTCTCCGGCGGAATCCACGCGGACTCCTCCGGAATGTTCCTGAAATTAAATCGTCCCCAGTCTTCCAGCCGATCCGGCTCCTTGAGTCCGTGCTGGACCGCCAGCCCGTAGAGCTCGGTTCCGGGATAAGGAGTGTAGATATTGAACGTCTTGGCCGCCTTCGGATTTTCCTTGACGAGGCGTTCGGCCAGCCGCAGCGTGTCGCGGAATTCATCCGGAGTTTCGCTCGGCATCCCCATCATGAACAGGTAGAGCGGAATGATCGGGTACGGCGCGAGCTTGCGGTTGGCCTCGATAACCTCATCGACGGTGATGTCCTTGTGAATCAAATCGAGGACTCGCTGGCTGCCCGATTCTACGCCCACCGTCATTCGCTTCACGCCGGCCCGGACCAGCAGGCCCAGGAAGTCCTTGTCCATCCTGCAGATAGTGTCCGCGCGGGCTTGCAGCTTGCTGATGGTGACGTTGAGATTGGCGCGAACGATCCCCTCGAGGATCGCATGGGCGCGCTTCATGTCGATGAAGAAATGGTCGTCGGTAAAGAGGAACCCTCGGATGCCGTAGTCGCGAATGATTTTCTTGAGATGCTCGAGCACGGTCTCGGCCTGCATCGAGCGCCAGGTCCTCTTGTGCATGACCGGATCCCAGCAGAAGCTGCATCGGAATGTGCATCCGCGGCTGGAATTGAAGCTGACGTGATCGACGCCGAACAGCCGGCGCGCGTACAGCTTCATATCGACGAGGTGATACGAGAGCGGCGGTTCGCGATCGATATCGACGAAGGGACGGGGCGGCGTCGAATGAATACGGCCGTCGCGTTTGAAATAGATGCCGTTCACGCGGTCCAGCGATGCGCCCGTCTGAAGCGCCTCGACCAGCTCGCGGAACGTGGCTTCTCCCTCGCCGACGACCACGATATCGATCAGCGGATTCTCAAGCGTCTGTTGCGGAAGGAGGCTTGCGTGGACGCCGCCCCAGACGATCGGGAGATCGGGGTATCGCTCCTTGGCCAGGCGGCACGCTGCCAGCGCGTGGATAATCTGCGGCCCCGTCATGCACGTCACGCCGAAGCAGATGGGGCGCTCGGCAAGCGCCGCGTGCAAGCGTGATTCCCAGGCAGGATCGGCGAACTGGTCAACGATCGTGACGCGATAGCCGTCGCGATCGAGCGGCGTTGCCGGACAGAGAAGGCTCAGCGGAAGCTCCACCCGCCTGTGCGCCTGGGTCCCGAGGCGCGGCGCCGGATTGAACATGACTACGTTCATGATTGCCTGCGATTCGACGCGCGCGATCCCGGGTTGTCTCGATCGATCGTCCGAGCGCGGCCGAGCGCCGCCGGTTCGAACGCCTCGAATTCCGCCGGCGCTGTCAGGTGAGCCGGCGACTTGTGCGCGAAAGCGAACTCGCCAACGACCGGGGCGAGCTTCGATACCGGGACCCCGCTCAGCTTTTCGACCAGGTTCGAGAGCCCGCCCAGCGCCGATGGGTCCACGCCGCAATTGCGGCCGCGCCGCCCGAGCGCCATCACTACCTGCTCCAGGCTCGCATTGCCGGCCCGGTCTCCGAGGCCATTGATGGTCACATCGAGCCCGTCAGCCCCGGCGAGCACCGCGGCCAGCGAATTTGCCGTCGCCATCCCGAGGTCATTATGGCCATGGAAGAACAGCGGTGCCGAGATACGTTTTCGCAGACTCTCGATCAGCGCGTACACGGCGAACGGATCGCCGCTTCCGTTGGTGTCATAGATCGTAATCCTGGCCGCGCCGTGTCGCGCAGCCTCCTCAGCCATCTCGGCCAGGAAGGCGGGATCCACCTGCGTCGAATGGGGAAACCCGGCGCCCGCGTCCGCGCCGAGCGCCAGAGCGATCCGGAGCGCGTCGAGCAGGACCGTCTTCTTCGCGCCGCGCTCGCGCGGCTCGCGCTGGCTCGACAGCGGCATCAGGAGGTCGAAGTGATCGAGGTCCTTGCTCGACTGCTCGATCTCCTCGCGGCAGCGGGGCCCGGCCGAGTAGATCAGCCCGGAGGTGCGGATGCCCACGTGCTCATCTCTCAGCCGGCGCGCGAAATTCAGCTCTTCGAGGACCCGGCTCGGCGCTACCACTTCGGCTTCCGGCACGCCCGCGCGTGCGAGCGCGCGCGCGATTTGCACACCGTCATCGGGAGAGAATCGAACGCCGGGGGTATCGACCCCTTCTCGCAGCGTGGCGTCGCGAAGCAATGTCGGTTGCGTGCCGCTAGACAACTGCATCACCCCGAAACCACCGATTGCGCAACTCCTCCGCCATGCTCGGCAGGTCTTTGATGAAGAGTTCGGGAACCGCAAGTCCGTCGGGCCGGTTGGTGCCGCCCGTCAGGCAGCACAGCACGCGGCTCCCGCGCGGAATTTCACCCGCGTCGATTTGTTTGAGCGTCCCCGCCAATGCCATCAGCCCGGTCTTCTCGACGACGCCGCCATCGCGCTCGGCGATCTCGACACCGTTTCGACGGAACATATCGAGCGGATTGCCGCGATCCGGATGGTTGGACAAGTATCGGGCGAACTCGGCATGGTCCACCGTCGCAAGATGTCCGCCGCTTTGTGCCAGGAGATTTCTCAAAGGTTCGAACGTCCCGTATCTTTGCGGCGTGGAATCATACATGACCCGGCTCAGAAGATCGCCGGTGGAGCGGACTTCCGCGGTCCTTATCTCGGACGAGCCGGCCTTCCATGCCTGCACCATCGCGGCATTGGAGGCCTGCTGCACGCCGACGAAGCTCGGGAGTTTTCCGAATCGCGAGCGATTCCGCTCCAGCACTCGATAAATTCCCACCGGTCCGAACGCGGCGCTGATCGACTGAACCAAGTGGGAATACTCCCGTCCAGCGATCAACTGTTCGAGGATGAAGCAGCCGACGAATTCGGAGGCCGCGATTCGCCAGTCCACCTTCGGGACTCTGACCACGCCACAGACCCGCTCGACGCACTGCGTGGCCTCGCGCACCATCTCCGGTTTCTCGATCGCGATTAAGTGGGCGCGTCCTTTGGCGAAGAAGCGGCTGTCGATCAATGAGATATTCTCGGCGGGAAAGACGCAGAACGATTCAATGCCGGCGCGGCCGGTGTAAGCAGCCAGGGCGGCTCCGGTATTCCCGCCCGATTCGAATACGATGCGCTCGAGTCCTTCGAGCAGGCAGCGGGCCGTGGTGACGCATCCGTCAATCGACTTGAGAGTCCCCGTGTACATCCGGGAGCTCTCGTCGAGAATATCGATCGCAACGCCGCGGTATTCGAGCAGCGGGAAAATCTGAACGCCCTCGGCGATGCTCGTGCACGCGAGCAGTTCCCGGAACCGGCCGTCCTCGCTCTGCGAACCGCCGAAGCTCAGCGCATCGCGATAGCGAAGTACTACGCTCTCGGAAGCATCGTGGCGGGTATCAATTGCGCGATCGAAGCTCCCGATCGAAAAACTCATAGCGGATGATTTCCTCCAGCGGTCGCAGAGTCTTCGCGGGCGGTTCGGCGCCCGGGTATCCGAGCGGGACGAGCGTGATCGGATCGATGCCGGCGGGGATGTGGAGCAGGTCGCGGATGCTCGCGGTGAGTTCGGGATCATCGCGTTGCGTGGCGGAAAGATAAACGCCGCTAAGCCCGCGGCTCGTAGCCGCAAGCAGCAGAAAAGCGGTGGCGAGGATGCCGTTTTCGGGCTCGCGGCCGAACGACCGGGCTCGCTCGACGCAGACCGCCACGATCACCGGAGCATCGGCCAGATAGTCGGCTGGATACGATCGTTTTTCCGGCGGGCTATGAAGGTTCTTGATCTCCGCCAATCGTCGCTTGGTGGCCGGGTCGCGGATTACGAGAAAACAACACGCCTGCCCATTCATCGATGTCGGCGCATGGCGCGCCAGATCGACAATCTCCCGCACGACCGAATCGGA
>DASPOF010000011.1:0-12876 GCA_035626155.1 Binataceae bacterium (SeqCode)
GCGCGCGCCTGCGAATCGCCATCCCTTTGAAGCTCGGATACGGAACCCGCGAGATCATCAGCCCGCCGAGCGCGAGCGTAAGCGGCGCCATCACCGCACACAGCGTGCGCGGCGACTCGAATTCGAAATAGCTGTATGCGAGCGCCGACCCGGCGACCATCACCGCCGCGCCCGGCACCGGAAGTCCCACGAACCGGCGCTTGTCCACCGTGCCGGTCTGCACGTTGAAGCGCGCAAGGCGCAACGCCGCGCACACGATGAAAAGTCCGCTCACCGCGACGCCTAGCGATCCGACCGGGCGGAGCGCCCAGGTGTATGCCAGGATCGCGGGCGCAGCCCCGAATGCAACCACATCGGAGAGGCTGTCGTACTCGACCCCGAACTGGCTCTGAGTGCGCGATGCGCGTGCGACGCGGCCGTCGAGCCCGTCGCAAAAGAACGCAACGGTTATCATCAGCGCCGCCAGCTCGAAATGACCGTTGATCGAACAGACGATCGAATAGAACCCGGCGAGCAGGCCGAGCGAGGTGATCGTCGCGGGCACGAGCAGAACCCCGCGGCGCAGCGGCGCCTCGACGCGCTTGCGCTGCTCGCGGATCCGGCCCGAAATCAGGCGGATCCGCGATCGCTCGCGGGAGAGCGGAGGAATCTGGCGGCTCATTCGATTCGCTCCCCGATTATCGACAGGCCGCCGCGCACGCGGCTCCCGATGCTGACCGTTACCCGGTAGTCGGGAGGGATGAAATGATCGACGCGGCTTCCGAACATGATCAGCCCAATCCGCTGGGCGGGTTGTATTCTATCATTTGCGCGGACTCTGCATACGATCCGCCGGGCGATATAACCGGCCACCTGGGCCATCCCGTAGCGGCGCCCGTCCGCGCCGGTAAAGACTATCAGCGTGCGTTCGTTGTGCTCGCTTGCCTGATCGCGGAAGGCCGCGCGGAACTTGCCGGGCGTGTACTCGATCGACTCGACGGCGCCGCCCACCGGCGCGCGATTCACGTGGACGTTGAGCGGCGACATGAAGACCGAAACCCGCTGGTACTTCACGCCGGGCGCGCCGGGAAGGGCCGCATCCGCGATGTCGCTGACCTTGCCGTCGGCGCCCGACAGCACGACGCCATCGGACCTTTCCGGGAAGCGATCGGGATCGCGAAAGAACGCGGTGATCGCGAGCGCCGCGATCAGAATCGCCCCGCCCAGCGGCCTCAGGCCCAATAACAGGCACAGGATTCCCGCTGCCGCGATCGCGAACGATATCGCGGCGCCCTCGGGCGCGATGCGGACGAGGCGGGCCAGCCGCGCCATCAGCGCGCCCGCAGCCCGCCGGCCGGCATTGCCGCTTGGGCTCAACGGCGGTCAGTTCCTGCTTCGATCGACCAGCCGCTCGCTCGCTAGCCACGGCATGAACGCGCGAAGCTTGCGCCCGACCTCCTCGATCGGATGCTTCTCGGCTTCCTTGCGAAGCTCGCGGAGATGAGGGAGGCCGGCGCGGTACTCATTGATCCACTCGTTGGCGAACTTGCCCGACTGGATGTCGGCCAGGATTTGTTTCATCGCGGCGCGCGCCTCTTTTCCAATCACGCGCTTGCCGCGGGTCATGTCACCATACTCGGCAGTGTTGCTGATCGTGTAGCGCATGTTGGAGATGCCGCCCTCGTAAATGAAATCCACGATCAGCTTCACTTCGTGGACGCACTCGAAGTACGCCATCTCGGGCGCATAGCCAGCCTCGACCAGGGTCTCGAAGCCCGCGCGAATCAGCTCGGTGAGTCCGCCGCACAGGACCGACTGCTCGCCGAACAGGTCGGTTTCGGTCTCTTCCCTGAAGGTCGTCTCGATAATCGCCGCGCGGCCTCCGCCGATCCCGCTCCCCCACGCGAGCGCGACCTTCCTGGTATCGCCGGAAGGATCCTGCTCCACGGCGAGCAGGCAGGGCACGCCGCGGCCCTTCGAATATTCCGCGCGCACCGAGTGGCCGGGTCCCTTGGGCGCAATCATGAAGACGTTTACGTCCGCGGGCGGCTGGATGAACTTGAAATGGATGTTGAAGCCGTGGCCGAAGGCCAGGTACTTGCCCTTGGAAAGGGCCGGGGCGATGTCCTTCGCGTAGATGTCGCCCGCCATCTCGTCGGGCACCAGCATCATGATTACGTCCGCCTGCCGCGCGGCCTCGGCCGTGTCGAAGACCGGCAAGCCCTGCTTGGCCGCCTTTTCGCGCGACGCGCTGCCGGCGCTCAGGCCGACGCGGACGTCCATTCCGCTGTCGCGCAGATTGAGCGCGTGCGCATGGCCCTGGCTTCCGAAGCCGATTATCGCGATCTTGCGTCCCCTGAGCGCGCCGAGATCCGCGTCGCGGTCGTAATAGACTTTCATCCTGATGCTCCCTTGAATGTCAGCGGCGCTGGCGATGGTTGCCGGGGTTCGGTTGCACCGAGCGCGCGATTGCGACTTTGCCCGAGCGCACGACTTCCCGGATTCCGAGCGGGCGCACGAGCGCGATGAACGCCTTGATCTTGTCCGAGTCGCCGGTCAGTTCGACGGTGACCGACTTGGGGCCGATGTCGATCGCGTGGGCGCGGAAGGCCTGGACGATCGAATCGAGTTCCGAGCGGGTGCGCTCGTCCACGGCGAGCTTCACGATCACCATCTCGCGGTCGACGGTCTCGACGTCCTTGAAGTCGGTGACCTTGATGACCGGGACCAGCTTGTTGAGCTGCTTGTTAATCTGCTCGAGGATCTGCTCGTCGCCGGATGTGACGAGCACGATCCTCGAGACCGTCGGATCGAGGGGATCCTCGTTGACGGTCAGCGACTCGATATTGAAGCCGCGGCTGGAAAACAAACCCGCGACGCGCGCGAGTACGCCGAATTCATTCTCAACCAGAACCGATATCGTATGACTGGGCATTTGGGGGGTGTTCGCGCTCGCATCGCAGGACCTGAAGCTTCAACGCGCCTCGTGCTCATAGCGATGAAGAATCGCCATCATGCGATCCTTCGAGGCCAGTTTGAGCTTTTGGATCCGCTTCTCCTCGACTTCCTCCGCCGGTGTCAGATAGTGCTTGCTTCTAAATTGTTCCAGTTGCCGTTTGAACGCCTGGTGCTGTTCGTAAACAGTCGCCAGCTCGTTGTCGTGTTCTAGATGCTGCCGAAGGAGTTCTTCCTCTCTGCGCTCCATACACCCTCCTGACTCGCC
The DNA here is from genome assembly GCA_035626155.1 of Binataceae bacterium (SeqCode). GTDB lineage: Bacteria > Desulfobacterota > Binatia > Binatales > Binataceae > DASPOF01. The sequence goes on from DASPOF010000011.1 coordinate 3,203, forward strand.
GCCGCGGGAAGTCCCGTATCCGGCGGCCGGACATAAAGCGGCTCGAGGGTTTCGGCCCGATCGGTATCGCGCCTGGCAAGCCGCGCCGCACCCATCATTGCAATCAGACGGCCTCGCGTGTCGAGCGTCGCACGGTCCGAAATTGTTACCTCGATGCCCTTCCCTTTCAACTGATTCGCTGCCTCGTCAGCCTTTGAGTCGCCCGCCAGGAGCACGCTTGCGGTCAGCAACGATCCCAGGCGGGCCAGTGGCATGACGAGGTCGTCCGACAATTTTTGTAACCCATCCGCCACAATCCGGTAAAGGGCCGCGTAGACCTCTCCCTTGCGGGCATCCATTACCGGGCAGACCAGCGTTCCGGGCCTGGGCGCCGCATGGACGCCCTCGAGGGCTCCCAGAGCGATGCTATCGAGGGTCGAGACGCCCATAATTGCGCATCCGGCGGCCATCGCAATGCCCTTGGCATAGCTAAGCCCCACCCGCAGGCCGGTAAAAGACCCCGGGCCGAGCCCGACCGCAATCCCGCCCACGTCCGCCAGGGACAATCCTGCCTCATCGAGCAGTTCGGATACCGCTGCCGGAAGGGCTGAACCGTGCGACACCGCCGGCCGCGCCTGCGATGCGACGATTCGCCCGCGTACGAACAGCCCGAGGCTGGCCAGGGGGGCGCCGGTGTCGAAGCCCAGCACGGGCCGCACTTGCCCGGCCTCGGAGGATAGCCGCTCAGCCCTGAACAATACGCGAGATGTCATTGAATATGGCGAACGCCATCAGAGCGACCACCAGGAACAGGCCGATCTGAAGCGCGATTTCGCGATGCCGCAGCGGAAGCGGCTCGCCGCGAATTCCCTCGAAAATGAAAAACAGCAGGTGCCCGCCGTCGAGCAGCGGCACCGGCAGCAGGTTTATGATCCCAAGCTCGATGCTCAACATCACGGTGAACATCGCGCCGCTGACGAGTCCCTGATGCGCCTCGCGTCCCGCCAGTTGCGCGATCATGATCGGGCCGCCGATCGCCTGGCGAACCGGGGTAGCGCCCGAGACGATTTGAGCGATTCCCGTCACCAGTTCACCGGTCATCCGGCACGATTCAAACACGCCCTGCCACGTCGCGCGGAAGGGGTCGAGCCGGCGGACGATCTCATCGCCGCGCGGCATCACGCCAATCACCCACGCGGACGCGGTGGTTCCGTACGGCGTCTTCTGCTCCTCGAGAACCGGCCTGACCACGATTTCGGTCCGCTGGTTCGCGCCGCGCTCGACCTCGATTTTGAGCGATCGCCCCTCGCTTGCTTTCACGCTCGACGAGAGGTCGGCCCAGGATTCCAGCGGACGGCCCTGGATGGCGACGACCCGGTCGCCTCCGCGTAGCCCCGCCTGAAATGCCGGCATCCCCTGCTTAACCTCGCCGAGGATCGGAAGCACAGTAGGGACCCCGTACATGAAGAGAAGCGTCAGCATTACGGGGGCAAACAGGATGTTCGACAAGGGCCCCGCAAGGATGATCAGAACGCGCTTGCTCAGCGGCTGCGTCGGGAACGACCGCTGATTGAATGACTCGAGCAGGGCGGCAGGCGGATTCTTGCAGAGCATCTTGCGCGCGGCCTCGGCGGAGCCGGTCGAGAGGACTGCGCTCACGAGCGCGATTTCTTCGGGTTTGAGTTCGCGGCCCAGAACCGCGGTTTCCTCGGATTTGAGATCGCGGGCCGCAAGCGCGATCGCCTGGGCTTGCCCGCGCGCAATTGGCTCACCGCTGTCGGGCTTCATCCGATTGGCAAGCGCAAGGAGATCGTCGTCGGGACTGCCGGCGCGCGGCTGGGAGCCCTTTTGGGCCGCTGCGCCAATCAAATCAAAGCCGATCTCCCGCAGGTAATTGTCCAGCTCCTCGGTCTTGGGATCGTCGCCGACCTCATCGCCGAGCATCCGGACGTATCCGCCGAGCGGGGTCGCGCCGATCACGTATTCGGTCTCGCCCCGGCGAAGGCCCACCAGCTTGGGCGGGTATCCAATCGAAAAACGCACAACCCGGACGCCGAGCCGCTTCGCCATCGTGAAGTGGCCGACCTCGTGAACGAGGATCAGCAGACCGAGGATTACTACTGCAGCGATGATCGAGGTCAGCATAGGACTCCCGCGCGGGTCTCATTGCACGCAATGAGACCCGCGCGATGCGGCGCGCGTGCCGCATCATTTGCAGTAATAGTAAGTGAACACACACGCAAAGACTAGGCTGCAAGAACGATCGAGCAGGCCCCCATGACCCGGGAAAATCCACCCCGAATCCTTGACCCCCGCCGATCGCTTCAGCGCTGAGCCGGCGAGATCGCCAAACTGGGCCAGCACCCCGATCGCGGCTGCGGCTCCGATCGCCGCGGCGGGCGTCCAGCCCGGTTCGAGCGCCATCCTGAGGATCCACCCGGCGGCAAGCGATGCCACGAATCCGCCCACGGCGCCTTCCATCGTCTTTTGCGGGCTTACCTTAGGAGCAAGCTTGTGCCGCCCGAGCGAGCGGCCGGCGAAATATGCGCCCGTGTCGCTGGCTACCACGACGAGCAGCATAAAGATGAACGCTGCGATTCCCCCGTCGAGGTTGCGCAGCAGGGCGAAGTAGGGGAACAGCAGGCCGACGTACGCCGAACCTATCAGCGTGAGCGGAAACCCCTTAGGCGCGGCGGCGCCGCCCGCAACCGCAACCATCGCGACCAGCGCGAGCATCACGAGGGTCATCATGGCAGGCACGGTCCAACTCGCGCCCCCGCCGGCGATCAATGCGAGCATCGATCCACCGCCGGCCAGAACGACCGCGGCGATTGAGGCCGCGGAGCGCGCGGAGGTAAACGTCGCGACTTCGTAGAGTTCCCATCCGCCGAGCGCGGCGACGAACAGCGTGAAGAACCGGTTCGGCGCGAAGATCACCACGGCCAGCACCGTGGGCAGTGCGACGGCCGCGGTCCAGACCCTAGTTTTGAGCACGAAGCCGCTGCTCGCTGTTGTCGCCCGCGGGGCCGACCGTGCCGAAGCGCCGTTCGCGCATCTGGTAGGCGGCCAGCGCGCTCAACAGCTCGCGCTCGCGGAAGTCGGGCCAAAGCGTATCGGTGAAATAGAACTCGGTGTAGGCGACCTGGAAGAGGAAGAAGTTGGAGATGCGCAGCTCGCCCGAGGTGCGAATGAGGAGATCGGGGTCGGGCATCCCGCCGGTTGCAAGGGCGCGCTCCACTACCGATTCGTCGATTTCATCGGGTTTGAGATCGCCCGCCGCGACTGCCCGCGCGATCCGGCGCACAGCGTTGGTGACGTCCTGGCGGCCGCCGTACGACAGCGCCAGCGCGACCGTCATCGAGCGATTCTCTTTGGTGGCCTCGACGGTTTCAGAGAGCGCGTGGCGCACCCGCGGAGGAAGCCGGCCGATATCGCCGAGCGCGACCACCCGGATGTCGCGCTTCATGAGACGGCGCCGCTCCGTCAGCAGATAGCGATGGAACAACTGCATCAGGAAGCTGACCTCGGTCTGCGGCCGATGCCAGTTCTCGTTGGAGAACGCGAACAGGGTGAGATACGGAATGCCGAGCTCGCGTGCCGCCTCGACCACCGCGCGCACCGAGTCCTTGGCGCGCCGATGGCCCTCGTGGCGGCTCAGTCCCCGCCGCGTCGCCCATCGCCCGTTGCCGTCCATCACGATTGCGACGTGACGGGGCAGCCGCGCGGGATCGAGCGATAGATTGGGGAATTCGTTGAGTGGGAGTTGGGTGGCCACTGAATGATGCGACTCGGGCGCGCAAGCTTTTGGCGCTCGCGCCACCCGGCGGCTCACACCTCCATGATCTCGGCTTCCTTGGCGGCCAGCACCTTGTCGATCTGCGTGATGTACTCGGCGGTGAAGTGCTGGACCTTCGCTTCGCCGGTGCGCAACTCGTCGTCGGTGACGTTCTTTTCCTTGTTCAGGTCCTTGAGCATTTCGTTCGCGTCGCGGCGATGATTCCGCACGCCGACGCGGAACTCCTCGGCGACCTTGCGCACGTGGCGGACCAATTCCTTGCGCCGGTCCTCGGTCAGCTCGGGAATCGGGATGCGGATCAACTTGCCGTCGCTCATCGGGGTCAGCCCGAGGTCGGAGGTCTGGATCGCTCTTTCGATTTCGTGGAGTGCGCCCTTGTCATAGGGGGTAATCACGATAAGCCGAGGTTCGGGCGCGGCCAGGCCGGCAAGCTGCCTGAGCGGAGTCTTGGAGCCGTAATAATTGACCTGCAAGTGTTCGACCAGTGCGGTGGACGCGCGCCCGGTGCGGACGCGGGCAAGTTCGTGCTTGAACGCCTCGACCGCCTTCTCCATCTCCTTGCGCGCCATCTCGATGACTTCGTCGGTCATTGGCCAGCCCCGCTCCCGACCCAGGTGCCGATCGCTTCGCCCATCACTGCCCTTCTTATATTACCCGGTTTGCGCAAATTGAAAACGATGATGGGCAGCCGGTTGTCCATGCACATCGAAATCGCGGTGGAATCCATCACCTTGAGATTCTGCTGGAGCACCTCGATGTAAGTCAGCCGGTCGAAGCGTTTGGCGTTGGGCTCGCGCAGCGGGTCGCGATCGTAGACCCCATCAACGTAATGGCTGGCCTTGAGGATCACCTCAGCGCCGATTTCGAGCGCGCGGAGGCTCGCCGCGGTATCGGTGGTGAAATAGGGATTGCCGGTGCCGGCCGCGAAGATCACGACCCGGCCTTTCTCCAGATGGCGCACCGCGCGGCGGCGAATATAAGGTTCGCACACCGCCTGCATCGCGACCGCTGACAGCACCCGGGTGGCGACCCCGGCGTGCTCGAGCGCGTTCTGGAGCGCCAGCGAATTGATGACGGTGGCGAGCATTCCCATCTGGTCGGCGGTGGAGCGGTCCATTCCCCGCGCCTCGTAATCGCTGCCGCGCATGATGTTGCCCGCCCCGATCACCATCGAGAGCTGCACGCCGAGCGCCGCGACTTCCTTGATTTCGAGCGCGACCTGCGCGAGCGCGTCGAGGTCGATCCCGCTGCCGTGCGCGGGCGCGAGCGTCTGTCCGGAGAGCTTTACGAGGATGCGGTTGAAGCGGGGCCGCTTGCCCGCCGCGCTTGCAACCTCGTCCATCGCGATGAAGCTCCCCGTTGCTCGATGCTTCGATTGGGCCCGGTCAGGCGCCGGTGGGGGCGCTTGAGCCGTCGAGCGCTTCGCCGATCTGGAAGCGCACGAAGCGGCGAACCTCGATTTTCTCGTTGAGCCGGCCGACGTACTCGCCGATCAGATCGGTCACGGTGCGATTCGGATCGCGAATGTAGCTCTGCTCGAGCAGGCAGGCCTCCTTGTAAAACTTCTCGACCTTGCCCTCGATGATCTTGGTGAGCACATTGGCGGGCTTTCCTGCGGCCTGCTGGGCGTAGATCTGGCGTTCGCGCTCGATTATCTCGGCGGGCAGATCCTCGCGCCGCACGCAGCGGGGGCTGGCCGCCGCGACCTGCATCGCAATTTCCCTGGCGAGCGTCTTGAAGATATCGGTTCTCGCCACGAAGTCGCTTTCGCAATTGATCTCGACCAGCACTCCGAGCTTGCCGCCGGCGTGGATGTACGATTCGATGAGGCCCTCGGATGCAACCCGGTCGGCGCGCTTGGCGGCCTGCGCGACTCCCTTCTCGCGCAGCCAGAGCACGGCTTTCTCGAGATCGCCGCTGGTCTCGGCGAGCGCCTTCTTGCAGTCCATGACGCCGGCGCCGGTCTTGTCGCGCAGTTCCTTGATCAGATTTGCAGTTACTTCCATCTCAGTTCCCGGCGATGGCTCGCGCCACCGCCACTATCAGTATGCCTGCGGGCTCGGCCGCCCGGCCGGTGTTCGCTCCAACGGGCAGGAGCAGCGCGAATGCGCCGCTCAGATCGCGCTTGGCGGCTCGGGCTCCGCGCCGCCGTTTGCGCCCGCACCCCCGCCGATGTCTTCCTGGCCCTTCTGGCGCTCCTCGGCGAGCCGCTTGCCCTCGATCACGGCGTCGGCGATTGCCGCGGTGAAGAGCTTGATCGCGCGGATCGCATCGTCGTTGCCCGGGATTCGGTAGGAAATCAGGTCGGGGTCGCAATTGGTGTCCACCACCGCGGCGACCGGGATCGAGAGCCGGTTAGCCTCGGCGACCGCGATGTACTCCTTCTTGGTGTCGATCACCCAGAGCGCATCGGGGAGCTTGCGCATGTTCTTGATGCCCGCGAGGTTCGCCATGAGCTTGCTGTGCTCATGCTCGTTGTCGCTCATCTCCTTCTTGGTGAGCGCGCTGATCATCTCCGGGTCGGCCATGACTTCCTCGAGCTTCTTGAGCCGGTCGATGGAGGCGCGAATCGTCTGGAAGTTGGTGAGCATCCCGCCGAGCCAGCGATTGTTCACCCAGAACATCCCGCATCGCTCGGCCTCTTCCTTCACGATGTCCTGGGCCTGCTTCTTGGTTCCGACGAACAGGATGCTGCCGCCCTGGGCGGCGAGATCGCGGACGAAGTCGTATGCCTGGCGGAACATCTTGACGGTCTGCTGGAGATCGATGATGTAAATGCCGTTGCGCGCGCCGAAGATGTATTGCTTCATCTTCGGGTTCCAGCGGCTGGTCTGGTGGCCGAAATGGACGCCGGCCTCCAGGAGTTGCTTCATGCTGATTTCGGTCATATCGCTTCCTGGCACCTCGCTCATGCCATCGGGGACAATCCCTCCCTTTTATCAGCCCGGCCCGCGCTAACAAAGTGCCGCGTTCAGCCGTTCATCGACTCCAGGAACTCATCGTTGGTCTTGGTGCCCTGCATCTTGTCGATGAGGAACTCCATCGCTTCCACCGCGTTGAGCTGGGAGAGGAGCTTGCGCAGGATCCATACGCGATTCAGAGTGCTGCGCGGCAGGAGCAGCTCTTCCTTGCGCGTGTTGGAGCGCTGCAAGTCGATGGTCGGGAAGATGCGCTTTTCGAGCAGCCGGCGGTCCAGAGAAATCTGCTGGTTGCCGGTGGCCTTGAACTCCTCGAAGATGACCTCATCCATGCGGCTTCCGGTGTCCACCAGGGCGGTGGCGAGGATCGTCAGGCTGCCGCCATCCTCGGTATTGCGCGCGGCGCCGAAGAACTTCTTGGGCTTGTGCAGCGCGTTGGAGTCGACGCCGCCGGAGAGAATCTTGCCCGAAGGCGGCACGACCGTGTTGTAGGCGCGCGCAAGCCGGGTAAGCGAGTCGAGCAGGATCACGACGTCGCGTCCGTGCTCGACCAGCCGGCGCGCCTTTTCGATTACCATCTCGGCTACTTGAACGTGGCGTGTCGCAGGCTCATCGAAGGTCGAGCTGACCACTTCGCCCTGCACCGAGCGCACCATGTCGGTCACTTCCTCGGGCCGCTCATCGACCAGCAGCACGATCAGGATGACCTCGGGATGATTGTGCGCGATCGCCTTTGCGATCGCCTGCAACATCATCGTCTTGCCGGTGAACGGCGCGGCGACGATCAGCCCGCGCTGGCCCTTCCCGATCGGCGCGACGAGGTCGATGATCCGGGTGGTGAGGTCCTCATGGTTGTACTCGAGCTTGATCCGCTCCTGGGGATAGAGCGGCGTCAGGTTGTCGAACAGGATCTTGTCGCGCGCCTTCTCGGGCTCCTCGTAGTTGATCGACTCGACCTTGAGCAGCGCAAAGTAGCGCTCGCTCTCCTTGGGCGGGCGAATCAGGCCCGAGACGATATCGCCGGTGCGCAGATTGAATTTCCTAATCTGGCTCGGCGAGATGTAAATGTCGTCGGGACCGGGGAGATAGTTGTAATCGGGCGCGCGCAGGAAGCCGAAACCGTCGGGCAGGATCTCGAGCACGCCCTCGCCCAGGATCGATCCATTCTTTGCGGCTTGCGCCTGCAGGATTGAAAAGATCATCTCCTGCTTGCGCATGTTCGTGGCGCCATCGACGTTGAACTCGCGCGCGATGTGGGCGAGTTCGGTTATCTTGGCGCTCTTCAGCGCTTTGAGGTTGAGGATGCCGCCCTCCAGGAGCGTGACCGGCGCCGGCGGCGGGTTGTCGTGCCGCGGCGGGACCAACACGGGCGCGGAAACCTCCTCGCTCCGCTCCTCGGATTCCGTTCTAATTGCACCTCTTCCCTTAGCCATATGCCTACTCCGCGTACTCGGTTCTCTGATCATGGATTGTGATTTGCTGCCGGCGCTGGGCGCCGCAGCTTACGGACATTGTTTGGAAAGGTTCCCGCAGTGCGAGACACCTTTACGGTTAATTAGCCCCCAAGCGGTCGGGATTCGAAACTGGGAACGCGTTGAGTTCGGAGTTACGGACCGCCTGGAGACGGGGACTCTGCCCACCACCCCGCCTCAGCGCCCTCAAGTACAGAAGCTCAATAAACACGTTATCCAAGCAGGATGCTGCTGTCAACTGGACTAGCATCTGCGTGTCATAACCCTCCGGAATTTTGGCGGCATAGGCACTTGAATATATCCGTTAGCGGGAGTCGAACGTCGCCACGGGCAGCCTCGCGGCACATGAGCGGCCTCATCCGGCCGTCAGACGCCGGTCGCGAACGAATTAACCATCGCTTCCTGCGCCCGTAAAGATTCGTCGCACGACCGTAAAAATCCGTCCGTATAGTGCGCCGCGTTACCGAAGGGCGGGGTGAGGAGCGGCTGGCGCCGGCACGCCGATACCCGCTTGGCCCTTCGGGGAGGAACTCGAGAGAAGGCTCATTTGGTCCGTTTCGCTTCGCAGCTTCGCGCAAACCCCTTCCGCGCTGCGCGCGGCGCGGAAGTTGTCGTGCGCGGCAAGCCGCGAACGTCCGCCGTAAAGGAGGTGATAGCCGACGAAGTCAGCCCGCTCTTGGCCGTTACTCATACGAAGCCGAAATGCCTGCAACACAAAGGTCCAAGAATCGAGGGCCCCGAAATGAATGACGCGGTCAGGAAGGTTCAGCCAATTTGAAATCAAGAACCAGGAAATCGGCCGACTTTAGAGAGGAGTTCCAACCATGAAACGTTCCAAGAGATCGAGTCTGGCGCTGGTTCTGGCGGCGTCGCTGCTGCAATGCCCCGTTGCCGCGCCAGCGTTCGCACAGACGGTACCCGATGTCACGGCCCAGCCCAACGTTGGGCCGGACGTCAAGTCATACTTCCCTGAACCGTACAGGGGCCCTGAACTGCCGCTAAGGGAGAAGATCGAGTTGCTGCGGTCGCGGATCAAGTATGTGTTCGTGATTTTTCATGAGAACGAATCGTTCGACCATTACTTCGGCACCTACCCGGGCGCCAATGGCCTCTTCAGCGCGCCGAACGGCGTCACGCCCGCCAACGCGACGCCCAGCTTCGTGCAAAATTACCTCGATACCTCGCTCAAGACTGTGACAATCTCCCCCTTTCTGATGCCGCAAGCGGTCCAGACCTCGAATAAGACGATTGTGCCGATCTATCCCGCCGACGAAATTTCGGTCGATCACAGCCACCAGGGCATGGCGAACGGCCTGGATATCGACCCGACGACCCACATCGCGGCGAATGATCGTTACGCGATGGATCAAGAGGGCCTGACGACCAACGCGTCCAACGACATCGTAACCAAGACGGGTGCGTCACCGACCTCAATCTCACTCGCGGCAAAGCAGAAAGCTGAGACCAACCTCGGCCACATCGATTGCGACACCATCCCGTTCATGTGGC
>DASPOF010000012.1:0-67155 GCA_035626155.1 Binataceae bacterium (SeqCode)
GCGAGTCTCGCGACTTGCCGGGCGTGCGGATCGGCGCCGTCGAAGCGCGCCGCAAGCGCGTTGACCGAACGCCTGCGAACATCATCGGCTTCGTGACCCGAAGTCGCCTTGGCAAGGCTTAAGAGCAATCCCTCGCGCAGCGCCCAGGTGCATGCGACCAGCATCGGCGCGCGCGACTGCCTCATCACGAAATCGACCAGCGCTGCGGCCGCCGGCATCAGGTCAACCCGTTTCGCGTCCATCCCGGGCAGTTCCAGGCGAAGCGCCGAGTTGGCGCTGAGCAGATCGCGGCACAAGCGGCTGAGTTCGGATGCGGTCGCCTTGGCGCCGTGCAGCCGTCCGACCTCCTCGCCGCGCGCCGCCCGCGCCATCGCGACCAGCGTGTTGATGGTCCCCGAGGTCCCCACTGCCCGGACAACCTTCGCCTCGCGCACTTGCCGCATCAGCGGGCCGATCTCGTCTTCGAGGTGATGCTCGAGGCGCTTGAGTTGAGCGTGGGTGGGCGGATCGTCGGTCAGGTAGCGCTCAGATAGCCGCGCTACGCCAAGCTTCACGCTGCGCATCCACAGCGGGCGGCCGTCGCGCGCGAGCACGAACTCGACGCTGCCGCCGCCAACGTCGATCAGAAGATGTGGTCCGCCGCCGAGTCCGAGCGCATGGCGCGCGGCCTGAAAGATGAGCTGCGCCTCCTCGGCGCCGGAAATCACCTCGAGCGAGATGCCGGTCTCGCGCTTGATCCGGCGGATGAACGCCGTGCGATTGCGCGCCTCGCGCACCGCGCTGGTCGCGACCGCGCGCAGCCGGCTCACCTTTCTCACGCGCGTGAGCCGCTCGAAATTTACCAGCGACCGCACCGCGAGGTCCATCGCCTCCTGGGTCAGGTAGCCGGTCGTGAACGTGCGCCGGCCCAGCCGCACCATCTCCTTGACGCGATCGACCACTTCGAGGTGGCCCTCGCGGCCGACATCGGCGACGATCATGTGAACGGAATTCGAGCCTACGTCGATTGCGGCAAGCCGCATAATCAGAGCGTAGCTTTCGGCGCGATCAAAGTCAGCATGGGGGGCGCGATCTTATGAAATATTCGCGCTCGCGAGCGCGATCGCTCGATGAATGTTAAGCGCGGGTTACCGGATTGTTGCCGCGTTGCGGCATTAATCCTTGAAAGCGGCAAGCGCGCGCTCGAAGGCGCTCAAGGCGGCGTGATCGAAGAGCACGAACTCGACCCGCGTAAGCGAAGTTGCGCCGCCCAGATGCGCCCGCACCTCATCGAGCATCACCTGCGCGCATCGATCCATCGGGAAGCCGGCGATTCCGGTGCCGATGGCCGGGAACGCGATCGAGTTGAGCCCCTTCTCGCGCGCGCGCAGCAGCGAGTTGCGCGTCGCCGCGCGGAGATTCTCCTCGGTGGTGCGCCCGCCAAGGCTCATGCTCGCGGCGTGGATGACATAGCGCGCCTTGAGCTTCCCGCCCGTTGTGATCGCCGCCTCGCCGAGCGGGATCGGCCCGATTCGGTCGCACTCCCGTTGGATGTCGGGGCCGCCCTTGTGGCGAATCGCGCCCGCCACGCCTGCGCCGAGGACCAAATCGTTGTTCGCGGCGTTGACGATCGCGTCGGTGGCTGACTCGGTCAGGTCGCCCCGGCTAAGCTTCACTTTCGAACGCCATCCGGTGCTCATCGATGCCTCCCTCGCCGCCGCGTAAACGCGAGCCGGTCCCGCTTCTGCTATTATCGCGTCGTCCGCGATGATCGAAAGAGCCGGGATGAGGAGGATGAATGCGCCGCGGGCGCTTAGCCTGCTCGCGACGGCGTGGGTCTGCGCGATGCTTGCCGGCGGTTGCGCGCGATCTACTTCCGCCAAGCCGCCCGGATATATCCAGGTCGATATCGAAACCTCGCCCACATCGACCGACCCGCGCTTTTCCACCGATGCGATCTCATCGCGGGTGAACGAGCTGGTCTTCGATTCGCTGGTGCGAATCGATCAGACGGGCAACTTCACGGGCGACCTGGCGGAAAGCATCGAGCGCCCGAGCGCGACCCGGATCGTGTTTCATCTTCGCCGCGGCGTGCGCTTCGCCGACGGCCGCGAGCTGACCGCGCGCGACGTGAAGTTCACCTACGATTCGATCCTGGCGCCCGAGTCGCTGTCGCCCAAGCGGGCGGCGATGCAGCCGCTTGCGGCGATCGACGCGCCCGACGACTACACGGTCGTGATGGACACGCGCGAGCCGTACGCGCCTGCGCTCGAACTCGCGATGGAGGGCATCGTGCCCGCCGGCACGCCGCTTCCGCGCCTCGCGGTGGCGCCGGCTCCTCCCGGCGCAGGCCCGTTCAGGATGGCGAGTTATTCGCGCGACGAAGCGGTGGTGCTCGAACGCAATCCGGACCGCGCCGAGCCGCCGGGGGCGGCGCGCGGGATTATTTTCAAGGTGGTTCCCGACCCGACCGTGCGCGCGCTCGAATTGATGGAGGGCGTGTGCGATCTTGTCGAAAACAATATCCAGTACGAAGTGATTCCCTATCTGGGCGCGCGGCCGAATCTCGTCGTGGACAAATCGCCCGGCACCGCCTATCAGTACCTCGCGTTCAACTTCCGCGATCGGCGGCTTGGGGATCTGCGCGTGCGGCGTGCGATCGCATACGCGATCGATCGCGAGACGATCGTCCGGTCGTATCTGCGCGCAAACGCGCGGGTGGCGACCGGGATGCTCTCGCCGGAAAACTGGGCCTACGATGGCGCCGTCACTGCGTATGGATACGATCCCGGACGCGCGCGCCGGCTCCTGGACGAAGCGGGATATCCGCCGGGCCCCGACGGAATGCGGAAGCTTAAGTTCGAGTACAAGACCACGCCCGAGGGCGCGCGTCTGGCGGAGGTGTTCCAGGCGATGCTCAGGCGGGTGGGGATCGGGCTGGAGGTGAGGACGCTTGAGTTCGCGACGTTCTACGCGGACATCCAACGCGGCAACTACGATCTCACGTCAATGCAATGGGTCGGAATCAACGATCCGAATCACTATTACATGGTCTTCGACTCGCGCAGCACGCCGCCCAACGGATTTAACCGCGGCTCGTACTCGAATCTGCAGATGGACCGGCTGCTCGAGGCCGGCAGCGCGACAATCGACCCGCAAATGCGCCGCCGCATTTACGCGGACGTGCAACAGCTTGCGGCCGAGGACCTTCCCTACGTCTCGCTCTGGTGGCAGGACAACGTCGCGGTGATGAACCGCGCTTTGGCGGGCTTCGTGCCGTATCCCAACGGCAGCTTGCGCTCGCTCGCCGCAATTCGGCTCGCCGGGGCGAGCGAAGCGGAGCCGGGCGAGTGACCCGCTACGTTCTGCGGCGCCTGGCGGCGCTCGTCCCGGTCGCGCTCGGAGTCGCCACCCTCACGTTTGCGATCGTTCACCTGGTGCCGGGCGATCCGGTCGTCGCGATGCTCGGCGAGACGGCCGCGCCGGCCGACATCGCCGGGATGCGCCATCGGCTCGGGCTCGATCTCCCGCTCTGGGAGCAGTACGGCGTGTTCATCCGCGGTCTTGCCGAGGGTGACCTCGGAGAGTCGATATCATACCGCAAGCCGGTCGCGAGCCTGATTGCCGAGCGCTTTCCGGCGACGCTCGAACTTGCCGCGGCAGGTCTCCTCGTCGGGATTGCGATCGCCTTCCCGCTTGGGATCGTGGCGGGGGCGAAGCCCGGCGGCGCCGCGGACCTGGGCGCGATGGGTTTCGCAATCGTCGGCATCTCGGTTCCGCATATTTATCTTGGCCCGCTCCTGATGATCGTCTTTTCGCTCCATCTCAGATTGCTTCCGCTGACCGGACGCGGCGGACTTTCGCACCTGGTGCTTCCCGCGATCACGCTCGGGACCGCGCTCGCCGCGATAATCGCGCGGATGCTTCGCCAGAGCCTCATCCAGGTGCGCCAGAGCGATTACATGCGCACCGCGCGGAGCAAGGGGCTCACAGAGACGCAGGCTTTGGTGCGCCACGGGCTTCGCAATGCGCTCACGCCGGTAATCACGCTGCTGGGACTGCAGGCGGGAGCGTTGCTCACCGGGGCGCTGATTACGGAGGTGATTTTCTCGTGGCCGGGGGTGGGCCGGCTGCTTATCGGCGCGATCGGCGCGCGCGACTACCCGCTGGTCGAGGGATGCGTGCTGGCGTTCGCGCTGACCTACGTGGTGGTCAACATGGCGACCGATCTGGCCTATGCGATGGTCGATCCGCGGGTGCGTCTCCAGTGAAGGCGATCGCGCGAAATCCGTCGCTGGCCCTGGGCGGCCTCATCGTCGCGATCCTCGCGCTTGCGGCGATAACCGGCCCGATGAGCGTGCGCGCCGATCCGCTCGCGATCGATCTTGCCCGTTCGCTTGCCGGGCCAAGCCGCGCGCATCCGCTCGGGTGCGATGCGCTCGGCCGTGACGTGCTCGCGCGAATCGTATGGGGTGCGCGGCTCTCGCTCGGGCTCTCGACCGGCGTGGTGCTGCTCTCGATGGCCGTCGGGACTGCGGTTGGCGCAACCGCGGCGCTCGCCGGCGGGCGGGTCGACAACCTGGTCATGCGCGCGGTGGACGTCGTGCTCGCATTCCCGGGCATCCTGCTCGCGATCGCGCTTGCGGCGATTCTTGGCCCCGGGCTCATCGACCTTGCGATCGCGCTCTGCGCGATGGGCTGGACCGGGTACGCCCGGCTGGTGCGCGGCGAGGTCCTCACGCTTCGCGAACGCGAGTACGTTCACGCGGCGGACGCACTCGGCGCGCGCCCCGCGCGACTGATTTTCCGTCATCTGCTGCCCGGCCTTGCCGGGCCGGTGGCGGTGCAGGCGACGTTCGGAGTAGGCGGGATAATCGGCGCCGAGGCGGCGCTGTCATTTCTCGGGCTTGGCGCGCTGCCGCCCACGCCGAGCTGGGGGAACATGCTCGATGCGGGCCGGGCGTTTCTGCTCGTCGCGCCGCACCTGACCACGGCGCCGGGGATCGCGATTGGAGCCTCGATCCTGGGCTTCAACCTGCTCGGCGACGGGCTCGCGCAGCGCTTCGGCCGTCAGTAATCGCGCCGCGGCGTTTCATGGCCGCGGGGCGCCTGGCTAACCGTGTGAACGTTCCAGTTCCGGAGGGTGCGCTTCCTGGAATTCGCGGCACAGAGTCATCACTCTGCCTACCGCAGCCATATCCAGCGCTGGGGCGCGTTTGGCCAGTTCGCCCAGCACCTCTTCCAGTTTGGCGAGCGTGGGCCGGAGGTCTCGCTCGATGAGTCTCTTGGCGTCATCGTCCTGCCCCGTGCGCCGAAGCGTCTCGAGATTCGCCAGCTTGTGAAGCGCATTCGGCGCCAAATAATTGATGACCGGGTCGCCGGTCGTGAAGACGAGCGCGGGGAGCTCACTGATAAGTTCGCGGGCCAGTGCGTCGATATCTTGTGACATTGCCAGTCCCCGATTAGCTATCATTCCGCGCGTTGGGTCGGCTGCTGACTCGCAGGCCTTGCCAAGGAATCGAGCGCAACCCTGGCCTGCTGCTGCGCCAAGTTATCGTAGTGTCTGCCGACTTCCTGGGTCAACAACCGAGCACCTCCAAGACCAGAAAGGAACGCGCCGGCGAGTTCGGCCAAGGTCAAGTCATAGGTTGTTCGTGGCGAACCCGCCAATTCCAATTTCACGGAACCCAGCGGGCTGTACAGCGCCGCCAGGACTATTGCGGTCACCCCTCCGACTACTACGTTACCCATGAAGCCGGGCTGCCATATTTTCCGGCCATCAGGCAAAGTATCCACTCGCCAGAGAATGAACCCCTCGGCGGCGAAGAACGCGTTGAGAAGGCCGCCCACCAGCCCGGCGATCGCGATGGACAGAATCACCCATATCAGTGCCATTCTTCTCGGGTCCCCCTTTTGGACTCCGTGCGCTTGATTCGTTGCCCGGCGGCGAAAGTAGCATACTCGTTGGCGTGCGCCTGCTGCCGGGCGTCGCGCTTCGCTGCGCGGACGAAAATAGCCCACTGGCGCGCCGGCCAGCAACTTCAAGCGGCGCGCCCGGGGTTCGCCCCAGTCAGCGCGCGACAGGCGGCGGGGGCGGGCGGCGTGCGTCCGCTTTGGCATTCGTGGTACATCGGATGACGATGGACCAGACGGAAATGACCGAGCGGCTGGCGGCTTTTATCCGCGACCAGAGCCGCTACGACAGCGTACAGATACTGAACCTGTTCCGGATGCCGGGCGGCGCATCGCGCGAGACCTGGTCGTTCGATGCGGAACTCGTACGCGGTGGCGAGACGACGCGCCGCGCGCTGGTGCTCAGGCGCGATCCCGGCGCGCATCGGATCGCGACCAGCCGCGGCGCGGAGTTCCGGATCCTGCGTGCCGCCTTCGAGGAGCACGTGCCGGTGCCCGAGGTATTCTGGCTTGGCGAGGACCCGGCAATCCTGGGCGCGAGCTTCTTCATCATGGAAAGAATCGAGGGCGAGACGCTGGCGCGCCGGCTCCTGCGCGACGACGAATACTCCAAGGCGCGGGAAGTGATGCCCGCGCAACTGGCCGAGATACTCGCCGGCATCCATCGCGTCGATCCGGTCAAGCACAAGCTCGACTTTCTGCCCGAGCCCGGCGAGAACGCCGCGCGCGCCGAGGTCCAGCGATTCGACGACAGTTTTCGGCTCCTCGCGCTCGAGCCCCATCCGGCATTCGAGCTCGCCTTCAGGTGGCTGCTCGGAAAAATCCCCCGCACGCCGCGCAAGACGCTGGTCCACGGCGATTACCGGATCGGGAACGTGATCTTCGGACCCGAAGGCGTGCGCTCGATTCTCGACTGGGAGCTTTCGCACCTGGGCGATCCGATGGAAGACCTCGGCTGGATATGCGTGCGTGCGTGGCGCTTCGGCAACGATCAGAAGCCGGTCGGAGGGCTCGGGATGCGCGAGGATTTCTTTCGCGCCTACGAGAAGGCGAGCGGAATTGCGGTGGACCCCGAGGCGGTGCGTTTCTGGGAGGTGTTCGGAAATCTCCGCTGGGGAATCATCACGATCAGCCAGGCGCGAACGCATATCGACGGCTACGTTAAGAGCGTCGAGCTCGCCAGCATCGGCCGGCGCACCGCGGAGACCGAACTCGAACTGCTCAACCTGATCGAAGCCTGAAGGAGAAAGCCGCCCGCGCCGATGCGCGACGGGAATCGCGAGAGAATCATGCAGGACAGACCAACCGCAATCGAATTGCTCGAGGCGGCGGCCGACTTCATCGACCGCGAGATCGTCGCGGCGACCAAGGGGCGAGCCCAGTTTCAAAGCCGCGTGGCCGCCAACGTGATGCGCATCGTCGCGCGCGAAATCCAGATGGAGGACGGCTTCGTCCGAAACGAGGTTCGCGCCCTGGCCCAACTGCTCGGCCATCCCGAGCCGCAAATCCAGGGACTGGACGAATTGCACAAGGCGGCGCTCGCGCTCAGCGAGGAGCTTTGCGGGAAAATCCGCGCGGGCGAGGCGGATGCGGGGGGTTGGCGCGCGCAAGTGCTGGCCGCCGTCCGCCGGAGCGTCGAGGATAAACTCAGGATCGCAAATCCGAGATACATCGAGGCCGACCTGGCCGCGCGCAATGCCGCAGGCTAGCGCGGTTTATTCACCAGCCCGATGAAGTGCTGACGCATCGCGAGCGCGAAATTAACCCAACCGAAATTCAGACAAGGAGATAAACCCATGGCCGAGCGCAAAGTGATACTGCTCGAACAAGATGACCTGATGCACCCCAACACGGGGGAGTCGAATTACAACGAGAGCGCCTATTACAACTTTTACGATCGCAATCTCCGCGTCGGCGGCTTCGCTCGTCTCGGCAATCGGCCCAACGAGGGATACGCCGAGATGACGGTGTGCCTGTATCTGCCGGACGGAAAGGTCGGCTTCATGTTTCAGCGCCCGGAAATCAAGAACAACGACGCGCTCGATGCCGGGCATCTCAAGTTCGAAGTGCTGAAACCGTTCGAGCATCATCGCGTCACTTACGCGGGCAAGGTCTGCATGCTCCGCGATCCGCTGCAGATGGCCGACCCGGCCAAGGCATTCAAGGAGAATCCGTACGCATCGGCCCATCTCGAGATCGACTACTACGGCATATCGCCGGGATTTGGCGGAGAGTTGCGGGAGAAGACCGCGCGCGGATGGGAATCGATCAAGACCGACGGCGACCCAAGCGCGCAGTTCGCGCGCGGCCATCTCGAACAACTCGGCCACGCCGTGGGCAAGCTCACCGTCGAGGGTGCGGGCGAGTACAAGCTCGACGGGCTCGGCCTGCGCGATCATAGCTGGGGCCCGCGCTACTGGCAGGCGCCAAAGTACTATCGCTGGCTCACCATGAATTTCGACGAAACCCTTGGCGGGATGGCGACGATTACGGTCAACCGCGATGGCACCGAGCACCAGGGCGGCTTCATCGCCCGCAAAGGCCAGCCGAACCTGAACATCCAGAAAGTCAAGATCGATACCGAGTTCGCCGGCGAGCAGCAGCTCCACGATCGCATCAAGGTGACCTGCACCGCCGAGGACGGCGGCGAGCCGGCCGTGATTACCGGCAAGGTCATCTCGATGATCCCGTTGCGCAACCGCCGCGCAGGAATAGTCACACGGATCGCCGAGGGGATGACCGAGTGGCGATGGGGCGATAAGGTGGGCTACGGGCTTTCCGAGTACCTCGATCACTTGAGCGAGTAGCCGGGAATACTCAATCGGAGAGTCAGTAGCGATCGGAAGGCCTGCCGATTGGCCAAGCGATTTCGCCGTGGGCCGCGCAAGCGGTCCCGCGACAGCGCGTCAGGCGCCTTGCTTCAGCGCCGCGAGACTCTCGCGGTAGGGAGGATATGCGACTCCGCGTTCGGTGATTATTGCGGTCACGAGATCGGCCGGGGTCACATCGAAGGCGGGATTGAATGCCGCCACGCCTATCGGCGCGACCTGCTTCCCCGCAAACCGGGTGACTTCGCTCGGCGAGCGTTCCTCGATCGGGATCGCGCTGCCGGACGGACAGTTGAGATCGATCGAGGAGAGCGGGGCGGCGACGTAGAAAGGCACGCCATGGCGGCGCGCGAGCACCGCCAGCGGATAGGTCCCGATCTTGTTGGCAACGTCCCCATTGGCGGCCGTCCGATCCGTCCCTACGATTACGCACTGCACGCGGCCGGCGGCGAGCACGCTTGCGGCCATGTTGTCCGCGATGACCGTCACCGGAATTCGATCCTTGCGCAGTTCCCACGCCGTCAGCCGGGAGCCCTGGAGGAACGGACGGGTCTCATCGGCGATTACCTCGATTTGCTTGCCCGCCTCCCGCGCCGCGCGAACCACGCCGAGCGCGGTTCCATAGCCCGCGGTCGCAAGCGCGCCGGCGTTGCAATGCGTCAGGACGGTTGCGCGATCGCTCAGCAGCGCCGCTCCGAAGCGTCCCAGCGCTCGATTGGCCGCCAGGTCCTCGTCGTAAATCGCGCAGGCCTCATCGCGCATCCGCTCGAATAGCTGCTTCGAGTTGAGCGCCAGGTTCTCTTCGAGCACCCGGCCCATCCGATGAAGCGCCCACGCTAGATTCACCGCCGTCGGACGCGTAGCGCGGAGCGTTTTTGCGACTTCGGCGAAGCGCTTGCGCGCGCGCGCGCCGCTGGTGCCCCGGATACCCAGAGCGGCGCCCATCGCCGCGGCAACTCCGATGGCCGGCGCGCCGCGAATTACCATCGTGCGTATCGCCTCGGCGACCCTGCGATAGTCGCGGTAAGTGCGAATCACTTCCCGGCCCGGGAGCAGGCGCTGATCGATCATGCGCACCGCGCCGGCGCGCCATTCGATAGTCTTGACGGCCATGATCCTATGAGCCCGATTCTCCAACCAGGATATCAGATGGTGTCAATTCGCGCTGGCCAGTGAACATCAGTACGAATCGGGTGGCCGACAAACCAACTCATCAGGCTGGGGGACACAATCCAATTGCAGCGGCCGATGAAAATCGCAGGAGCACCCCTCCCGTCATCGCCCTGCGATGACCGCTGCAAGTGGCCGGGAACTGGTGATTGCCAGTCCCGGCCCCGGGGTATCAAATCGCAGGCTTATGCGCGCTCGTAAACTCCGCGCGCCTTGCGCTTGGCGAGCCCCGCGTCGATCCAGCGTGTGATCGCCGCGAAGATTTCAGACGGGCGCTTGCCCTTGAGGCCGCGAACCGAGCGCACGTTCGAGGCTTTGAATTCCTTGGGCAACTGCTTGAGCACGGCGCGCCAGTTGATTCGCCCGCCTCCCCTGGCTCGCGGCGCTGCTTTTGGCGCAGCGGCCGCGCGGCCAAACAACTGGCTCAGGCGCGACTCCTCGTCCTTGAGCTGCCTGAGCTCGCCCTCCTTCGCGCGAATCTCGTTCTGGAGAGTGATTAGTACACCGCGCGCCTGCTGCTGGACCTTTCGGATAGCGGACGAAACTCCAGCGGCTCTTTTCCTTCGTGGCATCGTGTCGGCTCCTTTTCCTGATGACCGGGTAATGAATGTGGTATGAACTTACACAACATCATTGTGCACTACAAGCGATTTTGCGCATATTCTCAGTACAAATAATGGCGACAGGATATTGGCAGCGATACCCAACAGGATGGCCTGTATCGGCCCGGCGGCGACTCAAAGGGGTGATCGCGAAGCCGCCGCCGGAACTGACCACCTGGCCAGTGCGGCGCCGATTAGCATCGGCGCCACCGGATGCCGCTCGCGGTTGCGCGTCTATTATATTCAGCCGATCGTCAGACGATTTGACCTCGACTAGCAGGCTGGTGATAAATCACAGCCTGCTCCCCCTCTCTTATCTCTCCCGGAAAAGACCAGGGGAGAAGATGGAGGAAAGCAACCATCTTTCACGCAGGATGTTGAGACCGCGGCGCACTCGAAATGCGATGTCACGTTTTCTCAATATCCTGCCAGGGAACCGAGTCGGCACCGCGCACGCCCTCACATCGCCGCAATGCATATTGGCGTTGCTGAAGGTTGCGACTTTTAGCGATTGAGCTTTTGCGCGTTTGGAAGAAAGCTCATTTTCGCGCGATGGCTATCCGCTGCGATTACCATAGCGCACCTGCGCGAACCCCAGCCGGGAGCGCAACATCCGGGATCGGCGCGAGTGCCCAGGCGGCGTCCGCCGCTCGGCCCGCGATGGTGATAGAACGACGTTATCGTTTTGGCGCGAGTGGTCGTTAGGGGCGCAGGCGACTCCAATTCCCGCGTGTTTTCCTGCGAATTTTTCTGACAGCCGGTTTAGTGATATCGCGCGCCGGGCGCCTGGAATTCCTCCGCGCGGTGGGCGGGGCAGAATTCATTTGCACTGCCGCTAACAGCGCCATGCGATAAGAGCTATGTTCAAAGCTGCCGCGGTGGTATAAAAAGTCGCAAATTTGAGATGTGCGCGCCATCGACTTTGGCTCCCTGACTGACTGTCTGTCGATAGCATCTCAGTTGTGAGCAGGAGATCGCACAGGCGGCGTGCTGGGGGACGAAGCGAAGAAGCAGCGCCGGAGTGAAGTTAATGGGGCGGAGACTGTACGTTGGGAATCTGGCTTGGACTGTCACGGACCAGGATCTGCACGATGCGTTCTCGGAGGCTGGTAAGGTAGACAGCTCCCAGGTCATCGTCGACCGGGCGACCAATCGTTCGCGGGGGTTTGGTTTCGTCGAGATGGCGACGGACGAGGCCGCAGAAGCCGCCATCAAGAAACTCAACGGGCGCGAAATTAAGGGGCGAGCGATTCGAGTCAACGAAGCGCAGGCGCGCAGCGGCGGCGACCGAGGCGGCGGGCGCGAGCGCTAGCACGCCGCACCCACCGCAGCGCATCACGCGCGCCATCTTCCGAATCCCGGAGCCGCTGGGGGGCTTCCGGTTGCAGGCATAGTTGTCGCGGGAGGGATCGACCCGCCATCAGAGCGACTGCGCGACCGGGCCCGTCCGCGCACGCCTCACGGCAGGATGTTGAAAGAGACAGAACCTGCCAACGCCGCTCACATCATGGCCTGACTCGCGCCGCTCATGGAATTGGTCACGATCGAAGCTCAGGCCGAGCGCGCCGTCATCGTGCCGGAGGCGGGATGCCAATGCATGAGCTACCGCGTCGGCACCCTGGAAGTGATCGCCGGGCCGTCCACTCCCGAACATTTGCGCAATGATCCATTCGCGAGTGGAATTCCCATTCTGTTTCCGTGGCCGGGACGCATCGCACGGGCGCGATTCGATTTCGCCGGCCGCGCCGTAACTCTGCCGGCAAACGAGCCTGCGCGCGGCCATGCGATTCACGGACTGGCGTGGAACTGCGCATACCGAGTCATCCGCCGGGGACCGTACTATTTGCGCGCGGAGCTGGATTCATCGGCCAGCCCCGAGCTGTCGCGCGTTTGGCCGTATCGATTCAGGCTCGAACTCGACTACGAAATCGGCGGCGGCCTGCGATGCAGGGCTGCGGTGCGAAACACGGGCGATGCGGTGATGCCGTTCGGATTTGGCGCTCATCCGTACTTTCATGCGCCGCTTGACCCGCGCGGGACTCGCCAGTCGCTGCGCCTTTCGGTTCCGGCGGCGGTTTCGCGATGGCCGCTCGATGAGAGCTTGATCCCGGTACGCGCACCCGAGGCGCTTGCGGGCAAGTATGATCTGCGTGCGCCGCGCACGTTGGGCGACGAGTCATACGATGATGCGTTTCGGCTCGGCCCGGGGCGCGACGCGCAAGAGCCGTGCGCGCGGCTGATCGATCCGGCCGCACGGATCGCAATCGAGCTTCGCGCCGATGCGCCATTCGGTGATCTTGTCGTTTACGCTCCAGCCGGCCGGCCGGTGATAGCGCTCGAGCCGTACACGTGCGCGCCCGACGCGTTCAATCTGGCGGCGCGCGGAATCGAGTCGGGGATGCGCAAGCTTGAGCCCGGCGAATCGTTCGAGGCGGGGTTCGAGATCCGGCTCAGCGCCCCTTGAACTTGGGGTCGCGCCGCTCGGCCAGCGCGCGGCCTCCCTCGCGGGAATCCTCGGTCAGCAGCAGCGAGCTTTGCGCGAGCGCCTCGAGCTCCATGAAGCTCATCTTGTCGAGACCCTGCCCGCGGTCGATCAGGCGCTTTGCAAGCCCGACTGCGAGCGGCGCATTGCGGGCGATCTCCCGGGCCAGCTCCTCGGCAGCGGCGATATGAGCGCCGGCTGCGGCGACGCGATTGACCAGTCCGATTCGCTCGGCCTCAACCGCGTCGATCATCCGGGCGGTCATAATCAGTTCCTTGGATCGCGCGTACCCAACGGTCCGGGTAAGGCGCGTGGTGCCGCCGCAATCGGGAATCAGCCCGATTCGGACTTCGGGCATTCCCAGCCGAGTTCCCGCCGCGGCAATGCGCGCATCGCAGGCAAGGGCGATTTCGAGGCCCAGTCCGCCCACGTAGCCATGGAGCGCGCCGATGACCGGTTTCTCCATGCTTTCGAGGCGATTGAGCGTCGCCTGAGATTCGCCGATCCCGCGGCGAAGGCCCGCGAGGCTCAGACCGCCGCCGCCCAAGCCCCCTAATCCCGCGTCGGATGAGAAGGAGGAGAAGTCGATACCAGCGGAGAAGACCTGGCCCTCGCCGTAAAGGATTACCGCGCGAACCTCGGGGCGGTCCACCTCGGCGGCCGCATCGGCCAGCCCCTTGAGCATCGCGCCATTCACCGCGTTTCGTTTTTCGGGACGGTTGAGGACAATATAGGCAAGCTCGCCTTCGATTCGGACCTTTACTGCGTCATCTGCCATCGCGACACCTCATTTTGCTATCGCCGCTCCGATTGTTTCGGGATAACTCCAGTCCCGGCTCCATTACACCGAGGCGCGGCTTGCATAATTTCTCGCCGATATTAGAGCCAAAAAGTTGGAACCGCACCAGCAGGCGGCGGACTCCGGTGAATCATCTTAAACCTGGCTTGCGCGCATGCGATCCGCCCGGGAGCCGCGCGGGCGCGCCGGCCCCGGGCCGTGAGCCGCGGTTGACTCACGTTAACCGTTTGGTTAATTAGATAATTAACCGGATGGTTAACTACGCGGGGCGCTCCCCGCGCGCGGGATTCTCACGATGGCAGCCAGGCGCGACCTGAATCGGACCAGGGAACGAATCCTCTCGGCGGCGCTGGCCGAATTCTCGGCCAACGGCCTTGCCGGAGCGCGCACGGAAGCGATCGCGCGCCGGGCGAGAATCAACAAGCGGATGCTGTACTACTGCTACGGCAGCAAGCGCGAGCTTTACGCAGAGGTGCAGCGGCGGAAAATTGCGGAGAAGGCGCAGGCGATCGAATCGACCCCCGAAGACTTCGCCGAGGCGCTGCTTTACCTCGAGGATCAAGTCCGGCGCGATCTGGACTGGATGCGGATGCTGCAATGGGAGGCGCTGGAGGCGAGCGGCGCGAAACTGGTGGCCGAGGCTGAGCGGCGCGACCTGTTCCGCAGGGTGATCGCGAAGCTTAAGCGCGCGCAAAGCCACGGCGCGGTTCCTTCCGGCATCGACCTCAGCCAACTCTTCATCTCCACCATCGCCCTGACCTCCTTTCCGTTCGCCTTTCCGCAAATGACGGAGCTGGTGTTCGGGATGTCGCCAACCGATCCGAGGTTCCGGCGCAAGCACCGGGAATTCCTGCGATGCCTCGGAGGCCAGCTCTCGGCCGGACCGCATCTCGATCGCGCGCGCACGGATCGCGCCCCGGGCGCGGGTCCGTCGGAGCATTCCGGGGCGCAGGCGAACGGCCGCGGCCGGGATGCGAAGGGCTTTGACGATGCTCGATGACGTTCAAACCGAGTTCGATATTCCCCGCCCAAGAGACTCCGGCGGCGACCAGACGCATCGCTCGGGCGCGCCGCAGGAGGCATCCGAGAAAAGACCTGTGCGGCTGCCGCCGGAGGCCATCATGGAGGAACCTGCGGCTCCTTCGGCCAGCGCGCCGATTCAGCGGGCGCGCTCCCCGCTTGGGCGAGCGGTTCGGCTCGCGCTGGGGCTGGCGCTCGCCGGGGCGCTGGCGGCGGCGGGCATTCGAGCCTTCAACTACGTCGACTCGTACGAGGCTACCGACGACGCCCAGGTCGATGGACATATCAACCCGGTCAGCTCGCGAATCGAGGGGACCGTCGTCGGGGTCTTTGTCGAGAACTCTCAGTACGTGAAGGCGGGCGACAAGCTCGCCGAGATGGATCCGCGCGATTACCAGATCGCCGTTGAAAAGGCGCGCGCCGACCTGGCCCAGGCCGAGGCGCTCGTCGAAACCGCCAGGCGCGATCACGATTCGGCGCTTGCGCGCCTGAGACAGTCCGAAGCGACCGACGCCAAGGCCAGCCACGATGCGGAGCGTTACCAGCAGCTCTTCGATCAGGGCGTGGCGTCGCGCTCGCAGAACGAGGAAAGCGTCCGAACCGCGGACGTGGCGGCGGCAGCGGTCGAGTCCGATCGGGCGGCGGCGGCCGCCGCGCTCAAGGCAATCGCCCTGCGCGAGGCCGGCGTCAAAGCGGCGCAGGCCGCTCTCGATCAGGCGCTGCTCAACGTTGGCTACACGACGATCGTCGCGCCCGTCGATGGCGTGGTTGGCAAGAAGACGGTCGAAGTCGGCCAGCGCATGCAACCGGGCGAGGACCTGATGGCGGTCGTTCCGATCGACGGCGTCTGGGTGACCGCGAACTTCAAGGAGACCCAGCTTCGCCGGATCCGCCCGGGCCAGCGCGTTACGATTAGCGTCGATGCGGTCGGCCGCGAATACACCGGTCGCGTCGAGGGACTCGCCGGCGCAAGCGGCGAAAAATACAGCATGATCCCGCCGGAAAACGCGACCGGCAACTACGTCAAGGTCGTCCAGCGCTTCCCGGTCAGGATTCGCCTTGACGCCGGGCAGAACAGCGATCGCCTGCTGCGCCCGGGGATGTCCGTGGAGCCGACCGTGTGGGTCAGGTAGCCGCAGTCGAGCCTGCCGCTCACGCCAATGGTGCGGCAGCTCCGCCATCCGAGCGCCTCTGGAAACCATCGCACAACAAATGGGCGGTCGCGCTTACGGTTACGATGGCGACCTTCATGGAGATCCTCGACACCAGCATCGCCAACGTGGCGCTGCCGAACATCGCAGGCGGGCTCTCGGCGGGCGTGGACGAGAGTACGTGGGTGCTCACCTCGTACCTGGTCTCCAATGCGATCGTGCTGCCGGTAAGCGGGTGGGTGATCGGTTGGACCGGCCGCAAGCGCTTTTACATGGCATGCGTGGCGATTTTCACCATCAGCTCGTTCCTGTGCGGGCTTGCTCCGACGCTTGGGACGCTGGTGCTGCTGCGTGTGATTCAGGGCGCGGGTGGGGGAGGGCTCCAGCCGAGCGAACAGTCGATACTCGCTGACACATTCGAGCCGGCGGAGCGCGCAATGGCGTTCTCCATCTACGGGATGGCGGTGGTACTTGCGCCCGCAATCGGTCCAACGCTCGGCGGCTATATCACCGACCATTTCAACTGGCGCTGGATATTTTTCATCAATGTGCCGGTTGGCATCCTCTCGCTGCTGTTCAGCTACCGGGTCGTCGAAGATCCGCCCTACCTCAAGGAGGAGATGAAACGTTTCGCCTCCGCCGGCATCGACTACGTCGGCCTTGGCCTGGTCGCGGTCGGGCTTGGCTTCCTGCAGGTGATGCTCGACAAGGGCCAGCGCGAGGACTGGTTCCAGTCGCCGTTCATCATCACGGCGACGGTCATCTCGGCGGTCGCGCTCATCGCATTCGTGATCTGGGAGCTCGGCCAGGAACAACCGGTGGCCGATCTCCGGCTGTTTCGCAACCGGACCTACGTGGCTTCGAATATCGCGATGTTTGTGGTCGGAATCGCGCTCTACGGCACGACTGTCCTGCTGCCGCAGTACGTGGAGTTGCTGCTCGGGTATTCTGCGCAGCAGTCCGGGATGGTGCTGACGCCGGGCGGCTTCACGATCATGATTCTGATGCCGATCGTGGGCCTGCTGATGGCGAGGGTGGACGCGCGAATGCTGATCGCTTTCGGGTTCATCGTGATGGCCCTGGCGCTGTACCACATGACGAGTCTGAACCTGCAGACGGATTACCGGACGGCGATGATGTACCGCGTGTACCAGTCGGCCGGACTCGCGTTTCTCTTCATGCCGATCTCGATGATGGCGTACGTGGGACTGCCGCAGGAGAAGAACAACATGGTGGCCGGGATGGTCAACCTGGCGCGGAACATCGGCGGCAGCGTCGGCATCTCGATGGTCGAAACGGTCATCGGCCGGCGCTCGCAATTCCACCAGGACGTGCTATCGACGCACATCTCGGCCTATGAGCCGGCGGCGCGTTCGGCGACCCGCGATCTGGGCGTCCTGCTCTTTCATTCGGGCATCGGCAGGCCGGCGATGCTCGGACAGGGTGTCGGCAGGATTTATGGCAGCGTGCTGAAGCAGGCCACCGCGCTCGCGTTTGTCGACGCAGTTTGGCTGACGGCGGTGCTCTGCGCGTGCATGGTCCCGTTGGTTTTCCTGATGAAGAAGAATGACCTGTTTGCGATGCCGGTCGCCGGTCACTGACTTAGCAGGCTGTGATTTATCACCAGCCTGCTAAGGCTTGAGCAGCACTTTCACGACGCTCTCGGTGTGCTCATCGAAAACCCGGTAGCCGCGCGCCGCCTCATCGAGAGGCAGCACGTGGCTGATGAGCGGCTTCGGATCGATCTTGCCGTGCTCGATCAATCGTGCGAGCACAGGGATATAGGCGTTGATATCGGCGAGTCCGACGCGGAACGTCAGATTGCGCCTGAACCCGAGCGACATCGGATAGTCCCACGTGAGCGCGCTGTAAACGCCGATCATCGAGACCGTTCCGCCGCCACGCACCGCGCCAAACGATGCGTTGAGCGCCTCCGCGCTGCCGACGGCCTCGATCGTGACGTCTGCGCCGCGCCCCTCGCTTCGGGCAAGGATGATCTGTTGCGCCTCGGCGGCCTGGGCCGGCAGCGCGCCCAGCTTTTTGGCGAGCTCGAGGCGATAGGGCAGGGTATCCACGGCGATCACTTCCGCGGGGCCGAACAACTGCGCCGTCATTACCGCGCACAGCCCGACCGGTCCGCATCCGAACACCGCCACGACATCGCCCGGGCGAATTTCGCCGTTGACCGCGCCAAAGTAGGCGGTCGGCAGGATGTCGGCGAGAAAAGCCGCCCGGTCGTCATCGATCGAATCCGGCAATGGAAAGCAGGTGTAGTCGGCGCACGGGACGCAGATCGCCTCGGCCTGCGCGCCTCCGACGTTGCCGTGTTTGCCGGCCGCGTTGGGCCCGTAACCCAGTATCGCGCTCTGGACGCACTGCGAAACCTGTCCGCGCCGGCAATAGAAGCACTGTCCGCACGCTACGGTGGCGCTGATCACTACTCGTTGCCCCTTGCGCAGGCCTCTGATTGCAGAGCCGGTCTCCTCGACTACGCCAACGCCCTCGTGACCGAGCACGAAGCCGCCGGCGACCGGCGGGCGGCCGTGGTAGAAGTGCAGGTCAGAGCCGCAGATTGCGGCGCGGGTGATTCGAACGATGGCGTCGGTGGGTGATTTGATCGCCGGATCAGGTACCCGTTCGACCCGGACATCGTGCGGACCATGGAAAACCGTTCCCCTCATATCGTCGCTCCCTACCCGGCGCAAGCTGCGGGCCGGAAATTTGCCTGGGGCGGCATAATGGCACACTTTGGATCGGTTTGCAGCCGCTCGTGGCGGCGTGGTACTTCGAGAATTCCGGGGAGGGAGCGATGATTCAGCAGATAAAGAAAATTCTTGCCCCAATCGATTTCTCTGAGTACTCGATGCGCGCGATGCGCGCCGCGTGGGAACTTGCGAAGGACCTCAATGCGGAGATGCACGTGGTCCATGTGGTCGAGCCGCAACTCATAATCAGCTCCCGCGAACTGGCGCGTGAAAGCTCGATGCTCGAGCAGGGCGAGGAGGAACTCGCGCGAATAAAGAAGGCCGAGTTCGCCGATTCGGACAAGGTCACCACGGCAGTGATGGTCGGACCTCCCGTGACCACGCTTGCCGATTACGCGAACCAACAGCAGATTAGTCTGATCGTGATGGGGACCCACGGCCGCACCGGCGGCGAGCGTCTTCTCATGGGAAGCGTCTCCGAGAAGCTCGCGCGCAATGCTCCGTGCTCGGTTTTGATCTACCGTTAGCAGGCTGGTGATAAATCACAGCCTGCACCCCCTCTCTTATCTCCCCCGGAAAGGACCGGGAGAGAAGATAGAGGAAGGAAGCCATCTTTTACGCAGGATATTGAGACCGCAGGGCCGTCGAACTGCGAGGCTCTCGCTTTTCTCAACGTCCTGGTAGAGGCAGGCGGCGCTCCAAGCCTCACTCCCGGGTCAATAAGTCCGAACCGAGCCAGTCGCGGCGCACGGTCGGGTGTTCCTGGCCGTGTGCGCCAACGCCGCGCAGCATTCTCAATCCGGAAAAAATAGGGCCGGACGAATTGCTCCGCCCAGCCCGTAGCCAGCCGGGAAAAGGGGGGCAAACCCCGGTTAGCGGATCGTATTGTACGCATCGCCAAGCTGAGCGCAATGGCAAATCGCGCAAAAATAGGCTCACGCCCCGGTCACTTAACTGTAACAGTATCAGGGTTTAGCCGTCGCTCGGCCGACTATTCTCATCCCGCTGCCGAGAAGCTGGCGATTTAGAACCGCTGACCGATCCGGGCCGGGTGGGCTCCGCCGCCGATGGCCGGGAGGAAATGCACCTCGCTCGCATCGCCGACTGGCTCCAAAAGCCCGGCTGTACCGATTTCGCCGTCGATCGAGACGGCGATCGACGGCTTCAGTTCCCCCTCCTCGATCAGATGAGCTGCGAACCCGGGAAACCGGCGTTCGAGTTCGGCGATGAGTTCGCCCACGTTACGGCCGGGCACGTCGATGCGATCGCGTCCGTCCGTGTGCTTGCGAAGCAGGGATGGAATAACGACGATTGCCATGAAAGAAAAGGGCCGGACCGCGATGGGTCCGGCCCAAAACGACGCGGTGGATTAACTCGCCGATGCCGGACGCGCCTCCTCGGCAGCGCCCTTGCTCAGTATTGCCTTCAGCAGACGCGGCGGTGACATCGGTGTCTCCCTCATCCTGACCCCGGCCGCATGATAGATTGCGTTGGCAACCGCCGCGGGTCCTGGAACGATCGGAACCTCGCCAACCCCGCGCACGCCGAAGGGATGGCCGGGGTTGGGCACTTCGACGAGGATCGTGTCGATCATGGGCAGGTCGAGGCAGGTCGGCATCCGGTAATCGAGCAGGCCCGTGTTACGCAGGATGCCCTTGGCATCGTAAACGTACTCTTCGTTGAGCGCCCATCCGATTCCCTGCGCCACGCCGCCTTGCAGTTGGCCCTCAACGTAAGCGGGATGAATGGCGCGGCCGACGTCTTGTGCAACGGTGCAGCGGAGGATCTGAACCTTGCCCGTTTCGGGATCGACTTCGACATCGACGCAGATGGTTGCGAATGCGGGTCCTACGCCGCGGGGCGTGACCGCGGCACGGCCGGTGATCGGCCCGCCGGTGCGGGCGAATCGCGGAGCGAGGTCCCTGATGGACATCGGCGGAACGCCGTTGCCCTTGGCGATGAGCTTGCCGTCGCGGAAATCGACCTCGTCGGGCTTCTTCTCCCACACTATCGCGGCGCGTTCCTTTAGCTGGCGGATCGCATCGAGCGCCGCCTCGTACACCGCGGTGCCGGTCGCGAAGGTCGTGCGGCTGCCCGCGCTCAGGTTGGTGTGACCGATCGAATCGGTGTCGGCAACCACCGGGCGCACGTCGGACATCGGCATCCCGAGCACCTCCGCCGCGATCATCGCCATCGAGGTGCGCGTGCCGGCGATATCCACCGAGCCCGTGACGACGCTCGCGGTGCCATCGGCATGGATATTGACCATTGCCGACGAAGACATCCCGGCGTTGAACCAGAAGCCCGACGCGATGCCGCGGCCGCGGTTGGGGCCCACCAGTTTCGACTTGTAATGGTCGCTGTTCTTGATCGCCTCGCAGGTCTCGATGAACCCGATTTTCCTGAACGGCGGTCCCACCGGCTGCGGCGTGCCCTCGCGCGACCCGTTCTTCATCCGGAAGTCGAGCGGATCCATGCCGCACTTCTCGGCGAGTTCGTCGATGACCGTCTCGGATGCGAAGGCGGCGTTGGTCGAGCCGGGTGCGCGGTATGACGCGATCTTGGGGCGATTGACGACGACATCGTAGGCGTCAATCAGGCGGTTCTCGATGTTGTACGGCCCGATGATCGTCATCGCGCCCGCGCCCACCGGCGAGCCCGGATATGCGCCCGCCTCGTAGGCCATCCAGATCTGCGCCGCGGTGATTTTGCCGTCCCGCGTCGCGCCCATCTTGACCCGGATCGTTGAGCCCGAGGTCGGCCCGGTCGCGCGCAAGACCTCGGCCCGGTTCATCACGAGCTTCACCGGATGGCCGGTTTTCTGCGAGAGCAGGACAGAGAGCGGCTCGAGGTAGATGACGGTCTTGCCGCCGAAGCCGCCGCCGAGCTCGGTCGCGACGACCTTGATTTTCCCGACCGGAACGCCGAGCACCTGAGCGCTGAACTGGCGCACCTCGAACGGCCCCTGGGTGGAGCAATAGATGGTCGCCTGCCCGTCGGGGTTCCAGATTCCGACCGCATTGTGCGGCTCGATATAGCCCTGATGCACCATCGCGGTCTTGAATTCGCGCTCGACGACGAAGTCGGCGGCCTTGAAGCCGGCCTCGACATCGCCGACCTTGAACTGGATGTGGCGCGCGACGTTGGTCTGCTTGTCGCCCTCCTCGGCGTTGCGCAGCTCGGGCAGCAGGATGGGTGCGCCGGGCTTCATCGCGTCTTCGACCGTCATCACGGGGGGCAGGACTTCGTATTCGACCTCGATCAGCCGCACCGCCTCCTCGGCGATGTGGGGGCTGGTCGCGGCGACGGCGGCGATCGCGTGGCCGTCATAGAGGACTTTTTCGTGCGCCAGCACGTTGCGCGTGAGATAGTGCGGATTGACCGCCAACTCGCCCGCCGCTTCCTCACGGTTGGCCGCCTCGGGCAGGTCCTTGGCGGTCACGATCGCCTTGACGCCCGGCAGCTTGAGCGCCTTCTGGAAATTAATCGATTTGATTATCGCGTGCGCGTGCGGGCTGCGGAGTAACTTGCCGTACAGCATCCCGGGGAAGGAATAATCCGCGCCATATTTCGCCCGCCCGGTCACTCTGTCCAGGCCGTCGGGGCGGATCGGACGAGTGCCGATCACCTTGAAGCTACTGCCGGTTGAGTCTGCCATAAAGAGACCTCGCCGAGTTGGTATATCGCGCCCCTTTACCAGGCGATCTTAGCTGTTCGCCGCCTTACGGTCAGCGGATGATTCGCGCATCACCTTCGCCGCATCCAGCACCGCGCGAACGATCTTGTCGTACCCGGTGCATCGGCAAAGATTGCCGGCCAGCGCGTAACGCACTTCGGCCTCGCTGGGATCGGGGTTGCGGTCGAGGAGCGCCTTGGATGACATCAGGATGCCGGGCGTGCAGATTCCGCACTGCAGGCTCGCGTGTTCAAGGAACTTCTGCTGGAGCGGATGGAGATTCGGCCCATCGGCGAGCCCCTCGACGGTCACGATGTTGCGCCCCGCCGCCTCGACGCCGAGCATCAGGCACGAGCACACTACCTTGCCGTCCACGAGCACGCTGCACGCGCCGCAGTCGCCGGTGAGGCATCCCTCCTTGGTGCCGGTGAGCTCCAGCACGTCGCGCAGGCATTCGAGCAGGCTCTGTCGCGGTTCGCACAGGAACTCGACCTGCTCGCCGTTAACCGTCGCTTCAACCAGGGTGTGTTTGGGCATCTGGTAATTCTCTCTTTGGTTGCGGCCGAATTTCAGCTCTTGCGTGCGCGTTCGGCGGCAATCCTGAGCGTCCGCCGGGTGAGCACGCCGGTCACGTGGCGGCGATGTTCGATCGTGCCGCGCATGTCGTCGATTGGCGATGAGGCCTCGATTGCAAGGCGCGCCGCGGTCTCGATCGCCGCGTCATCGAGCCGCTTGCCCGCGAGCGACTCCCCCGCCTTGGCCGCGAAAATCGGGGTCGGCCCGACCGCGCCAAGCGCGATTCGCGCGGCTTTCACCCGGTCGCCATCGAGGGTCACCGCCGAGCCCACGCCGACCACCGCGATATCCATCTCGTTGCGCGGGATGAAGCGCAGATAGGCGTCGCTCGAATGCGGGGCCGGAGGCGCGATCAGAATCTGGACGAGCAATTCACCCGGCTCGAGCACGGTGCGCCCGGGAGCGATGCAGAATTTCTCGACCGGAACTTCCCGCTCGCCCTTGGGACCGGCGACGCGCGCGCGCGCGCCGAGCGCGATCAGCGCGGGCGTCGTGTCGGCGGCGGGCGATCCGTTGCACAGGTTGCCGCCCATCGTCGCGCGGTTCTGAACCTGCACCGATCCAATCAGATGCGCCGCCTCGGTCAGACCGGGGTAATGGCGATGCATCTCCGGACGCGCGCAGATATCGGTGCAGCTCACCGCCGCTCCGACCCTCAGTCCCGCGCGCGAATCGAACGAGAACTCCTGCAATTCCTTGATGTGCTTTACATCGACCACGTGCTCGGGCCGGCGCAGTCCCATTCGCATCTGGATGATCAGGTCGGAGCCGCCGGCCAGCGGCCGCGCTCGCTCGCCATAGGTTCTGAGAATGCTGATCGCCTGCTCGAGTGTCGATGGTGCTTCGTAAGTTAGGGCGTGCACGAGAGCGAATCCTCCCCGGGTCGGGCTAATGGCGCGCCCGCCATCGTGTCTTTAGATAGCTTACTTTGGCCGCGTGATAAAAGCCCGCAATGCAAATCGTTCGGAGATGAGAGCTGGAGCGGGGTCTTCAGCTACAACCATCCGCTCGACAGGAAAGCGACGTCAAGCAGGGCCGGGACTTTGTCTTTGCAAACTGGTTGGCATTTGTGTCAGCCTGAATCGTGCTTTGAGTTGGATTATTCCGTTTACGCTTCAGTTCTTTTTCTTGGGAGGGTTGGAGACACATGAATACAATCAGAGCCTTTTCCGTGGCCGCAGGCGCCACGCTGCTGGTTGCGATCGTTGCAGCTTCTGGCTCGGTCGTGCGAGCGCAGGAACTAAACGGAGGAGAAGCCTGGGGCGTACCCTCGAACGCCGGCGAAGGAGCCGCCGTTCCCGAGAAGAAGACGCCCGTGGACGTGACCGGATGCTGGGTCGGCCCCGTTGATGACAAGGGTCAGGGCCCCGGCTACGTGGAATTCACCTTCACGCAGACCTCGAACGGAACGAAGCTCGTCGCCGACGAGAGCACCTTTGACTTCGAATTCGACAATGGCGCATACGCATACAACGATGTCTCGATGAAGGGGTCCGTGTCCGGCGCGAAGGTAAGCTTCAACGGCACGGCCGGCAAAGGCTGCTCGATGAAGGGCAGCGGTGTTGCCAACAGCGGCGTGACAGAAATCACGGGCACTTACCACTTCAGCGGTGCGTGCAACAAGAAGGGAGGCTTCAAGGGAGGCACGTTTCAGGTCGAACATTGTTGATGGGCCAGCAGCTCATCAGTTGCAAAACGGGTGAGCGGTTTCGCGCTTGCAGGAATAGCAAGAGGGCGATCCTACGCGTGCCTCGCGTAGGACGACGGCTCTGATTCGGCATTCGGAAGCGGGCTGCTGAGCCCTTCCAGCGCGGCCCGGTCTCTATTCCTTGAATCCCAACTGCGCGGCGACGCGCGCGGCCGAGGCCGCCAGCGCAGGCGCCAGGCCGCCCATCAGCGCGAAGCGCGGATCGCTGGTCTGCCCGCGAACGTAACGCGCATAGATTTGCTCCATGACGGTTGCGTTCTTCCAGTGCGCCCACGCCCAGTAGAAGGCGATGTGGCTTACGTCGCGGCCGGTCTTCGCCGCGTAGCGCTGAATCAGTTCGTTGCGCGTCATGAAGCCGGGCATGGTCGTGTGCGCCGCGGTGGCGCTCGCTTCCCCCGGGTCGCCGGCTTCGCGCCAGTAGTTGAGGACCATTCCCATGTCGATCAGCGGGTCGCCGATCGTGGACATCTCCCAGTCGAAGATTCCGGAGATGCGGCCGACGTCGGCATAGTCGAACATCACGTTGTGCAGGAAGTAATCGTTGTGAATCAGGGTCGGGCGTTGCGCGGGTGGCATGTGCCTGGGAAGCCATTCGCCGATCTTTTCCATCAGCGGTACTTCGCGAGTCTTGGCCTTTTCCCATCGCGCCATCCAGCCCGCGATTTGCCGCTCGAGGAATCCCTCGGGCTTGCCGAAGGCGCCCAGCCCAATCGCGTTGTAATCGACCGCGTGGAGGTCGGCGAGCGTGTCGATGAAGCCCTCCGACATGCGGCGGAACGTCGCAGGGTCCTTGCCGAGTTCGCGCGGAATCGGCTGGCGCGATTGCAGGATGATTCCCTTGCGCCGCTCCATCACGAAAAACGGAGCGCCGATGATCGAGGTGTCCTCGCAGTAGAGCATCCCGCGCGGCGCGGGCGCGAACGCCTGCCACAGCCGCGACAGAACGCGATACTCGCGCGCCATGTCGTGTCCACCGACCGGCAGAGGCCCAAAGGGCGGGCGGCGCAGCACCCATTCCTGGCCGTCGAAGCGCAAGAGGTAGGTCAGGTTGGAGTGCCCGCCGTGGAACTGACGCACCTCCATCGGGCGGTCGGCGCCCGTAAGCTTGCCGCGCAAATATTCGCTCAGCCGGCGCCAGTCGAGTTGCTCTTCGCCGCGGACTTCGCCGTAGTCAGGGACGAATTCGATCGTATTAGCCATCGGTTAAAGATTACCCCAAAAGATGCCGTTCCATCACTATCGGCATTCTTAAGCGCGCGCGGCGCAACGATCGTTCGCGGGCGCGCTCAGGATGGCCGTCCGTCTTTCTTCATTAGCTCCAATCGGGTCACTTCCATTTTCTCAGTTCGCGGCGCGCGATGGTCATGCGATGGACCTCATCGGGGCCGTCGGCGATTCTGAGCGAACGGCTCTCCCGCCACATCCGCGCGATCGGCAGGTCGTCGGTCATGCCGGCGGCGCCGAAGAGCTGGATGGCGCGGTCGAGCACGCGCATCACCATGTTCGCCGCCATCACCTTGATCATGGAGATTTCCTGGCGCGCCTCGCGCTTGCCGATCGTGTCCATTTTCCACGCGGCGTGCATCACCATCAGGCGCGTCGAGTCGATCTCGATACGCGAGTCGGCGATCCATTCCTGGATATTGGCCTTGTCGGCGAGCAGGCTCCCATGCGTAAATCGCGTGCTCGCCCGCTTGCACATCAGTTCGAGCGCGCGCTCGGCGACGCCGATCATGCGCATGCAATGATGGATCCGGCCGGGGCCGAGGCGGGCCTGCGAAATGCCGAATCCGTCGCCCTCGCGGCCGAGCACGTTGGTCGCCGGAACCCGGCAGTCCTTGTAGATGATCTCGCAATGGCCGCCGCCGCCCGTATGCCCCATCACCGGGACCGGCCGGATGAGATTGAATCCGGGCGTATCGGTGGGAACGATGATCTGGCTTGCGCGGCGATGCGGCTCGGCGTCGGGATCCGTGACCACCATCGCAATCGCGAATGCGGAGCCGATCGCGTTCGAGGTGAACCACTTGTGCCCGTTAATCACGTAATCGTCGCCGTCGCGGACGGCGCGGGTCTTGAGCAGGGTCGGGTCGGAGCCTGCAGTGTCCGGCTCAGTCATCGAGAAACAGGTCCGCATCTCGCCCTCGAGGCACGGCTTGAGCCAGCGCTCCTTTTGATCGGCGGTGCCGAACTCGGCGAGGATTTCCATGTTGCCGGTGTCGGGCGCCATGCAGTTGAAGGCGCGCGCGCCGAGCGGAGTGCGGCCCATCAGCTCGCATAGCGTTGCGTACTCGTAGTTCTTGAGCCCCGGACCGTGGCGTTCATCGGGCAGGAAGAGGTTCCACAGGCCCTCGGCCTTGGCCTTCTTCCTGATTTCCTTCATTACCGGATGTTCTTCATGAGAATCGGCGAGCTCGGGCGTCATGACGACTTTTTCGGCGGGATAAACGTACTGATCCATGAACGCGGCGACGCGCCTGCGCAGATCCTCGGTCTTGGGGCTGAGTGTAAAGTCCATATGATTCCTCGCGGGTGCGATGGTTTGACAGCAAGAGACATAGGACAGTTGCGATTCGATTGGAAGCGCGGCAAACCAGCGCGGGCGCGCGCGTCAATCAGCATGCGGGCCCGCGCGAATCACCGCGCGAGCACGCCCCAATCAGCGCGCGGGCTTGCGCATCACGTAGAACACGTAGCCGTAGAAATCGGAGTATGCGCGGAACAGATCGTACTCGCGTTGGATGTCGTCGAGCGGCGCGGATGTGCGAGGGTCGCCGGCGTACTTCGATCGCAATTCAAGCAGGCGCGCCTCGCCGGGGCCGTAATAGTTTTTCCACCAGTCCTGCGGCGGCAGCACAAACGTCTGCAGGTCGCGGTAGCCGGCCTGCGCGGCGATTTCGCAGTTTTGCTCGCGCGACCGCATCCCCGGATAGTGGCTCGCCCAGTACTCGCGCGGTTCCTTTGGCGGCGCCGGAACGATCCACGACAACTCCGATACCGCCATCCAGCCGCCCGGCTTGAGAAACCGCCGGCACGCGGCGAGCCCGGATGCAAAGCCCATGATATAGATTGCGCCCTCGGACCAAATCAGGTCGAACGAATCGGCGGGAAAATCCATCGCGAACATCGACTGCTTGATGGTCGTAATTCGATCGGCGACTCCCGCCGCCCGCGCGCGCTCGCTTAGCTCGGTGAGAAATCTCCCGCTGAGATCGAGCGCAACGATCTCGCCCCGCGTCGCCTGCGCGAGCACGATCGTCTGCGCACCCGTGCCGCAGCCGACATCGAGGATCCTGGGATGCGGCGCAAGCCCGCTCGTCATCGCGAGCGCGCGGAGCGTCGCCTCGGTGGAACCCGGCCCCTGGCGCGGCAATCCCTCAGTCAGCTCTTCGAGCAAACTCATCGCGGTTCGCCGTACTGTGGCATATGCGACGGCGATCGCGCAGCGCGTGCGGCAGGGAACCGGAAATGGAGCGCGCCAACCGATGCATCGGCGACAGGCGCGCGAAGCTCGGCGCGGCTACGCCCAGCGCGCGCGCGGGCGGTTTCGCGCGGAACGCGAGCGCGACATGGTCGAGCGGAACAGCTTGACCGGCTTGGCCGGCGCGATCTCCAGCGGCTCGAAACCCTCGACCTGTTCGCGCTCCAACTGTGCGCCGAGCGCGCGTTCCAGGCGCGAGAGCGTCACGCGCTCCTCGGGCGTGACGAGGCTTATCGCATCGCCCGACTTGCCCATCCGCGCGGTGCGGCCGATGCGATGGATGTATCCCTCGGCCTCCTCGGGGAGGTCGAAGTTGATGACGTGCGAGACGCCGGTGATGTCGAGTCCGCGCGAGGCGAGATCGGTTGCGACCATCACGCGGTAATGCTTGGCGCGAAATCCCGCCAGGGCGGCATTGCGCTGGCTCTGGGAGCGATCTCCATGAATCTGCACGGCGCGGATATTGTTCCGCTGGAGCATCCGCGCGATCCGGTCGGCGCGGCTCTTGGTGCGGGTGAAAACAATCGCGCTCTCGATCTCGGGCCGCTTGAGCAGTTCGAGCAGCATCGGACCCTTGTTTTCGACGGCAACCGGATAGATCGCCTGGCGAATCGTCGAGGGCGGCGCGGCTTTCTCACCGATGGTTACGCGGGCGGGATCGTGCAGGAACTCGCGCGCGATCATCTCGGGTCCCGCCGCCATCGTCGCCGAGAACATCATCGTCTGGCGCTTATGCGGCGCCGATTTCATGATGCGCCGCAACTGCGGCAGGAAGCCCATGTCGAGCAGGCGGTCGGCCTCGTCGATTACCACCACTTCGACCCGGTCGAGCCTCACGATGTGGCGCTCGAGATAGTCATTGAGGCGGCCGGGGCAGGCGACCAGCACTTGCGCGCCCTTGCGGATCTCATCGATCTGGCGTTTTTCCGGCTCGCCGCCGACCACCAGGGCGGCGCGAATCCGGGTGTGGCGCGCCAGGAGATGGAACTCGCGGACGATTTGCGCCGCAAGCTCGCGCGTCGGCGTGATCACGATCGCCGCGAGATGCGCGGTGTGCTTGCGATGCAGCCGGTCGAGCAGCGGAATAAGGAAGGCCGCGGTCTTGCCGCTGCCGGTTTCTGCGGTCGCAACGACATCGCGTCCTTCGATCGCGACCGGGATCGTGCCGGCCTGGACAGGGGTTGGGGTGTGATGCCCGCGGTCGCTTATGGCCCGCAGGATTTCAGGTGCTATGGGAAAATGCGAAAACGACAAACTGACTCCTTGAGTTCAGAGCCCCCGGATTCCAGTCTGGCGATATGGCCAAAACAGTGGGTCTGACAGGTTAGATGGTGGCGTCGCGGAATCCGACGCGCGCATAGGCCGCAATTGGCTATACAAAAAGCATACCGATCGGGCCGGGCTGGCACAATGGGGGGGTCCGAAAGGCGATACCGGGCTATTCCGTGATGATCAAAAGAGGCTGGGTTGTCGGACCGGCAGCGGATAGAACAGGCCGACGATAATCCATGCGTCCGGATGTTGGTGGACAGTCCCGACATAAAAGTGCGTGTCAAACCTTTGGATCATTTCCCGTTCGTACTTCTGTCGGAAAGGCGCTTCCCATCCGTCGCCGTATTCCTGCCGCCATTTTCGGTAGGATTCGCTCATCTCCCAATCGGTGCAGCTCAGGTCATGGCCGCCGCATCCTGGGTCCGCGCACGAAAACTCGTATGAGAATTTGAAGGGAATTTTCTCAAGCTCCTCTCTGGGGGCCGCATCAAACAGATCAGCTTGGGTTAGAGCCTGCCTCTGCGCGGGCGTCCAATCCTCCTCGTCGGGCTCAATCTTAAGCCGCCCGATTTCTAGCGGTTTGAAGAATCCTAAAGTAGGAAAGCCGTTAGCATTACGCGCCTTTTGTAACGCACAGAGGGAAGCGGCTTTAAGTGGGAACACCCACTTCTTGCGCTCTGCCCATTGATTATCGGACGGCAGTACGCCGGAAACCGGTCTGATCGATTCGCGATCAGGGTTGAAACTTTCTGGACGCGCGTCGTTCTGCGCCTTTTGAACGCGCGCCTCGATCCACTGGTACTTGGAAAATTGCTGTTCTCGGCGTAACCGCCGATAAGGCATCGGGAAAAGGCGAATCCATTTGCCATCTTGTGTGATTCCGCCCGTGCAGGACGTCTCTAAGCTTTTGAATGACGGGACCGGATAGGTGCGAATGGTGATCAGGACGCGCTTCGTTTCCCAGGCCATCGCCGCTACAGGCCATCGCCGCTACAGGTCAAAGCCGCGCAAGCCGTGATTTTCGAGAGCTTGGAAAAGCCGATGCCGATGGCATTCGCGCGGATCGGCTTCGACGCACATCAGCGCAACTGGATGTTCCAAATTGAGGAAATCGTGGAGATTTCTCAGGAAAGGCTCGACTCGGTACGTGTCGTACCATTCCCAAATGGTTTCCCGGTTTCCCGTCGCGAGTGCCTTAGCGCGAATGTCGCGCGGGACTCCCAAGCCGGGAACATGAAGGTACTGGAATCCCGCCGCCTCAATCAGCCGCTTAAAGTTGCGGCGGCTGAACTCCGGACGATACATGCTGATAGGCGTGAATCGAATGTCAATGACCGAGCGGACTCCCGCGCCAGTCAATAGATCGACTACATCCTGCGCGGTCCGGCCTGAATAACCGAGCGTGAAAAAGTTCGCGGTTGCGGCGTCGCGCGCCTCATTGAACAGCGCCTTGCTTTCGGCCTGCTTACGGGCGGAGCGGCTCGGCAGCTTTAACGGTCGCGGTGTTGGCGGCATCTCTTAACTGCCAATGAATTATACCGTGTTGATCACGATGTCGAAGCAAGCCGACATCTTTTTCCACCCGGTGAACCCATTGATTGTTCGGGAACAGTTGCGGCAGACGCGTTTTCGTCCGAATTTCGGTCCACGTCAAAGCATGGTCGGAGCCCTTTAGCGCGCCCACGATTTTCGCCTTGAACTCATCATAGGCCATTAGCCTCTTCCGCGGCCTGTCCCACCAGGGGCTGCGGCATTTGGGACAGACTCGCGGCTCCGTGCTTGCGCTGCGCGGCAGCCATTCGTGTCCGCATCGCTCGCACTTGTAGCCCATCAAAGTGATCGGGACTCTGGCCATGGTGCTCAACCTCACGCTTATCATAAACACGATTCAGATAATTCGCAAGGCCATGTTAATCAAGGTAATATTTATAATTGCAGTGTTTGTAAAGGACATAGAGACGATACCGTTTCAACGGGCGCGAGTCGTATGGGGGATCCGTCAAAGCTGCTGCGTTTGTGCCCGCTTCGCGCCCGGGCGCGTTAGAACTTGCCGTGGCGGCCTGCGCCCTGGGCGAAGCGCGTGGCGCCTTCGCGCGACTCGCCGGAGCGTAGCGTCGTGGAACCGCGGTAGTGTTCGTTGCGCAGCGCATCCTTGAGCGGGAGCGCCCATCCCTCGTAAGCCGACATCCTGTCGCTCCGGACACATCGCTGCGGAAATGCGGCGATCTGCTGCGCGAGTTCCTTTGCCGCCGCCAGTGCGCCGCCCTTCTCCACGAGCCGATTTGCAAGCCCCATGCGGAGCGCCTCATCGCCCGAAACGCCGCGTCCGGTCAGGATCATGTCCATCGCGTTGCTCATCCCGATCAGCCTCGGGAGCCGCACCGTGCCGCCGTCGATCAGCGGCACGCCCCAGCGCCGGCAAAATACGCCGAACACGGCATCGCGCGCCGCCACCCGC
Organism: Binataceae bacterium (SeqCode); assembly: GCA_035626155.1. Classification (GTDB taxonomy): domain Bacteria; phylum Desulfobacterota; class Binatia; order Binatales; family Binataceae; genus DASPOF01. The sequence continues at coordinate 31,821 of DASPOF010000012.1, forward strand.
ATGTCGCACCACAGCGCGAGTTCGAGGCCGCCCGCGACCGCGTAACCCTCGACCGCGGCGATGACCGGCTTGCCAAGCAGCATGCGCGAGGGACCGAGCGGACCATCGGTGTCCTCGGTGACGACGCGCCCGCTGCCTCCGGCCGCGACCGCCTTAAGGTCCGCACCCGCGCAGAAGTATCCGCGGGCGCCGGTCAGAATCGCGACGGAAAGCGCATCGTCCCGATCGAAGCGGCGGAACGCCTCCACGAGCGCCTCGGCGGTCGGACCGTTTACCGCGTTTCGGACCTCGGGGCGATTGATGGTGACGATTGCGATCGGTCCATCGACTTCGAATTCGACCAGGCTCATAAGCGACACCTCCCGCGCCGGCGGCGCATTTGGTGACGAAGGTTCGCGCGATGGGCCGGATCATGCAAGGGGCGCCGGACGCATGGCGATCGGGAAACCGGGCGGTGTTGCGGATCGACGCCGCGATACGCCGGGCTCGGGCGTGGTTCAGACCGCTCCGCTCACGGCTCTGCGCGACTCGAAGAACTGCTTGAGCGCCTCGTGCGCGTCGAGCACGACCCGGCCCGGGCCGCCGGCGGTGTCGACGACCAGGTAGTTTCGCGCCGGGATTTCGGTGAGCGGGACGAAATCGGCCTCCTGCTGGAGAAACACCTCCACATCGGCATCGGAGACCTCACCGAGCCGTTTCGAGCGCTCGCTCAGCCGGCGCATTATCTCGTTGCGGTCCGCCCGGCACTCGATGAACAGTATCGGCACGCCTACGCGCGCCGCCGCCTCCATCACGGAGCGCCGGTTGATGGGATCCTTGAACGTGCCGTCGAGAATTACCCCGCGGCCCTCGCGGAGCATCGCCTCCGCCTCGTGGATCATCGTCTCGTACGTGCGCTGCGTGAAACCCTCGGTGTAGATGCCGGTATCGTAGGCGCTATGCACATGAACATCGGCCGGGATTCCCGCCAGCCGCTTGCGGACCCGGTCGGAATTGATAACCGCGAAGCCGGTGCGATAACGGAGCATCCGCGCGACCGTCGATTTGCCGGTCGCCGATTTGCCGCACACTACGATCGTGGCCGGCGCCGCGCTCGCCGCGTAGCCATACGCCAGGCCGAAGTAATTGCGCGCCGCGGTGCGGGCGCGATCGCGCTCGCCCGGTTCCACCTCGTCCTCGAGGCTCTTCAGCGTGGCGACCTTCGCGCGCACCACGGCCCGATAGCATTTGTAGAAGGGAACGAACTCGATGAGTCCGTCGTCGCCCGAGGCCGCCACGTATGAATCGACGGCCTCGTCGGCCAGCTCGCGCGCGCCGAGGCGGTCGAGGTCCATCGCGAAGAAGGCGAGATCGGAGGCGACATCGCCGTAGCGCAGGCGCTCGCTGAACTCGACGCAGTCGATCATCTTGATGCCGCCGTCGCTCACGAAAATGTGCTCGCATCGGAGATCGCCGTGCCCCTCGACCACGCGATGCGCGCGGACGCGGTCGTTGATCGCCTCCCAGTGCGCGGCGATGAAGCCGCCGAGATACTGCTCGAGTGCGATGTACTGGCGCGATTCGATGGTGTTGCCGATGAAGCGATCGCACTCGGTCAGATTGCCCACCACCAGCCGCCAAATCGCAGCGGCCGACCCGTAAGTCCATCCGAGCTGCGACGAGCACTGCTTGTGAAAGTCGAAGATTCGCGCCGCGACCGCGCGGATGGTCTTCGCGTCGGCCCGGCCGGCCCGAATCAGCCCGTCGAGCATCCGCTCCTCGGGCAGCCGCACCATCTTTACGGCATACTCGACGGCATCCGGAACCGGCCCGCGCGCCTCTTCGCCAAGCATTAAGCCGGCCGCGCCGCGCAGAATCGGATACACGCCCAAATAGACGTCCGGGGCGAGCCTGCGGTTGAGCCGGACCTCCTCGCAGCAGAGTTGATAGCGGCGGCTTAAGTCGGCGCAATCGAGGAACGCGAATCGCACCGGCTTTTTCAGCTTGTAGACGAAGTCGCCCGCGATGAACACGTAGGAGATATGCGTCTGGCGAAGCTCCACCCGCGCGGCAGGATCCGGATAAAACTCCGGACGCAACATCGCGCGGACCAGCTCCGGTAGCGGCCGCGCCTGAACCTCTCGCGACTGAACCGCTCCTCCCGCTGCCATGACTAACGCTCCGTTGCGATCTCAGTCCTCGCCGCCGCCCAGCGCCTGAACCACGTCGGTGATCGTGATCACGCCCACCAGCTTGCCGTCCTCGACCACCGGCAGGCCGCCGATCTTGCGCTGGCGCAGCAGCCGCGCCGCCTCGTGGATGTCGGTATCGGGCGCGACGGTAATCAGCGCCTCGCTCATCGCCTTGAACGCCTCGGTCTTCTCCAGGTATCCGACGTGCACCCTGATGTCGCGGTCCGTGACGATTCCCACTACCTGCTCATCCTTCAGTATCGGAACGCAGCGGAAACCGCCCTCGACCATCTTGTCATGGACCGACGAGAGCATTTCGTTGGGCGCCGCGGTCACCGGGTTCTTCGTCATCCAGGCGCTGACGCGGGTCTTTTCGGGGTGGATGTAACGCGTGGTCAGGACCGGGCAGGGCGCCTCGCGAAGCACGATCTCCGCGACGCTGCCGATGAAGAAGCGGGAGAACCCCCGGCGCCCGTGCGTGGCCATCACGATCAGGTCGGCTCCGATCCTTTTGGCCGTCTTCAGGATTGATCCCGCGGGCTCGCCCAGATGGGTCGACAACTCGAACTTCACCCCGGACAGATGCTTGCGGGCGATTTCCTGGAGTTTCTGGTTGGCTGTTTCCTCCTGGCCCTTGTAGAGGTCCACGTAAACCGGCAGCCCGGTTGGCGGAATTATCATCGGCACCACGTGGAAGACGTAAACGGTGCCATCGCTCTGGCGCGCGATCTGCGCCGCCATTTCAAGCGCAGACATCGAGTTATCATCGAAATCGACGGGGCAAAGGATTTTGCGATAAGGGAACGCCATATTGGTTAGCTCCTCTGGGGTTTGCCGCTTTACCCAAGAACGATCGGCATTGCGATTGCCGTGCCAGAATCCCTGTGCGGAAGGCCAGACTCTATCCCATTTTTCTCTGAGTTGTTTGCGACATTCCAGAGCTTGATGTCGCGCGCGCGAGCGAAGATCTGCGAAAATGGTGCCGCGGGCTGTATCCGATCGCGCCACTTATCCGGCCGCGACTGATCCGATCGGGCGCGCCTACTCGATCCCGAGGCATAATGAACCGAAGATACCTCAATGGCGGTCGGCTTTTCACGACCCCGTGGGGTGGTTGCTCTGGCAAGCGGCTTGCACGTTTTTATTTTGCCACGAGGAGAGGCCAATCATGCAAATCCTCAATCTGATGACCGCGGATCCGGTCACTGTGAGTTCGCGTGACACGCTGGCGATGGCGAAGGCGATCATGGACACGGGAAAATTCCGCCGGACGCCGGTCGTGGACAATGGCAAGCTGGTCGGCATCCTGACCGAGCGCGATATTCGCGAGCATGCCGGCTACCTCGAATCGACGCGGGTGGATGCGGCCATGCGTACGGCGCTCGTCACAATCGGCCCGCGCGGCACCGTCGAGCAGGCGGCGCGGCTGATGCTCCAGCACAAGATCGGCGGCCTCCCGATCGTCGAGGACGGAAAACTGGTCGGCATCGTGACGACGAGCGACCTGCTCAAGGCGTTCCTCAACGTCGTGCAGGCAACCGGGGAGATTATGAATCCGTAGGTGAATCGAGCCCGCGCGGGTTATAGCTTCTTCCTGAGCGCAGCGCGGCCCGACTCGCGCGGCGAGGAGCACGAAAATTGAAAATCGAAGGACTCATGAAGTCGCCGGTGCATACGGTAAAACCGCAGGACTCGGTCGCGCATGCGCGTGCGATCCTCGAGGAGTATCGAATCAACCAGTTGCCGGTCGTGCAGAACCGCCACCTGGTGGGAATCGTGACCGACCGCGACCTGCGTGACGCGCCGGAGGCGGTCGAGGTCGCGGCATCGGAGGCCGCGCACGCGAGCCGAACGCAGGCGCCGAATCCGGAACGAATCCCGATCGAGGCGGTGATGACCGCCAACGTATTGACCCTGACGCCGGGGGATGACGTCGAGGACGCGGCGCGGCTGATGCGGCGCGAGCGGATCGGCGCAATCCCGATCGTCGAGCGCGATGCGTTGGTGGGAATCCTCACGCGCAGCGACATCCTGGATGCGTTCGTCCTGGTGAGGGAGCAACAAGGCTCGAGGAGGGGGATGCGATGAGACCGACGCAAGCGCCGCCCACTGCCGGGAGGGGCCTAATCCGCGCCCTTAGCCGGCGCGGGTCGGCTGCGAAAAAGACTGCACCCATCGCGAGGGTGCGCAAGATCAAAGACCCATCGATCTGCGACCGGTGCGGCGCGGTCTATACCGCGAAAAGCTGGCGTATCGGACGGCGGCTCTCACCCGAGATGATGGCCAAAGCGGCCTACATCAATTGCCCCGCCTGCCAGCAGGTCGACAAGCTCGAGTATTTCGGACGAGTGTTGGTGCGCGGCCCGCTTTCCGCCGAGATGCTGGAGCGGATTCGCGCCCGCATCGCCAACGTCGGACGGCGGGCGGAGTCCAACCAGCCCGAGCGGCGGATCGTCTCGGCCGAATGGGACGGCTCCACGCTCGAAGTCCTGACCACGTCGCAGAAACTCGCCCATCGGATCGCCCGCGAACTCGAAAAAGAATTCGGCGGGCGCGCGACTTACCAGTGGAAGGACGAGGACGGGATGCTGCTCACGGTTTGGAAGGCGCCGCGACCGCCCGAGACGCCACGCCGCTACGTGCGATCGTGGTGAGAGGTGCAACCGCTCGGCGGGCCGCCTTCTGCAAACTCCTCGACCACCGAGACGCCTGAGCCATCGAGTCGCAGGCCTCCGCCGCGAGCGTTTACCGGAGCGATGGATGATATCAGTGTGCCGCTGACCGGGCAGGGGGACGCCGCGCTGCGCGAAGACGGCGGGCTGAGCAGCGCCGAGGCGCGCCGCCGTCTCGACGCGTTTGGACCCAACCGCCCGGTGCGAATTCGCCGCGCCGCGGCGGTGGGCGAATTCCTACTCACGCTGGCCGATCCGATGGCGTTGATGCTGGCCGCCGCGGCGGCGGTCTATTTCGCGCTGGGCCAGAGAACCGAGGCTACGGTTTTGCTCGTCGCGATCGCGCCGGTGCTCGCGGTCGACGTAATCCTGGAAGCGCGCTCGCGATTGGCGCTGAAAAAACTTGCCGGCGCGGTCGCGCCGCGCGCCCGCGCAGTCCGCGACGGGCAGCCGTGCGAGGTGCCCACGGAGGACCTCGTGCCGGGCGACCTGATGCTGCTCGGCGAAGGCGGCATCGTTCATGCCGACGCGGTTGTGCGGCGGGCGGCTAATCTCGCGCTCGACGAGTCGCAGTTGACCGGCGAGTCTGAGCCGGTTGCGAAAATTCCCTGCCCCGCGGCGTGCGAGGCGTCGGCCGCGCCCGCCGAATCGCGCATCTTTGCGGGGTCGCGCGTCGTCGCGGGCCACGGCGCCGCGGAGATCGCCGCTACCGGCGAGGCGACCAGATACGGAAATATCGCGCGGCTGGTGGGCGAGGCCGAGCTTCGTTCGACACCGCTGCAGCGCAGCACCGGGCGGATGGTGCGATGGGTCGTGGTGGCGGCGCTTGCGTTGTCGGCGGCCCTTTTCGCTCTCAGCATCTGGCGCGGCGCTTCGCCCGCGCAGGCGTTCCTGTACAGCATCAGCCTGGCGATGTCGGCGGTCGGCGAGGAATTCCTGCTGGTGCTGACGATGTTTCTGAGCCTGGGCGCCTGGCGGCTGGCTCGCGGCGGCGTGTTGGCCCGCCGCCTGGCAAGCGTCGAGACTCTCGGCGCGACCACGGTAATCTGCCTGGACAAGACCGGGACGCTGACCCGCGGAGAATTCTCGCTCCAGGAGCATCGGCCGTTCAGTCCCCAGGTTTCCGAAGCGCGGCTGCTCGAGGCCGCGGTGCTCGCCTGCGAGCTGAACGCGGTGGATTCGATGGAACGGGCGATCTTCGCGCACTGCGCCGAGCACGGCATCGATCCGGATGCGCTGCACGCGCGCTGGCGTCTCATCCGGGACCATCCGTTCGATCCCATCGGCAAGCACATGTCGCACGTGTGGCGATACGGCGACGGGCACGAGAGGGTGGTCGCCAAAGGGGCGCTCGAGGGCGTGCTCGAGCATTGCGAAGCCACCCCCGCCGATCGCGAGCGCATCCTGCGCATGCACTCGGAGCTGGCCTCGCGCGGCATGCGCGTGCTGGCGGTGGCGATGCGGGAGGCGAGTGCGGAAGGGTCCGGGATTGCGCGCAGCCGCAGCGAGGATGAAACCGCACTGCGGCTTTGCGGGTTGCTCGGCTTTCAGGATCCGCTCCGACCCGAAGTGCCTGCCGCGATCGCCGAATGCGAGTCCGCCGGCATCCGCCTCAAGCTCATCACCGGCGATCACGTGCTCACCGCGCACGCGGTGGCCGATGCGTCCGGGATGGCTCATACCGACGACGCAATCATCACCGGCGATCAACTCGACCGTCTCGATCGCGAGCGCTTCGCCGCGGCCGCAATGCGCTGCGCGGTCTTCGCCAGAATTCGCCCGGAGCAGAAATACGCGATCGTCGATGCGCTCGAACGCGCGGGCGAAGTGGTCGCGATGACGGGCGACGGCATCAACGACGCTCCCGCGCTGCGGCGCGCCGATATCGGCGTGAGCATGGGGCGGCGCGGCACCGAGGTGGCCCGCGCGGTCGCCGATCTGGTTCTGCTGGACGACGATTTCACGGCGCTGGTCGCGACCATCCGCGAGGGCCGGCGCATCTTCGCCAACATCCAGCGCGCCTTCCTCTACCTGGTCGGCTTCAAAGTGATGCTGGTGGCGCTCGCGCTGTCGGCGCCGCTCTTGCGCCTCCCGATCCTGTTGCTGCCGGTCAGCCTGGTGTGGATGGAGATGATCGTTCATCCGGTCTCGGCGCTCGCATTCGAGGGCGAGGAGGCCGGCAACGATGTCATGTTGCAGCCGCCGCGCGATCCCACTGCACCGCTCGTGGAGCCGGCGTCCGCGATCCAATCGCTGCTGACGGGTGCGCTGCTCAGCGCCGGTGCGCTCGCGCTTTATGCGCTGCGGCTTGACCGCGGCGTCCAGTACGCCAGATCGGCGGCGATGGTGGTCGCGGTCGCGGGAAGCATCGCGATGGTGTGGGCAGGATTGCCGCGCATCGGGCGCTGGCGGCTCGCCGTGCCTTCGGCCGCCCGCTTCTGGATCGTGATCGCGCTGGTCGCGGCGAGCCTGCCCGCGTTCATGCTCATCAGGCCGATCGCGTCGGTGATGATGATCGCGCCGATCGATGCGCGCGACTGGGCGTGCGGACTTGGCGTGGCCGCGCTGGCCGCCGGATGGCGGCTCCTCGGAAGTGATTTTAAGCGGCCGGCGATGAAGCCGTGAGATTGCGCAGAGATCGATATCGCGGCTAGTCGAGGCCGTACTTCGCGATTTTCGCGTACAGCTTCTTGCGCGAGATCTTGAGCAGCTTGGCGGCCTGCGCCTTGTTGCCCTCAGTGGTCTCGAGCGCGCGGCGGATCAGATGGCGTTCGGCTTCGGCGAAAGTGCCGACCGGCCCGCTGTCGCCGGCCGATCGCTCTCCGGCCGAGTGCCCGCCGATCGGGCCGGGAAGATCCTGGAGCCGGATCATCGCCGATTTGCCGAAGGTAAACGCGCCTTCGATCGCATTCTGAAGCTCGCGGACATTGCCGGGCCACGAGTAATGCTTCAGCGCTTCCAGCGCGTCATCCTCGATGCCGGCGACCGGGGAGGGCCTGAGCATCTTCTCATTGAACAGCTCGATGAAGTGCTCGACCAGCAGCGGGACGTCCTCGAGATGGTCGCGCAGCGGCGGCATCGTCAAGACGCTGGCCTGCAAGCGGTAATAGAGGTCGGCGCGTAGCTGGCCGCTGCGCACGGCCTCAGTGGGATCGCGGTTGGTCGATGCGATCAGGCGGACATCGACCGGGACTTCGCGCGTCGATCCGACGGGGCGGACGCTCCACTCCTGAATCGCACGCAGGAGCTTGCTCTGGGTCTCGGCGCTCATCTCGGTGACCTCATCGAGGAAGAGCGTTCCGCCCTCGGCGGCGCGGAAGAGCCCGAGGTACTCCGCGATGGCTCCGCTAAAGGCTCCGCGCTTGTAACCGAACAGTTCGCTCTCGATCAGATCCCTTGGAATCGCGGCGCAGTTGAGGGCGACGAACGGCGCGTTGGAATTCGCTCCGCACTCGTGAATCGCGCGGGCGGCCAGCTCCTTCCCGGTTCCGCTCTCGCCGACGATCAGGACGGTGCCGCGCGTTGCCCCGGCCGCCTCGATCCGTTCGTACAGAGCGCGCATCGGGGCGGAGGCGCCCACCAGGCCGCGAAATCGTGTACGCGAGCCCGCCGGCAGATTGCGCGCCTCGCGCTCGAGCGCCCGGATGCGCGCGCTCGCCACCGCAGCCCGCGATCTGAAATAGGTGTCCGCCAGGATGACGATCTGACAATGGCTCAGCTTGTCGAACGCGAGATAAGTGGCCGTGGTCGCCTGCGGAAAAGTGGGGAACACTGCCGCTGCGCTCTCCTCGAACAAGTGCATCGATACGATCAGCTCGGAAAACGGCACCTGCCGCTCGGCCAGCCTCTCGCCGACGCGGCGCACGTCGGCCGCGAACTGGCCCACGTCCTTGGCAAGCAGGTCTTTCAGGATCGCGTCGAGTTCCCAGCCGAAGATGTCCAGGAATTCCGGTTTGGTAAGCGAGCGCGTGTCGCCGAAATGCAGCCGGTAGAGCCGATGCCAGTTTTCCAGCACCGCATCGCGCTGGCTGCGGATTGCCTCGAAAATCGGGCGCAGCGCGTCCAGCTCCTCATCCCACAGCAGGTGGAAATAGCGAGGCGCTGCCTGCGTCGGCGCGGACCGGGTAACGGTCTGGCGGGGCTCCGAATCGGGTTCTCGTCTCATCTGCGGCACGTCGCGGTCGTTGTTGCCAAGGGTAACAACTGGTCAGACGGGCTGCACCCTACGGAAACACCAAGCCCTTTAGCATAATGGGCCTTGCGTGGGAAAAACATGGCACCCCAGCGAATTTCAGGGCCGGGTGACCGGCCTTCGGGCTGGCACGCTTTGAGCATCCAAGCGCGCTTAAGACGGAACCCTGTGGGAATTAAGGCGCAGATGGCCGCGCCGCGCAAGGGAGGGGAACCCGGCGCGCCGCCAAGCTCCCGTGATCCGGATCGGCCCAGCAACCCTGCCGACTCTCCGCTCACCATGCTTGTGTTCTCGAACGACGACGCGGTCCAAAGTCTGGCCGCGGAGGCGGCTGTTCCGCCCTGGAGCGTCGAGCGATGCACCGACGTGGGGGAGTCGAGATCGAGGCTTGTCAAGCCGGGCGTCAGGCTGGTGGTGGTCGATGATGCGGCGATCGAAGAATCCACGCGCGGATGGGTCCTGGAACAGATTAGAAAATACGCCGTACGCGCGATGGTGGTGTACATTGCTTCCGACCACAGCGACCAAAGCGAGCGGCGCGCTCGCGCATTTCCGGTTCAATATTATACCTCCAAGCCGCTGGATCACGACCGTGCGCTGAGAGTGCTTCAGTCGTTTGTCGTTCGTTCGAGCCACTGATCCGATTCTCACTGCGATAGCGCAACTCTCTCGCATCCGGTCTGACAGGCGCCGCCGAGCCTGAAACACCAGGCCCTCGCGCTTGTCCGCGCCTGCCCGCAAAAAGGGCGGCAGCTTGCGCGATATCGAGTCTGGAGACCGCCGGGATTCGGTTCGCCAACGGCTGCAACTTCCCCGCGCGGGCGCGTTCCGCGTGCGTCCGCTTATGATTCATCTTTGCAACGCATCGTTGTCCCGAATAGGTGCGATATCGCCTCACTCCGGCGGCATTGATAACTGCTGGCGGTCATAGGCCGGGAGAGCACAAATCGCCTACGGGCACTGCGCTTGCACCTTTTCCCGTGCACTTCCAAGCCCTCGCGCGAGAAGGGATTGGTCGGCGAATGAGCGGTGAAGGCACAGCGGCCTTTTTCGGACAGACACGCAGCCACAGGACCATCGCGGGCCTCGTTGCCGAGCGCGGCCGTACGCTCGGTGCGCCCGGGGCGAGCCGTGAATCTCGGCCGGTCCCGATGCTTTCCGATGAATGGTCCGCGCGGGTGGTCAGAATTGCCGCCGCGCTCATCGCGATCGCGGCCTTAATCGCCCTGGCGAAACCACGCAGCGCTCTGTCGGCGAGACCGCTCTGGGAGACTCGCTGTCTCGTCCTTAACCTCTGCATCGGGCTCATCGCGATCGGCCTCGGCTTCGCGCCGTGGTTCGCGCGATACTGGCAGCCCGCCGGCTGGCTCCTTGGCGTTTCCGTCGTTGCAAACGCAACGGCCGCGGGAGTGGGCGACGGAAACATGGAGCTGCTCTGTGTGGCGCTGCTCCTGATGATCCTGGGTCCGGGCAATGTCCTGCCGTTGTCCGCCGGATGGCAGGCATCATTCAGCGCTGTTTGTCTTGGTGCGTGGGGTGTGGGAGCCGGCGTGGGGCCGCACGGTATCGCCGATTCGGCGTGGCCGTGGATCGCGATCCTCGCCGCGGCCGGACTTGCGCAATTCACCGCGACGCTTCGCGAGCGACAGGCGGCCGGGCAAGCCGAATCGCAGCGGAGGGTTCGGGAGTGCGAAACCGAGTTGCGCAAGATGTTCGAAACCAGCCCCGACATGATCGCGATCAACCGGCTGGCCGACGGCGAATTCATCGACCTCAACGAGGAATTCGATCGAAGCGGGTATGCGCGCGCGCAACTGCTGGGGCGTTCGGACGAAGAAGTCGGGCTGTGGGCCGACCCCGAAGAGCGCCGCCGCTTCTACGAACTGGCGCGTGCGCGCGGCGAAGTGCGCAACCTGGAAGCGTCGTTCCGCACCCGCGATGGCCAAATCGTGCCGATGCTGCTGTCGGCAGTGGTGGTCGAATTGGGCGGCGAGCCGTGCCTGCTCAGCGTCGCGCGAACCATCATGCGCCTTAAGCAGACGGAGCTCGAACTGGAGCAGGCGCGCGGACAGGCTCTGGCGGCCTCCCGCATCAAGTCCGAATTTCTGCACAACATCTCGCACGAGATCCGCACCCCGCTCCACGCGATTCTCGGAATGACCGAGCTGATGCTCGAAACCGAACTCACCGACGAGCAGCAGGGCTACCTCACCCGGATCGCCGCCAACGGCGCCGCGCTTCGCGAGCTGATCGACAGCATCCTCGATTTTTCCCGGGCCGAGAGCGGCCGGCTCGAACTCGAGCATACGGAGTTCGATCTCGAGGCGGTGCTCGACCGCGTGCTCGATACGATGGCGGCGCGCGCGCACGAAAAGGGGCTCGAACTCGCGGCGCGGATCGCGCCCGACGTCCCGGCGGCGGTGGGCGGCGACCCGGAGCGGCTCAGGCAAGTCCTGCTCAATCTGATCGGCAACGCGGTCAAGTTCACCGAGCGCGGCGAAGTCGTGCTCAACGTGTCTGCCGAGCCCGGCGAATCGGATCACGCGGTGCTGAAATTTTCAGTCGCCGATACCGGAATCGGAATTGCCAGGGACAAGCTCGAATCTGTGTTCGCAAGCTTTGCGCAGGCCGATTCGTCGATCACGCGCAGATACGGCGGCGCCGGGCTGGGGCTGGCGATCGCGAAGAATCTCGTCACGTTGATGGGCGGCCGGATCTGGGTCGAGAGCGAACCGGGAGAGGGAAGCACGTTCCATTTCACGGCGCGGCTCAAGCGGCAGAGCGCGGCCACGGTCGGCGCCCGATCGATGCCGGCCAACGCCGGCATTGCCGGAAAGCGCGTCCTGGTTGTCGATGGCGCACAGGTCAATCGCTCGATCATGCGGGAAATGCTCGAAAGATTGGGCGCCCAGGTGTCGGAGGCGGACTCGGTCGAGGCGGCCCTGATGGCGCTGGAGCGCGCCCGTGATCTGCGCGATCCGTACCGGGTGACGATGCTCGACTGGCAGATGGCGGCCCCGGGCGGCGTCGAACTGGCCCGGCGCATCCGCTCAAGCGGCGCGAGCGACGAGCTTGTCGGAATGCTGAGGTCGCACGGCCTGGACGGGCAATTGAAGGAGATGCGATCGGCGGGAATCGCACGTTATCTGGTAAAGCCGATTCGCCGCGCCGATCTGCTCCATACGCTCGGGGCCGCGACCGGCGGCCATAAGAACGGTCGAGCGGCCCACGCCCCGTCGGCTGCAACCCCTCCGATCGCGAGCGGCAAGGCTTTGAAAATCCTGCTTGCCGACGACTCGGACGACAATCGCAACCTGGTTGCGGCCTTCCTCAAGAACACCTCGTATCAGATCGACCCGGTCGTGGATGGCGCACAGGCGGTCGAGCGATTTACCTCCGGCGTTTATGACCTCGTGCTGATGGATGTGCAGATGCCGGTGATGGATGGACACACCGCGACCCGCCAAATCCGCGCCTGGGAGCGCGAGCGCGGCCGAGCCCCTACGCCGATCGTCGCACTGACCGCGGCGGCGCTTCCCGAATCCGTCGCCAAGAGCATCGAGGCGGGATGCAATGAGCACGTGACCAAACCGGTCAAGAAAGCGACGCTGCTGTCGGTAATCGACCGGCTGACGGCGGGGCAGGATCGCGCGGCGGGTGCGCGCATGCTCGAGCATATCGGCGCGCCCGTCCCGCAGCACTGACCGCGCGCATCGCGCGGGCGAAGCGCTCGCGCACGAATTCATCGCGCCCTGGCGCGGCTAAATCTGGTAGGTGAAAGCGCTGCTCTCCTTCGGGCCGACAAAGACTTCGCTGCCGGGCTCGATTCTGAGCGCGCGGTATCGCTCGTGATTGATCTCGACCTGCACCGGGTCGCCCCATTGCGCAACCAGTTCGACTTTGACTTGCGGCCCGGCGGGATTGACGTTCTTGACCGTCGCGCGAAAGCTCTTTTCGCCCACCGGCGTGTGGTCGATTTCGAGCAGGTGCGGCCGGACGTAAAGGACCGCGCGGCCGTTGGAGGCTTGGACGTGTTGGTGGGTCACATCCACTTCGAGCGCCGTGTCGCCGAGATACACGCGTCCGTTCTCAATCCGCCCGTGAAACAGGTTCACGTTGCCGAGAAAGTTGTACACGAAGGCATTGGCGGGATTGTGATAAACCTCCTCGGGCGTGCCGATTTGCTCGATGCGCCCGGCGTTCAGGATGACCACGCGGTCGGCGAGTTCCAGCGCCTCGTCCTGGTCGTGCGTGACGAACACGCTGGTGACGTGCAACTGCTGGTGCAGGCGCTTGAGCCACTGCCTCAGCTCCTGGCGCACCTTCGCATCGAGCGATCCGAACGGCTCATCGAGCAGCAGCACGCTGGGCTCGACCGCAAGCGTGCGGGCCAGCGCGACGCGCTGGCGCTGGCCGCCGGACAGTTGCGAGGGGTAGCGGTCGGCGAGAAAGTCGAGCTGTACCAGGGCGAGGAGTTCGTGCACGCGGGCGGCGATCTTGCGCTCGGGCAGGCGCTCGCGGCGCGGACGGACTTTAAGCCCGAAGGCGACGTTCTGGAACACGGTCATGTGCCGGAACAGCGCGTAATGCTGAAAGACGAAACCGACCCCCCGATCCCGCACGCTCATCGCGGCCGCATCCTCGCCATGGAATCGCACGCTTCCGCTGTCCGCGGTCTCCAGCCCCGCGATGATCCGCAGAAGCGTCGTCTTGCCCGATCCCGACAGCCCGAGCAGCGCGACCAGCTCGCCGGTGGCGATCTCGAGATCGACCCGCTCGAGCGCGACGAAATTGCCGAAGGTCTTGCGAACTGCGGTGAGTTCTATGCTCATGCGGCCATCCGTGCGTCGGACTCAGGGCGCTGGCGAGGTGTAGCCGATTCGATCCTGGCCGCCAGCGCGTGCTTCAGCAGCAGGGTCGCCAATGAAAGCAGGGTCAGCAGCGATGCGACCGCAAAGGCGGGCGCGAACTGATAGTCGTCGTAAAGGATTTCGACATACAGCGGCATCGTGTTCGTCAGCCCCCGAATATGGCCGGACACGACCGACACCGCACCGAACTCGCCCATCGCGCGCGCGCTGGTCAGCACGGTCCCGTACAGGATGCCCCATTTGACGTTGGGCAGCGTGACGCGAAAGAAGGTCTGCCATCCGCGGGCGCCCAGCACCACCGCCGCTTCCTCCTCATCGCGCCCCGATGCCTGCATGACCGGGATCAGCTCGCGAGCGGCGATCGGGAAGGTGACGAAGATCGTCGCGAGCACGATTGCGGGTTCGGCGAAAATGATCCGGATGCCGTGGGCGGCGAGTGCTCCCCCGATCGGGGTATGCACGCCGAGCAGCAGGACGAACAGCAATCCCGAGATGACCGGCGATACCGAGAACGGCAAATCGATCAACGTGATGAGCGCCTGCTTGCCGCGAAAATCGAAGCGAGCGATTGCCCATGCCGCCGCAACCCCGAACGCGACGTTCAGCGGAACTGCGATCGCCGCGGTCAGCAAAGTCAGGCGAACCGCGGCGAGCGCCTCCTCGGAGGAGATCGCCGCCAGGTACGGGCCAAGCCCCTTTTCCAGCGCCTTGGCAAACACTGCCACCACCGGCAGGAACAGGAACAGGCCGAGGAAGCCCAGCGCCGTTGCCGTCAGCGCGAACTGGACGACCGGCGGATCCGCGCGGGCCGGCCGCGCCACAGAATTGTCACGCGTGCTGAGCCAGCCGAAGTTTTCGAACATGGTTCCCCCGCCTTAAGCCGCAAGGCGCCGTCCGCTCGAGTGCCCGAGCAGATTCACCACCAGCAGCAGAGCGAACGACAGCCCGAGCATCACGATCGCGATCGCGGTCGCGCCCGCGTAGTCGAACTGCTCGAGCTTGCTCATGATCAGCAGCGGGGCTACCTCGGTGCGCATCGGCATGTTGCCCGAGATGAAGACCACCGAGCCGTACTCGCCGAGCCCGCGCGCAAAGGCGAGCGCGAAGCCCGCGAGCAGCGCGGGCAAAAGCGCCGGCGCGGTGACGCGCACGAAGGTCTGCGCGCGGCTTGCCCCCAGCGTCGCCGCGGCCTCCTCGAGTTCCGGATCGAGTTCCTCCACCACCGGCTGCACGGTCCGCACCACGAATGGCAGCCCTACGAAGACCAGCGCGACCACCACGCCCGGCGGGGCGAACGCGATCTTGAAATCGATCAAATCGAACCAGCGGCCGACCCATCCGCCGCTCGCATACAGCGCGGTCAAGGTGATCCCGGCCACCGAGGTCGGTAGCGCGAATGGCAGATCGACCATCGCATCGACCAGCCGGCGCGCCGGGAACTCATAGCGCACCAGTGTCCAGGCGACGATGAAGCCCATGATCGCGTTCACCGCCGCGGCCGCGAGCGCCGCACCGAAGCTGAGCCGCAGCGCGGCGAGCGTCCGCGCCGATGAGACCGCGGCCCAGAACTCGCGCCCGCTCAACGTTGCGGTCTTGAAAAAAATCGTCGAGAGCGGAACCACCACGACCACGGCCAGATACGCGAGCGTCCAGGCAAGCGTCAGGCGGAAGCCCGGCAACACGCGGCGATTGCGGATGATTCTCGGCTCTGCCATCAGCTTCCCGGTTGGTAGATCTGGTCGAACAGGCCGCCGTCGGCAAAATGTTTTTTCTGTGCGTTCTGCCAGCCGCCGAACACCTCATCGACGGTGAACATCTTGATGTCGGGGAATTGCGACTTGTACTTCGCTGCGACCGAAGCGAGCCGCGGCCGGTAGAAGTTGCGCGCGATGACTTCCTGGCCCGGCTCGGAGTACAAATATTGGAGGTAGGCGAGCGCGACGCTGGTGGTGCCTCGGCGCTGTGCGACACCATCCACCAGCGCGACCGGCGGTTCCGCCAGGATGCTCACCGACGGCGTCACGACCTCGAACTTGCCGGCGCCGAACTCCTTCAGCGCCATGAGCGCCTCGCTCTCCCACGCGATCAGGACGTCGCCAATGTCCCGCTCGACAAAGGTCGTGGTCGCGCCGCGCGCGCCGGAATCGAGGACGGGTACGTTGCGGTAGAGCCGCGTGATGAAGTCGCGCGCCTTCGCCTCGTTGCCGCCGTTGCTCTTGAGCGCGTATCCCCACGCGGCCAGGTAGTTCCAGCGCGCGCCGCCCGAGGTCTTCGGATTCGGGGTGATGACCGAGATGCCAGGCCGTACCAGGTCGCCCCAGTCGTGGATTCCCTTGGGATTGCCCTTGCGAACCAGGAGCACGATGGTCGAGGTGTAGGGGCAACTGTTGTCCGCAAGCCGCTTCTGCCAGTTGCGCGGAAGCGATCCGGTTTTCTCGGCGATCGCATCGATGTCGTACGCGAGCGCGAGCGTGACCACATCGGCGTCCAGCCCGTCGATCACCGCGCGCGCCTGCTTGCCCGATCCGCCGTGCGACTGGTTGATCGTGATGTCCTGGCCGGTCTTCGACTTCCAGTATTTCTGGAAGACCGCGTTGTAATCCTGGTAAAGCTCGCGGGTCGGATCGTACGAAACATTCAGAATCGTCTGGCCCGCCAACGCAGTGCCCGCGCCGAAAGCGGCGAACATGAGTATCGACGCCGCGAGCAGAGCCGCAAAGCGCCGGAGAGCGATCGCAGGCGCGCTCGTGGCCGGGAGCATCGTTATTGAGTCGTGTTGCGGCGCCATAGCTAGAACTGCAACTGCAGCATCGTGAGGATTCCCTCTTCGGCTGGACGGTTATGGTTATGCGCCGCGCCGAGCGTGAAGCTGTTGCGCGCGTAGACGGTCTGGAGCTTCACGTTTCGATTGAGGTACCAGTCCAGCCCAGCCGCAAATTCCAAATCCTCGCGTGCCGAAACCGTGGGATCGGCGAATCCAAGCGTGAACGCATTGCGATCGACGAGCAGTTGGTCGATGCGCGCGACCAGCTCGATTGCTCCCCATCTGCCGGCGAGGGGATCGAAGTCGTAGCGGGGCCGAACGCCGTCGTACGCGGTTGCATCGCCGGTCAGCACGTATCCCGCGGTGAGATTCCACGCCTGGTCATCGATTCCTTGTGCGATCTCGTACTCGTGCGCGTGTTTCTTGCCCTTCTTTTTCGGGAGGAAGGCCGTTCTTCCCACCTGCTGCCAGTTCTCCACGTACTCGCCGAACAAAACGAAGGGGCCGTAGTAGTAGTTGAACTGCGGAGAGATCCGGTAGCGTTCGCCGGCTGCAAAGACTCCCGTCTTGTACGTGAAGAACGTGTTCTGGAAAGTCGATTTGAAAGAGTCCAGAACCGTGCTCCCACGGTCATCGCCGAACGAAGCCCCCAGTCCCACACCAAAGCCCTGGAAGGGCTCGGCTCCAAGCGTGCGGAATGGATGGAGAAACAGGCGGCCGGCAAAATCCTTGGGACTGTTCGTGGACGTGTCCACCGACGCGGTGTTGTCCGGCACCACGTTCATCACCGAGAACTTGTACTCGACGGTTTTGTCGAAGAAATCTCCGTGCAGCGCGGCTCCGATGGAGCGATCCGGCACGAGGTCCGTCACGAGCGAGCGCTCGGGGAGCTCCAGATAGCGGTCATCCTGCAAGCGCTCCAGCCCGACGGGTTCTTTGAATTTTCCGGCCTCGAGTTGGTAGTGGTCGAAATAATGGATGTCGGTGTACGCATCCTGGACGGTCGTGGCTCCCTGTCCAAAGTCCGTCAGGATACGGAAGTCGTAGTACTTGCCGACGGTGCCCTCGAGATATGGCCTGATGCGCCTCATGACGAACGTGCTGCTGACGCCTGCTGGCTCCTGGCTCATGTAGAAGCGGCCTTCCGCCTGGGTCCAGCCCCCGATGTGGAGCTGATAACTCTGGTCGGGCGACTTGATGAAGAATCCATCCTTGCTCGCCTGGATGACCGGCATGGTGAGCGCGTTATCGTGCTGCGTCTTTTCATCGGCCTGAAGCTTGTGGTCGATGACGGTGACCTTCTGGTCGAGCGCCTCGAGCGCTTCTATTTTGCGTTGCAGTTCCTGCACTTGCTGCTTCAGTTCGGCGATTGCCTCGCCCTGCGGTTGCGCCGGCTCTGCATACGATGTTGCACCGCGCGATAGCGCCGCGAGCAGGGCCGCCGCGATGACCGGCCACGTGTGTTTCCTCAAGGTGGAATCTCCTTTCCATCTGGGAACCTCCGGTGGTCCGGTCAGTTCGGGGTTCGCTAATCGAATGAATATCCGGGTCTTTTGAATCCCTCTTCGGTCTGGTTTTGGGGGTTTCGCGAGCGAGCCGCTTATCGCCGCTCGCCTTTGTCGAAGCGGAACTTTTCCTTGCGCTCGATTTGAATCACGCGGGAGTCCTGGATGACGATTTCGACCGAGCCGAACCGCACGCCTTTAATCGCGTTTGCGATGGCGCGCATGGTTTGTTGGCAAGAATCGGCTTGGGGGAGGTCGCCAATCTGGCTTTTGAGCAGGAGTTCGGGTTTCATGATTTACTCTATTGGATTAGTAGCCTGACGCGCCAAAAAAAGATCAAATCGCGAAACTGAGCGCCTCGCCACCCGACACTGCGACCTCGACCCGCTTGAGCATGTCGGCGAGAGTCGTCGAATCGAGGATTTTTGCAGTCGCATCGCGGACGTCCTTCATCACCATCCGAATGCCGCATGTGCGCTCGTCGCGGCACTCGCTGCATCGCATGTAGGCCGTCTTGCTCGCGCACGGGAGTGGCGCCAAAGGCCCGTCCAGCACGCGGATCACATGGCCGATGCTGATCTGCTGAGGCGGCCGGCCGAGGAAATAGCCCCCGCCTTTTCCTTTCTTGCTTTGAAGTATGCCCTGGTTCTTGAGTTCGAGAAGAATGAGTTCGAGGAACTTTTGCGGAACATCCTCGCGCCTGGCGATCTCGGATATCAGTACCGGTCCCTGGCCGTACTCCTTAGCGAGCACCATCATCGCCTTTAGCGCGTATTTGGTTTTCTTAGACAACATGGTCAATCGAACCGGTAGAGTAAAGATCAGGGCCAAACCTGTCAAGCCGCCCGAGGGCCGCAATTCCAGGCGCCGCGGCCGAAGCCGCGCGAGGCGGGGACGCGCGATTTTCGACCTGCCCGGTTGGCTCGCACCGGCGAAGACTGCCGTGGGCGCGTCTATTTGAATTTGGCCGCGACCTGCGCGTAGCGGTCGAGCAGCGGGAGCACGGTGTCGCGCGGCGCCGGCGGGAGGCCGAAGATGAGCCGCTCGAAGCCCAGCTCCATGAAGTGCCGTATCAACTCGTCCTTCGCCGGCGCGCCGAAGAGCGAGATCGAAAGTCCCTCTCTCCCGGCGCGCTTGCCGGCCTCGCGCAGTGTCCGGGCGCCGCGATCGAAGTCGTAATTGCGCAGATTAATCGGCATCCAGCCGTCGCAGTAGTCGGCGACGCGTTCGAATGCCCGCTTCGATTGCGAGCCCAGCAGGATTGGCGGGCCGCCGCGCTGCACCGGCTTGGGCCACGACCAGATCGGATCGAAATTCACGAATTCTCCGTGGAATTCGGCCGCATCCCTGGTCCAGATCTCGCGCATCGCGAGCACCTTCTCGCGCACGAGTCTCCATCGCCGTTTGAATTGCGCGCCGTGATTCTCCATCTCCTCGACGTTCCATCCGGCGCCGATTCCGAAAATCACGCGACCGCCCGAGATGAAATCGAGCGAGGCGACCTCCTTGGCGAGCGTGATCGGGTCGCGCTCGACGACCAGGCACACTCCGGTGCCCAGCTTGAGGTTTTTCGTGACCGCCGCCGCGGCCGCCAGTGCAACGAACGGGTCATGCGTATGCCAGTACTCGGTGGGGAGATCTCCGCCTGCCGGCCACGGGGTCTTGCGCGAGGCCGGTATGTGCGTGTGCTCGGGAAAGAAGAGCGACTCGAATCCGCGCTGCTCGGCCGCAATCGCGAGCTCGGCCGGTTGAATCGCGAAATCGGCCGGAAACATCGAAACCCCGAATTCGATCATCGGACTTCCTCCTGGATGCCGGCTGCCGCCGCGCGGCGAGCGTCGGGCTTACATAGCACAACGCCCCGCCCGGGCAATCGCGGTCCCAACCGGCGGCAAGCGTTCAGGCGGGTGATCGCATTTTGTGCCTAGTCATACATGAGCACGGACTATAACGTTTTCGTCCGAGGCGGCCGCCCTAAGAGCGCGAAATGCCGGGCGCCGCCGTTTTGCCAGCGCCAAAGGAGAGATCGGCAGCGAGTCCGCATCGCAGCCGGAGAGAGAGAGGCCATGAAGATCGAGGTGGACCTGAAACTGTGCGAAGGAAACGGACGCTGCATGGAAGCGGCGCCGGAAGTGTTCGAGCTGCGCGATGACGACAAGACCCATCTGCTGATGGAGAGGCCGCCCGCGTCGCTTTACGACAAACTCAGGCTCGCCGCGCGGAACTGCCCGCGCCAGGCGATTACCCTGATCGAGGATTAACGCAGAACAGCTCCTGGAGCGCGCGCGCGATGCGCACGATCCGGCCAACCGGCGCTTATGAGCACTAACGCCATGACAAACACCGAATTTTCACTCGACGCGATCGACATCATCACCCCCGACCATTACGCGAAAAACGGCTACCCGCACGCCGAGTGGGCCTACCTGCGCAAGCACAAGCCGGTATTGCGTGTCGAGCGGCCCAACGTTCAGCCGTTCTGGGCGATTACCAAACACGCCGACATCATCCAGATTTCGCGCCAGCCGCGGCTGTGGCTCAACGGCCCCCGGCTGTCGGTCTTCGTGCTCGAACCGGGAGAGGAAGTGCTGCCGCCCGAGGCTTTCCCGCTGCGCCATCTGCTCAACATGGATCCGCCCCAGCACGGCGAGTACCGATCGATCGTGAGCCGGCAGTTCACGCCGCGCGCGGTGCGCGCGCTCGCGCCGCAAATCGGGGAGATCACGCGTAAGGTCCTCGATGACGTGGCCGATCGCAATCAGTGCGATTTCGTCACCGACATTTCATCGAAAGTCCCCGTCGCGGTCATCGCGGAAATGCTCGGAGTCCCGCGCAAGGATTGGGACATGCTGTTTCGCTGGACCAACGAGATCATCGGCGGCGGCGACCCAGAGTTTCAGCACGCCGGCGACCCTCGCGAGACCTTCGAACAGGCGCGGCTGGGCCTGTTCCAGTACTTCACCGACATGGTCACCCAGCGCCAGAAAGTCCCCACCAACGACATCACGAGCATAGTCGCCAACGGGAAGGTCAATGGAGAGCCGCTGCCCACGATGGAGCTGCTGTCCTACTATTTGCTCCTGGTAGTGGCGGGCAATGAGACCACCCGCAACGCGACTACCGGCGCGCTGCTCGCGCTGATCCAGAATCCCGAGCAATTCCAGCGCCTCAAGCGCGATCCCGGGCTGCTCAAGACCGCGGTCGAGGAAATCGTGCGATGGACTTCGCCGGTCATCCAGTTCGCGCGCACTGCGGCGCGCGACACCGAAGTGCGCGGCCAGAAGATCCGGGCAGGCGATTCGGTGTGCCTGTTCTATCCGTCGGCGAACCGCGATGAGGAAGTATTCACTGAGCCGTTCAAGTTCGATATCGGACGCAATCCCAATCCGCACCTCGCATTCGGAATCGGCGAGCACTTCTGCCTCGGCTCCCATCTGGCGAAGCTCGAACTCGAAGTCATCTACCGCCAACTGGCCGAGCGCATGGAGGATGTGGAACTGACCGGGCCGGTCCAGCGGCTGCGATCGAGCTTCGTTGGCGGCATCAAGCACATGCCGATTCGCTACAAGATGAAACCCGCGCGCGCCTGAAGAGCGCCCCGCCCGGAAGAAAGACGGTCGGTTCGGTCAGACGGGGTTCGTCGCGCGCGAGAGATCGCCGCGGCCGTCCCCGCGCGAAGCCATATTCCGCGAGCGCGCCGATGCTGGGAATCGTGTCGGCGAGCGCGCTATGATTGCGCCTTTGCGGGCGCGGGTTGCTCCTACGATGCAGTTCTGACGGGTCTTGCGCTCGCAGCAGAAGGGGGCCGCGATTTCAGACGCCGAAAAAGCCAGGATGCGGCTTCAACCTCCGGAAATTCCAACGCGTCCCCTGACCGCCCTGGAAGCGTCGGCGCTCGCCACCGTCAGGCGCAACCTGCTGCCGTTTCTCTTCGTGCTGTACATCGTCGCTTATCTCGACCGCATCAATGTCGGGTTCGCATCGCTCCAGATGAATCGCGCGCTTGGATTGAGCGATGCGGTATTCGGATTTGGCGCGGGTCTGTTTTTCATCGGCTATTTTCTGTTCGAGATTCCGAGCAACCTAGTCCTCAAGCGCGTGGGCGCGCGCCGGTGGATTGCGCGAATCATGGTGAGCTGGGGGCTGGTCGCGATCGCGATGATGTTCGTGCGCGGGGCGCGGAGCTTCTACGCGATGCGGTTTCTGCTCGGGATCGCCGAGGCGGGGTTTTTTCCCGGCGTGATTTTCTACCTGACGCGCTGGTTCCCCGCGCGCGAGCAGGCGCGCGCGATCGCCCTGTTCATGACCGCGACCGCAATTGCCGGCGTGATCGCGGGGCCGGTCTCGGGAGCGCTGCTGACGATGCACGGCACGCTGGGGCTGGCGGGATGGCAGTGGCTGTTCATGATGGAAGGGCTGCCGGCGCTCGGGCTGGGAATAATCGTCGCGCTGCGGCTGCCCGACGATCCCGCGCAGGCGCGTTGGCTCAGCGCCGATGAGCGCCGCGCGCTCGCGAATCTGCTCTCGCGAGAGAACGACGCCAGCCGGCGCGCGAAAAAGCTCGATCTCGGCGAAGGTCTCGCGCACGGACGGGTCTGGCTGCTCGCGCTCATCTACTTCGGCCTGATTGCGGGCAATTACGGCGTGATCCTCTGGCTTCCGCAGATCGTGGCGGGGTTCCGCGCGCGCAGCGATTTCGCGATTGGGATGATCTCGACGGCGCCGTTTATCATCGGGGCGCTCGCGATGGTGCAGGTGGGCCGGCTCTCGGATCGGCGCGGCGAGCGGCGATGGCATCTGGCCGGGTCGATCTTTGCCGGAGCCGCCGGCCTGATCGCCGCGGCCGCGGCGCGCAATCCGGCCTTCGAGTTCGCCGCGATCTGTCTCGCTGCAGCCGGCATCTTCAGCGCGCTCGGACCCTTCTGGGCGATTCCGCCCGCATTTCTCGAAGGAACGGCCGCGGCGGGCGGAATCGCGCTCATCAACTCGCTGGGAAATCTGGGCGGCTTCGTTGGACCATACGTCGTCGGCATCGTCAGGCAGGCGACGGGCGGATTCGCCGGCGGCCTCGCCGTACTGGCGTTCTCGCTGGTCTGTTCCGCTGCGCTGGCGACGCGCGCCGAAGATCGAGCGGTTCGCGAAACGCATGGCGGGACAGGTACAATTTTGATACCAGAGGCACAGGAGCAGAAATCGCGATGAAATTTCCGGACGGATTCATGTGGGGCACCGCGACCGCCGCGCATCAGGTCGAGGGCGGCAACATCAATTGCGACGGCTGGCTGCTCGAGCATCTGCCGGATACGCGATTTGCCGAGACCAGCGCCGATGCGTGCGACCATTACCATCGCTACGGCGAGGATATCGCGCTGCTCGCGCAGCTCGGCTTCAACACCTACCGCTTTTCGATCGAGTGGGCGCGCATCGAGCCCGAAGAGGGCGAGTTCTCGCTCGCCGCGCTCGATCACTATCGGCGGATGCTCGCGGCGTGCCACGAGAACGGGATCACGCCGATGGTGACGCTGCATCATTTCACGTCGCCGCGATGGCTGATGACGTGCGGAGGGTGGGAAGCGATCGAGACTGCCGGGCGTTTTGCGCGCTACTGCGAGCGCGCCGTGCGCCATCTCGGCGATCTGATCGCGTCCGCCTGCACGATCAACGAACTCAACCTGGTGGCGCTCTTCCGGTCCACCGGCCGGATCCCCCCGGATGATCAGATCGTGCGCTCGCCGATGAGGATCGAGGGGGCGCGCGCGATGGGTGTCGAGCCGGAGAAATTCGGGAGCTATCCGTGGTGCGTGCGAAGCGCGTCGCGCGACGTGATGATTGCGGCGCACCGGCTGGGCGCCGCGGCGCTGCGCTCGGGCCCCGGAAGTTTCCCGGTCGGGATGACGGTCGCGATGAGCGACATGCAGGCCGCGCCCGGCGGAGAGGAACATCGCGACCGCGCGCGCCGGGAGGCCGAGGACGTTTTCCTCGAAGCGGCGCGCGAGGACGAATTCGTCGGCGTGCAGACCTACACGCGGGACCGTTTCGGTCCCAACGGCGCGCTGCCGGTGGAACCCGGAGTCGAAATCACGCAGATGGGATATGAGTACATGCCCCGGGCGCTGGAAGCGACGATTCGCCACGCGCACGCGAAGGCGCAGGTGCCAATCGTCGTGACCGAAAACGGGATTGCCACCGATGATGACGCGCGCCGAATCGCATTCGTCGAACAGGCGCTCGGAGGGGTCGCCCGATGCATCCGCGACGGCATCGACGTGCGCGGCTATCTCTACTGGTCGATGCTCGACAACTTCGAATGGCTATTCGGCTACGGTCCGAAGTTCGGGCTGATCGCGGTGGACCGCCAAAGCCAGCAGCGAATCCTGAAGCCCAGCGCCGAATGGCTCGGGCGAATCGCCCGCGCCAACGAGCTTTGAGCGCGCGATCGCGCCGGCGGCGATGCGGTATCGCGGAGCCTTCCGCGAGGCCTCGTTCGATGTGCGCGGTCTGAACCGGGAAGCAGCGATCAGTCGGCCGGGCGCGTGCCTTTCATCTCGTGATATGCGCTGTTGAAGACGCCATACGCGCCGCATCGCGCGCAATCCACGTCATTGCCGTAGCAGCAGAAAGTCCGCTCGAAATTGCCGCCCTCTCCCAAGTACAGCGGCAGCATCCGGCGCAACATGCAATGCTCGCCATTCTCGCCGGTGTACTTGATCGCGCGGGCCGACTTCATCAGTTCGAGCGTACCGATATTGGTCTTGACCACATTCGGGTATTTCCGCTTGAGCGCGATTACGCGATCGATCACCTCGTCGCGTTCGCGCAGGTCGTCCCACGCAAGCGGCCCGTGCTCTCCCTTGGACGGCACGTAGAAGGTGAATGCGACCCCGTCAGCGGGCCAGTCCTTTACTTCCTCGACGAATTCCTCGAGGCCCGGCGCGTTCTCGCGCGTGATCGCCATCTGGATGATGACCGTCGTCCCGTCATTCGGAGTTCGCGCGAAGATCGCCTCCTTGACGTTGCGAAACACGCCCTTGCCCCGAATCGAATCGTTCATTTGCTCCGGCCCGTCGAGCGAGACGGTCACCAGGTGGCCGGGGACCGACGGAATCCCGTAAGTGCCGTTGGTCACGATCGACGAGCGCTTGAAGAGCTTCATCGCCTCCATGACCAGGCGCTGGCGGATCATGGGCTCGCCGCCCATGAACAGCATCGATTCGATGCCATGCTTGTCGCGCAGCACGCGCAACTGATGGAGCATCGTCGCATCGTCCATCTTGTGGCGCGCATGATTGGGATTGGCGTCGCGGTAAACGAAGCAGTGGCGGCACGCGAGATTGCAGACGTTGGTGACGTTGACGAGTCCGCCGCGAAACTTGCCGTCACCGAAATCGGTGGGCTCCCGCAGGTTGGTGTGAGCCTTGGTCGCGATCATCCGGAGAGCTTACCACGGCGCCCCCGCAATGGGGAATCCGATTTTGCCGCCCGAAATGGTGGAGGATTGCCTTCAAGTCTGTGCCGATGCGGCCCGCTCGCCGACCCAACGGACCCATGGCAAGGCGTTCCTGACCGTGTTCCAGAGGCGTTCGTCTGCCGTCCAGCATTCGCATTGGCGAGATTCGGCGAGCGCCAGGTGGTGTGCGTCGTACGCGCTCGGCAGCGAAAACCGCTGCATGATTTCGAGCGCCCGCAAATTGAGCGCAACGTCGTGCTCCAACGCAGGCCCGTTCTGCAAAAGAAAGGCGAGCCGTTCCTTTGCGACCTCAATGCGTAACTGGCCCCGTTTCACGCGCTTGGCAAGGGCGTTGGTTGCCTCGTATGCAAACAACGCTGGCGCGACCAGATGGCGGCGCTGGCTTTGCCACTGTTCCAGAAGCGCGGAGGCTTCATCACTGTAAGGCTCCCGCTCGATCCATTTGAGCGCGAAGCTCGCATCGACGACGACTTCGTCGGCGCTCACAGTTGGTTCTCGCGCTCTATCCTGCTCTCCCGGACTAAGTCAGACGAGTCGTCGGGAAAGGGCGTCGTCTGCTCGGCCCGGAAAGCGGCCAAGCGGCGCAGCGTCTCAGGCGTGATGGCTCCGCGCGCAGTCCTCTTAAGCGGCTGCGCAGGGGGCACGACGCGATCGAGAACGCCCGTAACGTATGCTGATACCGAAAGGTCCTGCGCAGCCGCAGCTACCTTGATGCGCCGCCGCAGGGCGGGACGTATATCGAGCGTAAGCCGGGGCCGATTTGTCTTGGAGACGGGCTTTGCCATCGTCGGGCACCGTTTTGCCGGAGATTCAAATCCATCTTACTCTCTTTGACGCCTTGGTGTCATGGCGTCAAGCCCAGAGCCTCGGCTTGGAGTAGGCACATTTGGTGGAGGCGGGGGGAATTGAACCCCCGTCCGAAGGCGATCCAGCGACGGCCACTACACGCTTAGTCCGCGATTTAATCTCGCTCCCGAACCGCCCGCGGACGGGCTTTCCAGGAACCAGCCAATTTGATTTCGGGCAACCGTCCAACCGGCGAACGGCGGCGCCCTAGCCCATTAAATGACGCCCCGGCCCTCCGTCACGGGCGAGCGGAGGCGGGACGCTAGCGGCCCTTAGGCCGCTAGAGCGTAACCGTTATTGTCTGCGGTTAAATTTCGCAGTCCGCTTTTTTACGGGGCCAGCGGATCCCCGGCGTGCGGCCATGGCCTTCCTGTCTTCGTCGAACCCAGTTCGCCCCCGTATCGTGATCAGTTGCGATGCCTTGGCCAGTCGAAACGGTTACGCACTTCAAATCTAAGGCCGCCCGCCGCGCCTGGCAACCGGCATCGGGACCGCCCTTATCTCCGAGGCCCGGCACGATTAGACTCTGACGCGCGATGGCGCACTTAAACGGGAAGCGCGCGGGCGGCGACGGAATCGACCTGGTGGCCGAAAATCGCAAGGCCCGCCACGATTTCTTTATCGAGGAGACGGTCGAAGCCGGTCTCGCGCTCACCGGCACCGAGGTCAAGTCCCTGCGCGACCATCGCGCGAACCTCCGCGACAGTTACGCGCGCATCCGAAACGGCGAGGCGTTCCTGCACGGCGTTCATATCGGTGCGTACGCGCCCGCCGGCCAGTTCAGCCACAAGGAGACCCGCACGCGCAAGCTCCTGCTTCATCGCCGCGAGATCGACCGCCTCTGGGGCCGCGTGCGCGAGCGCGGCTACTCGATCGTGCCGCTGAAGCTCTATTTCAAGAATGGACGCGCGAAGGTCGAAATCGGGCTCGCCAAGGGCAAACGCGAGTACGACAAGCGCGAGGCGATCGCGCGCAAGACCTCGCGCCGCGAAATCGAACGCGTGATGAAAGCGCGCCATCGCTAGCGCCGCACCGGCAGGCGCATCGCGAGCGCGCTCAGATCGCCGAGCAGGTCCTGGAACTGTGCGATGCTGTACGCCAACTGCGCCGCGCCGATGCCCGGATTCCCCAGCACGCGCTCGATCGTCGCGTGAAAGCGATCCGGCGCAAGCGCAAACGACCGCGAATCCGCAAGCGCGCCCTTCTCGTTGATGAACCAGCGCCGGTTGAGCGCGTACAGGACCAGCATCATGAAGCCCGCCGCGCGAAACAGGCATGCCGCCACGTACATCACGTCGCCGCGCGCGGCCGGCTTGTCGGCGATCGCAAGCTCGAAGCCTGCATCGAAGAGATGCTTTTCGATTACCGCTTCGCGGAGCGCATCGGGGTAATCCGAGACCAGCGACTTGAGCCCCGCGATCGCGCTCTGCGGGTCGTAGAGCGGCCGGCAGCAATTCACCTCGCCGGCGTAAATCTGATTCTGAAATCCGAGCGGGTGCCCGAGTTGATAGATGGCGCGCGGGCGGCCGGACAGGCACTCATCGATCGCTTGCCGGACCGCGCCCAGGTCCCGGTAGAGAAAATCAACGTGGCGACCGTCGATGACCAGCCAGCCGCCGCCATTGACGCCGGGACCCCATTCGCCGAATCCCGTGACGAGGCCGGGCTGATGCCGATCGTCGAGTTCCTCGGCCGCGCGCGAAAGTTCATCGATCGAAAACGGCTGCGCGGGTTCGTAGTAGAGGCCGATATCGATGTCGGAATTCGAGTCCGCGCTGCCCCGCGCATGCGATCCGCCGAGAACGATCGCGGAGATTCCTCCGACGCGAGCGACACGCGCCGTCACGCGATCTAGCAACTCCTGGAGCGATGATGCGCCGGTCACGAGCCGAGATTACAGGGCGATTTGCGCGCTCACAACGCGCGTATTTCCGCCGGCCGTTAGCCCCTTCTAAGCGGGGGCAGCGGCTTGCGGCTGCGGCGGCGCGCCCGCCTCGCCGAGCATCGCACGCAGCCGCGCGATTCGGCGGTTAAGCGGAGGATGACTCGAGAACAGGTTGGCGAAAAACCCCTCGCCGTCCTCGGGCGCGCGCTCGCGGGGATTTACCATGAACAGGTGCGCGGTTCCGGCGGTGCCCTCGCGTAGCGGCGACTCGACCTGGGCGATCCGCTCGAGCGCGCGGAGCAGGGCGCGCGGGTTGCGCGTGAATTCGACCGACGCCGCATCGGCGAGATACTCGCGCTCGCGCGATACCGCCATCGCAAGCAGTTGCGCGAAAATCGGGGCGAGCACTGCAAGTATCAGCACCGCAATTGCGATCAGAGCGCCCGCCTCGCCTTCCTCCCGCGAACCGCGCCGCGCGCCTCGCCCGCCAAATCCTCCGTAGAACGAAACCCGATAGACGAAATCGGAAAGCATCGCGATTCCGCCGACCAGCACCGCGACCATCGTCATCGTGCGGATGTCGTAGTCGCGGACATGCGCCATCTCGTGGCCGACCACGCCTTGCATCTCCTCGCGATCCATCTGATCGATCAGCCCCTGCGTGACGCAGATCACGGAATGCGCCGGGTCGCGGCCGGTCGCAAAGGCGTTGGGCGACGGATCGTCGATCACGTACGCCGCCGGCACCGGCATGCGCGCCGCAAGCGCCATCTCGCGGATCACGTCGAGCACGGTCTGGTGCGCGATCGTCTCCGGAGTCAAAGGCCGCGCGTGAACCGAGAGCAGCACGAGCTGCGCGCCGCCGTAAAACGAGCCGAGCGACTGGATAATCGCGATGCAGAGCGCCGCGATCGTCAGCACTGGGAAGCCCACGAAGACTCCATTGATGACGTCGAAGTCGTGCACCCAGATATCGAGTGCGAAACCGAGCACCGCGAACAGCGCGATGAACACCGCGACCAGCGCCACAGTGCGGCGGCGGTTCTGCGCCTCGAGTGCGCGGAAATCGGTTTCTGCCATCGGGCGCGCTCGCTTGCCCGGCTAGGCGCGCGGCGCGCCCATCGAGAGGTCCACCTTGGGCACGGCCTGGTCTTCGGGCGCTCCCTTGAAATACTCGGCCGGCTTGAAGCCGAAATTGCTCGCGATCAGATTCGACGGGAAGGTCTCGATTCTCGTGTTCAGCGCGAGCACGACATCGTTATACGCCTGGCGCGAGAACGCGATCTGGTTCTCGGTCGTGGTCAGTTCCTCCTGGAGCTTGAGCACGTTTTCATCGGCCTTCAACTGAGGATAATTCTCCATGAGCGCGATCAGCCGGCCGAGGCCCGCAGTGAGCTGATTCTCGGCCGCGATGCGCGAGGCCTGGTCCGGCGCGCTCACCGCCTTGTTGCGCGCCTCGACGACCTGCGTGAGCGTGTCGCGCTCGAACTGCATGTAGCCTTTGACCGCCTCGATCAGGTTGGGAATCAGGTCGTGACGGCGCTTGAGCTGAACATCGATTTGCCGCCACGCATTGTCGATCTGATTCTTCAGGCTGACCAGCGAATTGTACGCGGTGATCGCCCAAACCACGATCGCCAGGACAACCAGCAACGGGATCAGTGAGCCCATCGTGTTTTCTCCTCCTTAAACGCTCGTCCGAATCCTAGCAGGCTTGGGACGATCGATCGTGGACGCCCGGCGCTCGGAATCGTCATCCCGATGTCACCGGCGCGTCACGTTCGCGCTCGGCCTAAACGTAACTATGAAGCGGGCGCGGTCAAGGCAGCGAGCGGACGGCGCTTCGTTCGCAAGACGCGGCGCAAGGTCCGGTCATTCATCCGATTTAAGGCGGCTCGATGCGCGGGCGATCTCATCGGCGAAGCGCTTCGCCATCGCGGCGTCGCCCCACGCCTGGGCAAGCTCGCGGCCTTCCTTCAGCGCATCGATGGCGCGCGCTATGTTGCCCTTGGCGAGAAAGGTTCCAGCCTTGCGGAAGACTTGCGCATAACGCTGGCCCTTTTCGGTTGCATTCATGACGGCATCATCCGGCGAGGAAACTTTTGACGCGATCCTAGGCGGCGCAATCAAACTGATCCAGCCGCGGCGCGGTTATCGTTTCTCCGTGGAAGCGATTCTGCTCGGACGATTCGTGAGGGTGCGCCCCGGCGATCGAATCCTCGAACTCGGCGCGGGATGCGGCGTCATTTCGATCATGCTCGCCGCGCTTCATCGGCCGCGCGAGGTTGTCGCGGTCGAGATTCAAGATGCGCTCGCGGCGATGATTGAGCAAAACGCGGCGATGAACGGCCTCGATTCGGTGCGCGCCGTTTGCGCCGATCTCCGCGAGCGGCGGATTGGCGGACTCAAGACCGGCGGCTTCGACCTCGTCGTGGCGAATCCCCCGTTTCGCGCGCCTCGCACTGGACGTGAAAGTCCCGACCTGGGACGGCGCGTGGCGCGCGGCGGCGGCGGGGCGACGCTTACCGATTTCGTCGCGGCGGCGCGACGCTATGCGCGCAGCGGCGGACGCGCGGGATTCGTGTTTGCCGCGGCGCGGACCGCCGAACTGATCGCGACGATGCGCGCGAACCGGCTCGAGCCCAAGCGCATCCGATTCGTCCATCCGCGCGCCGAGTTGCCCGCATCTTCGGTGCTCGTCGAGGCGCGGGCGGGCGGCGGGGTCGAAGCATCGATCGAACCGCCGCTCGTTCTTTACGCCCGCGAGGGCATTTACACGCACGAGGCGCGCGCGATGCTCGAAGCTCCCTGACCTGCGGAGCGTTGCTTCATCTCACCGGCCGGCGCGATGAGGGATGTCCACGGCACTGGCCGGGCGCAATTTCTAGGGTGCGGAGAAAAACTCGATCGCAAGCTGCGAGACGACTTCCGGTTTTTCCATCGGCAGGAAATGACCGGTGCCGGGCACTTTGACGACGCGGCCGTGCTTCAGCTCGCGCGCGATTTTTTCCGACAGTGTGCCGCCGACCGAATCGGGACGCTCGCCAAACAGGACCAGGAGGGGAACCTCCGCTTTCAGGATCCGCCCCAATCCGTCGAAATCGCGCGCGCCCTGATAGAAGCGCGCCTCCGCTTCAGGCGCGCACTTGAGTTCGCGCTTGCCATTTGCGTTCGGGCGCGTGCCGTGCTCGCAATAGTCGAGCAGGATGTCCTTGCGCCAGGTCTTGTAGGGCGGCTTGTTGTCGAAGTTCTCGAACATCGCCTCGACATGATCGAACACGCGCTTGCGCTTGAGCGTCCGGTCCACGAACGGATTGCTCCAGGCGAGTTCCGGCGCGGTTGGCGCCTCGTGAACGACCGGCTCGGCCAGCACCGCGCGCGAGATCAGATCGGGGCGCTCGTTTGCGAGCGAGCCGATCGCGGTTGCGCCCGCCGAATGGCCGATCGCGCGAACGCCCTTCCATCCCATCGCGGTGATGAACCCTCCGAGATCGTTCATCGTGTGGAGCCAGGTGTAGCCGTCGAGCGTGGGCGCGGATGCGCTGTCTCCGTGGCCGCGTTGATCGTAGCTCCATACGTGGCCGGCCGATCGCAGAGCCTGTGCGATCGGCCGATAGATGTGGCCGAGGAATCCGGTCGCATGCAGCACGATGATCGGTTCGCCGTCGCCGCCCCAATCGAGGTAGTGGAGCCGCAGGCCATTTACCGTCACGTCGCCGCTTTTCGGTTCATTCGCTTCCATAATTCTGATTGGCGGACATGATAGGCGCCGCGGCGCGGAGATGAAACCGCCCGCCGAGCATCGGCGGTCGATTACTGTTTCGCGGGCTCGATAGCGTCGCGGCCCGGCGGCGGCAGCGAAGTGCCGGCAGCCGGCGCATTCATCAGATCGGCCACCGTCATCGATTTGAGCGCATCGGTCTGCGCTTTCACGATACCGAGCATCACGCGGGCCACGCGCGGATCGCCGGTTGCGCCCTCCTCACCGGCGATGAACGGCGCCAGCGCCTCGGCCAGGGGCACCGAAGCGGGCGGACGAACCAGGAAGAGTCCTGCGGCCGGGCCGCGGGAGTTGGGCGATGCTTCCACGATGAGGCCGGCCTCCATCAGGCGGTCGAGTATCGGCTCGAGCGCGCGTTCGCCCACGCCCAGTTCGTGGGCGAGCGCCGTCGGCGTGACTCCGTCATCGCCGCGCGACTGCCGATCGGCAAGCCTGAGCAACACGTGCAGCGCAGCCGCGCACGGGAAGTCCGGCGCGCGCGGCCTCAGCGCCGGCCGCTCGGCCCCGCGCTGGACGGCCGCGGTGATTTCCGCGCCGAACAGGATGATCGACCATGCGAGGTAGATCCAGACCAGGAAGATCGGAACCGTGGCCAGCGCGCCGTAAATCGCCTGGTATTTTGCGACTCCCACCTGGAAGCGCACGTAGCCCCACTGCGCGATCTGAAAGAGCACTGCCGTAACCAGCGATCCGATCGCCGCGGGACCGTAACGCACCTTCGTGTAGGGGAAGAACACGAACAGGAAGAAAAAGCCGGCCCACGCGAACAGATACGGCGTGAGCTGCGTGAAGATCGGAAGCGACACGACCCGCACCGAGAACATCGTCGTAACCGCCAGCCCCGCCGCCATCAGCAGCGGAACCGTGAACAGGATGCTCAGGTAGTCGGAGAACTTGCGCAGGTAGCTCCGGCTTCGCGGCACATGGAAGATCGTGTTCAACGCCTGCTCGACGTTGCCCATCGTCGAGATGACGGTTAAGAGCAGGAACGCGCCGCCCGCCGACCCAAGCGCCGCCGCATTGACGTTCTCGACGTAGTGCATGAGCTGGCCCGACGCCCCCGATGATCCCAGCGCGAGATACCGCTCGATCAGCGGAGTGAACTGCTCGGCCCCGCCGAAGCCCTTCAGCACGGAAAAGGCGAGCGCGAGAATCGGTACGATCGAGAGCGCGACCGTGTAGGTCAGTGCGGAAGCGCGCAGGGGGTCGTTGTTGTCGATGAAGCTCTCGACCGCGGAGCTGAAGATGAGCCAGACCTTGAGCGCGATTCCGTTGGGCGACGTGTGCGACTCGAGCTTGACCGCGGCCGCCGCCAGCCATCGCTGAGGGCCGCTGGTCACGAGGCGATCCATCCGGCGGCGCACGGGACCGCCCGCCAGGATCGGCGGCAGTAAGCGCGGTTCACGAATGCGATTGTCGCGGCGCTGCTCCCGTGCTGTCAAGCGGACGTACTTACCCGATTGAGGCCGCGGCCCGGCACGCCCGGTGCCGCATCGGCGCGCACCCGCGTTGCGCGGCGGTATGCTTTGCTATTAGCTCATCGGTGATGGCCCGGATCGTCGCGCGCGGCAAGTACCTGTTCGAGGGGGAGAGCAAGTTCTTCGCCCGCGGCGTTTCTTACGGTCCGTTCGCGCCCAATTCGCGCGGCGAGCGCTACCCCGAGCCGGAACGCGCGGCGGCGGATTTCGCGATGATGCGGGCGATGGGGGCGAACCTGCTCCGATGCTACGTGCCACCGCCCCAGTGGATGGTCGAGGAGGCGGCTAAGGCCGGCTTGCGGCTGATGGTCGGCTTCCCCTGGCCGTTCCACATGGCGTTTTTGGACTCGCGCGAGATGATGCGGGAGATTCGCGCAACCATCCGGGCGGGCGTGACCGCGATGCGCGATTTCCGCGAGTCGATCCTCGCCTACAGCATCGGCAACGAGATCCGTTCGGACATCGTGCGATGGCACGGCGCCCGCTCGGTGAGCCGATTCCTCGCCGAGCTGTACGACATCGGCAAGGAGATCGATCCCGACGGACTCTTCACCTACTCGAACTATCCTTCGGCCGAATACCTGGATTTGGGATTTCTCGATGTGGTCTCGTTCAACGTGTACCTGCATCGCGAACCCGACTATCGGCGCTACCTGACGCACTTGCTCGGGATCACGGGCGAGCGGCCGGTCATCCTGAGCGAGACCGGGATGGACACGATTCGCGAGGGCGAGGAGCGGCAGGCGGAGCTGCTCGCGTGGCAATCGCGCGCCGCCTTCGAGACGGGACTCTCGGGCTTTATCGTGTTCGCATTCACCGACGAATGGCACACTGGCGGCGCGGAGATTACCAACTGGGCATTCGGCCTCACCACGCGCGAGCGCAAGCCGAAGCTCGCCTTCGACGCGGTCGCAAAGGTATTCGGCGGCGCGCTTCCGCCACCGCTCGCCGATGCGCCCAAGGTGTCGGTGGTCGTCGCGGCGTACAACGCGGAGACGACGCTCGGCCTGTGTCTCGAATCGCTCCGCGCGCTCAACTATCCCGATTACGAGACGATCGTGGTGGACGACGGCTCCATCGACTCGACCGCGGCGGTTGCCGAGAAAGCCGCGGTGCGGAGGGTCCGCGTCGATCATCGAGGGCTGGCCGCGGCCCGCAACGCCGGCATCGATGCGGCGACCGGGCAGATCGTCGCTTTCATCGATGCGGACGCGACCGCCGATCGCGACTGGCTCTATCATCTTGTCGAAACCATCACCCGGCGCGACGGCGCGGCGGCGGGCGGCGGTAACTTCGCTCCCACGGCCTCCAGCGCGGGTGCGGCCGCGATGGCGGCGGCTCCGGGATTGCCGCGCGAGGTGCGCGCGGGCGACGACCGGCTCGCGCAGCTCTGCGGATGCAACATGGCGGTCCGCAAATCGGCGCTCACGGCAGCCGGAGGCTTCGACCCCGCATTCGAGTTGGCGGGCGACGACGTCGATCTGTCGTGGCAGCTCGCCGATCGCGGCGAGCTGCTCGCATACGCGCCCGGCGCGACGGTAGTCCACGAGCGGCGCTCCACCCTCCGCGCCTATCTGCGCCAGCAGCGCGGCTACGGACGGGGCGAGGGACTGCTCTACCGGCGCTATCCGCTGCGCGGCGGCGGCGACGCGATCTACGGCGGCTCGTCGTGGATCGCATCGCTGTTCGGCGGCGCGCGCAT
>DASPOF010000013.1:0-13327 GCA_035626155.1 Binataceae bacterium (SeqCode)
GAAGCCGCTTCCTCGTCACCACCGCGACGGCGTGCATGCTGGTCGAATGCGGCCTGTTCCAGGGTCTCAAGGAACTCCGGCTCCGCAACTGGGATCCTTTCCCGGCCGACCCGCACGCGATCGACGCCGTCGCGCTCACGCACGCGCATCTCGACCACAGCGGCTATCTCCCCGCGCTCTGCCGCGACGGATTCAGCGGCGCAATTCACGCGACCGCGGGCACGGCCGCGCTATGCCGGATCCTCCTGCCCGATAGCGGCCACTTGCAGGACGAGGAGGCGGAGTATGCCAACCGCAAGGGATACTCGAAGCATTCGCCGGCGCTGCCGCTTTACACCGAAGATGACGCCTGGAAATCTCTCGACCGCTTCCAGAGCGAGCGCGACGATTCCGACGCGGACACACCCGGCGGCATCCGCATCGTTTTCCGCCACGCCGGCCACATCCTCGGCTCCGCTTCGATTCTGCTCAAGACCGGCGGCGGCCGCGCGCGCACGGTGCTCTTCAGCGGCGATCTTGGCCGCCCGAACCATCCCCTTCTGCTCCCGCCCGCACCGGTCCCCGCCGCCGACATCATCGTGGTCGAGTCCACTTACGGCGACCGGCTGCACAACGACGAGGAGTCGCTCAAGCTCTTCGAGGATGCGATCGCGCGCACCGCGGCGCGCGGCGGCGTCATCGTGATCCCTTCCTTCGCAGTCGATCGCACCGAAGTCGTGCTCTATCATTTGAAGCAGCTCATCGTGGCGCGGCGGGTGCCGGCGATTCCCGTGTACGTGGACAGTCCGATGGCGCTGGCAGCATTGAATATCTACAAGAGTGCGATCGGCTCGGGCAGCGAGGAGCTGCGCCGCGGCCTTGCGCCCGAGGCGCTCGACCCCGGCCAGCTCCATGAGGTGCGCACCGTCGATCAGTCCATCGAACTCAACTCGCTTCCCGGTCCGATGATCATCATCTCGGCTTCCGGGATGGCGACCGGCGGGCGCGTGCTGCATCACCTGGCGAATCGGCTCGAGGACGATCGCAACACGGTCATCCTGGTCGGCTACCAGGCCGAGGGGACGCGCGGCCGCTCGCTGCTCGATGGGGCGGCGGCGGTGAAGATGCTCGGCCGCTATGTCCCGGTGCGCGCCGAGGTCGTGAACGTTCCCGCCTTCTCGGTGCACGCCGATCAGGCGGAAACGATCGCATGGCTTCGCACCGCGCCGGCCAGGCCCGAGATCTGTTACGTAGTCCACGGCGATCCGGCTGCGGCCCAGGCGCTCGGCCTCGCGATCCGGCGCGAGCTTAAATGGCACGCCGTGGTTCCGCGCCATCTCGAGCAGGTACGTCTCGACTGATGGAGAATCGCATCATGTTCCGCGTCAAACATCTTCCGCTCGACACGCTCCGCGAGCACGTGATCGTCATCCACGAGCGCGCGGTACGCACCGGCAAGCTCGGCTTCAACCCGCTCGATCGCGCCTACGTGCTGGGTACGCATCCGGTGACCGGGGCGGCGCGCGAGATTACGGGAGTGCTCAACTTTTGCAGCGATACGCTGCTTGCACCCGATGAAATCGGGCTCTCCGAGGAGGCGTTCCGCGATCTCGGGCTTCCCGAGGGCACCGCGGTGAATGCCACCCTGGCCGTCGCGCCGCGAAGCGTGGACCTGGTGCGCAGCAAGCTGCTGGGCCGCAAGCTCGATCGCGCCGCGTTCGACGCAATCCTCGCCGACGTGGTGAGGCGCCGATACTCGCGCGTGGAGCTTGCGATGTTTGTGCTCTCGTGCGCGCTGCGCGGGCTGGATACGAGCGAGCTTGCCGAGTACACGCGCGCGATGATCGGAACCGGCGCGCGGCTCGACTTCGGCCCCGGTCCGGTCGCCGACAAGCACAGCGTCGGCGGAATCCCCGGCAACCGGACCACGATGATCGTGGTGCCGATCCTCGCGGCGCTGGGAGTGAAAATGCCCAAGACCTCCTCGCGCGCGATCACCAGCCCGTCGGGCACCGCGGACACGATGGGAGCCGTCGCGGAGGTCGCGCTCGGTGCGACGCGGATTCACGAGGTCGTCGGGCGCGCGGGCGCCTGCATCGCATGGGGCGGGGCGCTCGAGCTAGCACCCGCCGATGACATCCTGATTACCGTCGAGCGCCCGATGGAGATCGACACCGAGGCGCAAATGGTCGCATCGATCCTCGCCAAGAAAAAAACCGTCGGCGCAACCGACGTCCTCATCGACATCCCCGTGGGCGCAAGCGCCAAGGTCCGCTCGCTCGGCGCGGCCGAGCATCTCGCGAACCTGTTCCGCGCGGTCGCTCGCGAAATCGAACTCAGGCTCGACGTGGTCGTGACCGAGGCGCACGGGCCGGTCGGGCGGGGGATCGGTCCGCGGCTGGAGGCGCTCGATGTGCTCGCGGTGCTGAGGCGCGAACCCGACGCGCCGGCCGATCTGCGCGAGAAATCGCTCTACCTGGCGGCGCGGCTGCTCGAGATGACCGGAGTCGTGGAGCCGGCGGCCGGCTATCGCGCCGCGCAGAAGGCGCTCGATTCGGGAGCGGCGCTCGCGGCGTTCGATCGCATCGTCGATGCGCAGGGGCGGCGCGAATTTCCCGCGCCGGCGGCGTTCAAGCGCACCGTCGAGGCGGTTCGCGACGGGCGGATTCGCGAGATCGACTGCTGGGAGATCGCGCGAGTCGCAAAACGCGCCGGCGCGCCCGCCAATATCGCCGCGGGCGTCAGGATCATGAAGACGGTCGGCGAGATCGTCGCGCGCGGCGAGCCGGTGTTCGAGATCCACGCGGAGAGCGAGGCGCAGCTCGACTTCGCGCGCGCCTATGCCGAGGCGCACGCGCAGATCGTGAAGTTTGGCTTCTGACCCGCGCCGGCGCTAAGCTCACTCGCCGGCGGCGCGCCGGCCGCCACGTTATCAAGCTGTGAACAGATCGAGGAAGGGGGGGATGAAGATCGCAAGAGCCGCGGCGATTGCCGCTTTTCTGCTCGGCATAATCGCCGCTGCGCCGATCGATGCCGTGTCGGCCGGACCGGGAGGCGAGGCAATCTTCGTTGCCAATCTGGTCGATGTGACCGCCTATCCGATCGGCAGCAGTGGCGACGTCCCTCCGATCGCTGTGACGACCGACATGATCGCTCCGAGCGGGATTGCTCGCGATGCGAGCGGCAGGATCTACGTTACAAATTCAGCGACGAACACGATCACGATTTATGCGGCGAACGCCAGCGGTAACGTAGCGCCGGTCGCAGTGATTGGCGGTTCCAGCACGCGACTTGCCAATCCAACCGGGATCGCGTTGGACACGCGTGGGAAGATATACGTGGCAAACGGCGCGAATAACAGCATCGTGATTTATCCACCGTTGGACGCAGGCACAGGCATCCTCAACGAAGCTCCTGCTGCCATCATCGCCGGATCGAACACCCAGCTTGACGGCCCTAGCGCTATCGCATTGGACTCTCGGGGAGACATTTACGTCGCAGACGAATTTGGCGGTCCGGTCGTGCCTGACACCGATGATTCCGGGGAGATTACAGTTTATCCCGCCGGGAGCAACGGAAACGTCGCACCTATAACCATTATCAGGGGTGTTGCGACTGGACTCGCTTATCCCGTGGGCATCGCACGTGGCCCGGGAGGCGAGATCTACATAGTGAATTTGTTCACGGCCAATAACGAGCGATTGCGTGATTACGCCGCCACCACCATCACTGTCTATTCGGCCAGCAGCAGCGGTAATTCGCCGCCGGTTGCCATAATCGCCGGCGACAAGACAGGTCTGACTGAGGCACAAGGAATCGCGCTGGATTCCAGCGGAAATCTCTATGTTACGGGTAACTCAGGCGTCGGCTTCGACATCAGTATTTTCTCGGCGGGCAGGAGTGGCAACGTCGCCCCGTCCACAATAATTGTCGGCGCCAATACTGGCCTCAATCTCCCCAGTGGCGTCGTGTTGGATTCCGAGGGGAATCTTTACGTATCAAACTATAGCGGGTGGCCACACCAATTTGGCAGTGTAACTGTCTATCCGGCCGGCAGCAGCGGCGACGCAAAACCGATCACCACGATCGCGAGCAGTTTTACCGGGCTCAACGGCGCCTCCGGCATTGCGGTTGATTCCACCGGAGACATCTATGTGGCCAACGAGGCGGGCGGCGGCAGCATTACGATTTACCTGCCGGGCAGCTATGCCACTGTGGCACCTCTCGCCACGATCGCTGGACCCAACACCGGACTCAATAATCCGCAGGGGATCGCAGTGGATTCCGGTGGCGACATGTTTGTTCTGAATAACAACGATGCCGTCACTGTGTATCCAGCGGGGAGCTCTGGCGATGCGCTGCCGAACGCCACGATAAATATCAATAGCAGCGGCGAGAACTCCCGGGCTGTCATGGCGGTGAACCCAAGCGGGGACCTATACGTAGCGAGTCAGGGCGGAGAGAGTTGCAATCGGCGATCCTGCTCCCAAACCAGCCCCGACAACGTCGCTATTTATCCGGCCGGAAGCAATGGCGATGCGGCGCCAGAAGCCGTCATCGGCGGTCCCCTTACCCGGCTTGAATCACCGTCGGCAATCGCCGTGAATCACACTGGTGAAATCTACGTAGCGAACCAGGGTCCAATGAAATGCTTCCATGCCTGCGGCGCATGCATTCCGATCCCCGACGGGAAGGGAAGCATTACCGCCTACGGTCCTGGTAGCAATGGCGACGTTATGCCTATCACGACAATTACCGGTACTAATACCGGACTTAGGTTTCCCTATAAAATTGCGCTCGATTCCGAGGGTAAAATCTACGTCCTAAACACTGCGAGGCTTGGCTTCAGCATCTCTTGCATTGAAACGGTCCCTGGGAATGATGGCAAATCAGGCACGAAGCGCGCCGATACCAGCTTAGCGACCGCAGGCTTCGAGCGCACTGGCGATCCTATCCTGATCTTTGCGGCGGGCAGCCATGGCGATGTTGCGCCAATCGGCGCCATCAGCGGTCCTTTCACGGGACTTAGTGCTTTTGGCTCGTTGGGAATTGCGGTCGGTCCCGCCGGACCGTAGCGTCCTCAGCGGCTCTCGGACCTTTACTTAGCACGCGTGCAGTGGTTCGTTTGCGAAGTCCTCGCGCGCCAGCGGGGCTGCGCTAGCCGTCTCATCCGGCGCGTGGGCCAAAGGAGATAGCCGCCATGTCCATGTGGAGCGAATTCAAGGAGTTTGCGACCCGCGGAAACGTCCTCGATTTGGCCGTCGGCTTCATCGTGGGAACCGCGTTCGGAAAAATCACCACCTCGCTGGTGAATGACGTGATCATGCCGCCCATCGGCCTGGTGCTCGGCAGGGTCGATTTCTCGAGCATGTACATCAACCTGTCGGGCACCTCGTTTCCATCGCTCGCTGCGGCCCGGGCCGCGGGCGCGCCGGCTATCGCCTACGGCGCCTTCATCAATACGATCATCGATTTCGTGATTGTGTCATTCGCGATGTTCGTCATTGTCAAGCAGATCAACCGCTTTGTTGCGAAGCCCGTGCCGACGACCGAGGCGTGCCCGTATTGCCTGACCCCGATTCCGATCGGCGCGCACAAATGCCCGCATTGCACGTCGGAATTGAAGGCCGCGTGATGCGGCGCAGGCGCCGCGCCGCGAGGGCGGGCATGGCCGCCTATCTCTACGTGCCCGACTGCGCGAGGTCGGCCATCGCCTTCGCAGCGCGCTCGGCGACTTCGGTCATCAGCGCGTCGGTCATCACCGTGGAGAGCGCGATCAAGCCGTGCGTGCCGATGAAGAGGCCCTCGTTGAGAGCCGCAAGGTGGAAGCTTGCCATCGCGCGGGCATCCTCGCGATTTACCGCCGCGGGCGGCGGCTCGTTCACGAAGAAAATGTTGAGCAGCGATCCGCACTGGCGCACCGAGAATGGGAGTTCCACCTGGCGCGCCGCGCTCTTGAGGTCCTCGGCAAGGCGCTTGGCCTGCTGGTCCATCTTGTCGATCTTGTCCTGCGTGAGCGCCTTCACCGATGCGACGCCGGCGGCGCAGGTCGCCGGGTTGCCGTTGAAAGTCCCGGCATGGTAGATGGCGCCGCGCTCGCGCGGATCGAATGCCGCCATTATTTCCGCGTTGCCGCCGAGCGCGCCGACCGGCAATCCGCCGCCGATGATCTTGCCCATCATGGTGATGTCGGGCTTCACGTCGAACATCTGCTGCGCGCCGCCCTCGGCGAGCCTCAGCGTGATTACCTCATCGAGTACGAACAGCGCACCTGCCCGGCGCGCCGCCTCCGCGACCTGTTCGAGGAATCCCGCGGGCGGCGTCACCAGTCCCGCGCTGCCGAGCACGGGTTCGAGAAACACCGCTGCTATCTCGGAGCCGCGCTCCGCAAGCAGCGCCTCGAAGGCGGTCGCCGCGCCGAAGTCCGCGAGCATCGTGCGCTCGCCGTCGTGCCCTGTCAGTCCAACTTCGAGGTCATCGTACGATCCGTGGTACCCGTACCGCGCCATCAGGATGACCTTGCGGCCGGTGAGCCGCCGCGCGACGCGCGCCGCGAGCATCCCCGCCTCGGTGCCCGAGTTGCAAAACCGGATGCGCTCGACCGACGGGACGCGCTCGGACAGGAGCTCCGCAAGCGCGATCTGGGGCTCCGAGCGCGCTGGCCACGCGGTGCCCTGGCGGGCGGCCCGCTCGATCGCGTCGGCGATTGGCGGATACGCGTGCCCGTGCACGAGGCTGGTGTAATTCCCGATGAGATCGATGTAGCGGGTGCCGTCGACGTCCCACATGAAGGGTCCATCGCCGCGAGCGATCGTGAGCGGGTATGGCCGATGAAATGCGCTCGTGCGGGTGTCGCCGCCGGGCATCACGCGCTCGGCGCGCCTCCCGACTGCGGCCGACTTCGGAGTCGCCGTCCGGTATCGTTCCTCGATCGTGCTCATCTCCCCACACCTCCCTCCTTATCTCCGCCACAATCGGCGCGCTTGGCGCAATATCATATCCGACTTTTGTACGCGAATCGCACCGCTCCGTGCGGCCTGGCGAGTCGATGCCCTATTCGATGTCGGTATCGGCCGGGGTGGGCTGCGCGGCCGGGGATTTGGTGGTCTTTTTCGCGGATGACTGCGAGGATGCCGGAATTCCCGTGATGCTTCCGGTCTTCTCGTAGTTGTAGG
Source organism: Binataceae bacterium (SeqCode) (assembly GCA_035626155.1). GTDB lineage: Bacteria > Desulfobacterota > Binatia > Binatales > Binataceae > DASPOF01. The sequence continues at coordinate 7,155 of DASPOF010000013.1, forward strand.
CGAGTTCTCCCGCGCCCAGCCACAAGCATCCCGCCGCGCCGAGTGCGAGGATCGCGAGCGCCGCGACCGCCATCGGCCCAAGGAACCTTGCGCCGGCGTTGGCCGGTGCGCGCGCGCGATCGTTATTCATCGGAGCCAAGGCCGGCGGCTCTCTCGAGCGCGCGAATGCGGCGCAGCAGTTCGGACAGGCGCGGCAACGCCGCCACGTAGCGGCGCCACTTGCGCACATCGACAGCCGGGATCCCTCCGACTATCGCCCCATCGGCGATATTGCCGTGAATTCCCGATTTTGCGACCACCATCACGCGGTCCCCGACCGTCGTGTGGTCGGCGGATCCCGCCTGTCCGCCGAACTGGCACCACTTGCCGATTTTCGTCGAGCCCGCGATTCCCACGTGCGCCGCCATGCGCGTGAACTCACCGATCTCGCAGTTGTGTCCGATGTGGACCTGGTCGTCGAGCTTGACCCCGCGATGGAGCACGGTTGCGCCCAGGGTCGCGCGGTCGATGGTCGAATGCGCGCCGATCTCCACGTCGTCCTCGATCACGACGGTTCCGACCTGCGGCATTTTGACGAGATCGCCGGCGTGCTCGACGAAACCGAATCCATCGGCGCCGATGACGACGCCGTTGAGGAGCGTGACGCGGCTGCCGATCGTGGCGCCCTCGCGAATCGACACGTTGCTGTGGCAGGTGAAGTCGTCGCCGATCGTGGTGTTGGGGTAAATCGTGACGTGCGGATGAATCGTCGCGTTGCGGCCGATCGAGACGCCTGCGCCGATCGTGGCATATGCGCCGATCGATGCGTTCGCACCGATCTTCGCATCGGGAGCGATTCGCGCACTCGGGTCAATTCCGGGCGCGGGCCGGTAAGGCGGAAAAAAGATTCCGATCACGCGCGCGAAATCGGCATACGGGTTGTTGCTCAGCAGCACCGGGCATTTGGCCGCCGATGCCAGGTCCGGCGCGACGATCGCCGCCGATGCGCTCGTGCTTTCGAGCATGGGCGCATAGCGCGCCGCCGCGACGAATATGATCGTTCCCGGAGCCGCGGCCTCGATCGGCGCCGGAGCGAAAATCTCGACGTCGCCGTCGCCGCGCAGTTCAAGTCCGAGTCTCGATGCGAGTTCCTTGAGTTTCATGGGCTCACCGATGCGCTCTGGCGGCCGCGATGCGCCGCGCCGCAGACACGAGAATAATCGAAACCGCGCGGCGCTTGAACCGCCTAGCAGGCTGTTGAGACCGCAGGGTGGTCAAATTGCGATGCTCTCGCTTTTCTCACCAGCCTGCCAGTCATCCGAGCGCGCCCAGCTCGCCCAGCGCGTCGGCCGGATCGCCGGGCTCGATCCGCGTAAGGCACTCGTAATGGCCGAAACGGCAGGTGCGCTCGAGACATGGGCTGCACGGGAGGCGGAGCCAGATCACGCACGTGCGCGCGCCCAAAGGGGCGGTGCGCAGCGGGTTGGTCGAACCGAAGATCGCGACCGCCGGCCGCCCAAGCGCTCCCGCGACATGCATGCATCCGGAGTCGTTTCCCACGAATGCGTCCGCGATCGCGAGCGTCGCGACGAGCTCGCCGATGCTCGTCTCGCCTGCGGCGACGATCGCGCCGGCGCGCGCTAAGCCGGCGATCTGATCGCATTTCGCGCGCTCGCCCGGCGCGCCGACCAGCACGCACTCGGCGCCGTGGCGCTCGGCGAGAAGATCGATCATTGCCGCATAGCTGTGCGCGGGCCACTCTTTGGCGGGACCGAACGCGGCGGCCGGCGCAACCGCGATGAGCGGGCGGCCGGGACGGCGGCGGCGCGCATCCAGCCATCCGCGCATCTTCGCGACGTGCGGCGCGTGCGCCTCGATCGCGAAGTCGCCCGCATCGCCCTCTATGCCGAGCGTCGCGCGCACCATCGAGAGCCACCACTGCACCTGGTGACCCGTAATCGCCTCAGGCGGCGGACTCGCTCTCAGGGTGAGCATCGGCCCGCGCGCCTCTCCTGCGAAACCAGCGCGGCGCGGAATGCGCGCCGCCGCGGTCCACAGCGCCGACTCGAAGCTCGTCGGGAACAGGACCGCGAGGTCGAACTCCCGCGCGCGAATCGCGCCGACGATCCGGCTGCGATCGCCAAGCCCGCCCAGGCCGCGCCCGACCGAGTAGGGAATTACCTCGTCGAGCCAGCCGGCGCCGTCGAAGAAGCTTGAGAGTTCCTGCCTGATGAGAATCGCAAGATGCGCATCCGGCCACGCGCGCCGAATCGCGCGCAGCGCCGGCAGGCTCATCACGATGTCGCCGAGCCAGTTCGTTTCTTTGACCAGGATCCGCCGGGGCGCCGGGCTGAGCTTGAGCGCCTGCGCCGCGGCCGCCGAACCGGCTCGTGATGCGACCTGCGATTCCACGGGTGAATCTTAGCAGGATGTTGAGAAAAACCTGATTCTCGCAGTTCGACCGCGCCGCGGTCTCAACATCCTGATCCTGTACGAAAGATGAAACCGCGCCCGCGCGAACCCGCCGCGCCCTTTTGCGCTTCATGAAGTGGGTGCTGTAATTAGGAGCCGATGGCAAGCAGAGCGTAAGCGATCTCAATGGCCCGGGCCTGTCTCCTGAGTTTCAGGACGATCCAGGAGTTTGCTGACGATGCGTTATGAACATTTCATCGGAGGCGCTTTCACCGCCCCCGCCGGCGGACATTACTTCGAATCGATCGATCCCGCACGCAATGAGAAGGCCGCCGAGATCGCGCGCGGCGATGCGCGCGACATCGACGCTGCCGTGCGCGCGGCCAACGCCGCTTTCCCGGCCTGGCGCGACAGCAAGCCGATCGTGCGCGGACGCATCCTGTTCGAGATATCGCGCCGGCTGCGCGGCGAAAGCGAAAAGCTCGCGCGCCTTGAGACCCTGGAAAACGGAAAGCCGCTGGGACAGTCGCGCGCCGACGTCGAGATCGCGGCGCAATATTTCGAGTTCTATGCGGGACTGGTCAATCTCTTCAAAGGCGAGACCATCGATCTCGGCGGCGGCTATCATTCCTATACAAGGCGCGAGCCATTCGGCGTAGTCGGCGTGATCCTGCCGTGGAACGCGCCGATCAACCAGGCCGGCCGCGGCATCGCGCCCGCGCTCGCAGTTGGCAATGTCGTGGTCGCCAAGCCCTCCGAGTTCACTTCCACCACCACGCTGGAGCTGGCGAGGATCGCGCTCGCGAGCGGGATTCCGAGGGGCGTCCTCAACGTCGTGACCGGCACCGGCCCCGAGGCGGGTACGGCGCTCGTCTCGCATCCCGGCGTGCGGAAGGTCGCCTTCACCGGATCGGTGCGGGCGGCGCGAGAAATCGGGAAAATCGCCGCCGAGCGGATCATACCGCTCACCCTCGAACTGGGCGGCAAGTCGCCCGACATCATCTTCGCCGACGCCGACCTCGCCGCCGCGATACCGGGAGCACTGGGCGCGATGTGCGCCAACGCGGGGCAGATATGCAGCCTCGGCTCGCGCATCCTGGTCGAGGATTCGATTCACGACACGGTGGTCGCGGGGCTCAAGGAGGGACTCGCGAAAATCAGCATCGGCCCGGGAACGGAAAACGTCTCGATGGGCCCGGTCTCGACCGCCGCGCAATACCAGAAGGTGCAGGACTACTATCGGCTCGCGCGCGAGGAGGGCGCCAGCGTCGCGGCCGGCGGCGATTTGCCGTCCGATCCGAAACTGCGCGAGCGCGGATTTTTCGTATCGCCAACGCTGTACACCAACGTGCGCCCCGAGATGCGGATCGCGCGCGAGGAAATTTTCGGACCGGTCGGCGTCGTAATCAGGTTCAAGGACGAGGAAGAAGCGATCCAAATCGCGAACGGCGTCGACTACGGCCTGGTCGCCGGAATCTGGACGCGCGATCTCGCCCGCGCCCATCGGGTCGCCGCGCGGCTGGAGGCGGGTCAGGTCTTCGTCAACGAGTATTTCGCCGGCGGAGTGGAAACCCCGTTCGGCGGCTACAAGCTGAGCGGCTACGGCCGCGAGAAAGGAATCGAAGCGCTCCATCATTACACCCAGCTCAAGTGCGTGACGATCAAGCTGTGAAGCCGAACCCGGTCGCCTCGCAGGATGTTGAGACCGCAGTGTCGCGCGATCGTCATCGAGCGCGCGACATATGATTCTGAAAAGACCGAACGAGGATCCGGGATTCCTCGCGCGCCAGCCAACTCAGACGCGCGGGAATGACAGGAGAAGGATCCGGGATTCTGCGCGAGGCGCGCGTGGAATGACGCCAAAAAAAGAGCTGCGCACCGAATAACAAAGGTCGCGCCGGCGAGGATGCCCGCGCATCTTTCGACGGCCACGGCGGCCCGCCCTACTATTTTTTCAAACATTCAGCCGACGCGAACGCGCACACCGCGCGCGGCGTCGTCGCTTGCAAAGCACGCCGGCTGGCCGCCGCTCCGGCGCCGATCGCGCAAATGAAAAGCGGCGGACCGCAAGCGGACCGCCGCATCATCGCTCGAAGCCTCGCGCGCTTACTTCCCGACCACGAACGCGCAGCTCGTCGTTCCGCTTCCCCCGATATTCAGCATCCCGAACTTCTGCGCGCCTTCGACCTGGTACTCGCCCGCCTGTCCGGTGACCTGCCGCCAGCAATCGAGCATCTGGCGCACTCCGGTTGCGCCCACCGGATGGCCCGCGCCGATGAGGCCGCCGCTCGGATTGATCGGGCACCTGCCGCCCATCTCGATGACGCCCTCTTCGATCGCCTTCCACGACTCGCCCGGAGCGGTGAGGCCGAAATGGTCGATCGCCATGTACTCGGAAGTCGTGAAGCAATCGTGCGTCTCGATTCCCGAGACTTCCGCGACCGACGCGATCCCGGCGCGCCGGAACGCGTCGAGAATCGCCTGGCGCGTGTGCGGCAGCACGTAGGGATTGTCCTTGCTCTCGGCGACCTTGGTTGAGAATTCGATCGGCGCCGTGTGATGGCCCCATCCGAGAATTCGCGGAATCTCGCCAAGCTGCCTGCGATTGCGCCGCGCCCACTCGCTTGCGAACTTCGGCGATGCGAGAAATATCGCGACCGCGCCGTCGGTGACCTGCGAGCAATCGCTCACCTTGATTCGCCCGCCGATAACCGTGTTGAACTTCGATGCCTGCTGGGCGTGGCTCTCGCTCATGAACCAGTTGCGGGTCTGCGCGTTCGGGTTGCGCTTGGCGTTGGAGTAGTTGACCGCGGAGATGTGCGCGAGATGCTCGTCCTTCAGGCCGAAGCGCCGGTCGTACTCATCCCCGAGCCGGCCGAACAGCTTGGGGAACGGGAATTCGATTCCCTTGGCCTCGCGCTCGTACCACGCGGCGGTGCCGAGGTAGTCGCCGCCGGTCGCGGGGTCGACGGTCTTCATCTGCTCGACGCCGAGCACGCAGGCGAGATCGTAGCGGCCCGCCTCGACCTCCGCCGATGCGGCGAGAATCGCGATCGACCCCGATGCGCACGCGGCCTCGTGGCGCGAGGTCGGCATCCCGGAGAACGCCGGGTCGATCTCGACGAAGAATGCGCCGACGTGTCCCTGCTTGGCGTAGAGCTCGGCTGCGAAATTGCCGACGTGCGCGCACTCGATCTCGCGCGGCTCGATCCCGGTTGCGTCCATCGCGCCGACCGCCGCCTCGCACATCATCGCAACGAAGTGTTTTCCTTCCTTCGACCAGTTGCGGGCGAAGTCGGTCTGCGCCCCGCCCAGGACGTACACTTGCGCCGGCTTTTCCATCGCAGCCTCCTTCTATCCGACGAACGTGCGGCCGTACTCGAGGATGCCGCCCTTGAAAATTTTGGCATCGCTGCGCGCCGCGTGCTCGACCGCGGGCGGCACCACGAGCTTGAGCTTCTCGAGCATGGCGGCCGTGTTGCGCGCGCCCAACAGATCGACGATCGCACACGGCGGCGCCCAATTGAAGCCGTAGCTCATGATCGTATCGACGTCTGTGGGCGACTCCGCCACTTCATCCACCCGGTTGAGCGCGTAGCTCACGTATCCGAGCACGACGCGGCGGCAAAGCTCGGCGTCCGCTCCAGGAGCCTCCGCGAGCACCTTCATCGCTTCGCTGTATCGGGCGACGCGATGGAGCTGCTTCATCTTCTCCACGAACTCGATCGGCTCGGGGCGCTTGAGCGGTTCGTGGTTGCCGGTCTTCGGATCGACCACGAACG
>DASPOF010000014.1:0-2378 GCA_035626155.1 Binataceae bacterium (SeqCode)
CGAACCCCGTGTATTGCGTCACGACCGGACGCCCGGCCGCGAGATAGCACGCCGTGCGATCGCTGAACCATCCCGAGCGCGTGCGCACGTACAGGTCCTTGGCCACCGTGAACTCGCCGCGCGATCCGCTTACGTAGTCGCGGTAGGCGCCGATATCGAGAGACATCGGCACCACCGGATGAAAACTGAAGCCGCCCGCCAGCGCGCGCTCGTAATCGGGACCCTCATCAAGGTCGGTCGCAAGCTCGATCGCCTGGCCCGACCGCCGCGCCACGTCGAGCACCTTGACGAAATTCACGTGCTTTGACCAGTAGTAGGTCTCACCTTCGATCACGAGATCGTTTCCCTTGTTGCGCCAGGTGCCGACGGTCGTGAATGCGCGCGGCTCGGCGGGTCCGATGCCCGCACGCCACTCATCGAGCAGCACCGGCGGGCGCGTGACGTGCCAGGGGATTCCCGCCGCCGGCAGGAGGCAATCCGGCGCGCCGATATTGTAGCCGTAAGTGAAAAAGAGCTGGTGCGCAGCGGCGAACTCGGCCATGTGCGCGCTCTTGCCCGAAAGTTCCACCTGGAAGTAGCCCGGGTCGGTCTCGATGTAAACCAGGCAGCGGGTGTGCCGATGTTCGTCGCGCGGTTCGGTCGCGCCGCACAGATTGATCACGGCGTCGGCCTCCCGGATCAGTTGGAAGCATCGCTCCCGCGGCATCCCGACGTACTCTCCGCGCACCGAGTCGAGGAACGCCCAGCGCCCGCCGAACCCGTAGCGCTCGAGCACCGAGCCTAGCAGGCGCAGGTTAGCCGAAGGATCGGGACCGGGGCTCCGCGCGATCGGATCGTAAGTGTAGGCGCAATGGTCCTCGATGTAGAACACGTCGAGCCCAAGCGTGCGAAAGCCTATCAGGTGATGGAGCAATTGCCACATCACGCCCGCGAATGGGTATCGCGCCGCCAGATGGAGGACGACAATCCTGCCCTTGCGCTTGCGTTGCACGTCGGTGGCCCCGCGATTCTACTTCGCGCGCCGCGATCATGGATATAGCCACCCTGGCAGGATGTTGAGAAGAGCCTGACCGTCGCAGTTCGACCGCGCTGCGGCCTCAATATCCTGCGCGCTAGTGGCCCGCCGCTATCCGGCTAAGCTCGCTTCTTAGCTTCCTGAGCGCCTCGCGGCGCTGGCTCACCCGGGCCTCCTCTTCCTCGCCGAGTTCAGCCAGATACTTGCCGCGGTCGGGCAGGTACAGCACCGCGCGATAAGGGAAGCCGGGGCGGATTTGCGGGTATGCGCGATGTGCGATCACGCCCTCGATCGCGGCCTCGGCGACGCGCTCGCGATGCTCGCCGTCCAGGCGCCATACCAGCGCGATCGCGGCGCGAAGCCGGGCGGTGCGCCGGCCCTCCTCGACGCCCTCCATCCGGCGAATCACCATCTCCGCAAGCTCGCGGTCGGAATTCTCGCCAGCGCCGCCGCGGTCCCCGAGCCATCGATGTGACATCACGCCCGGCTCGCCGCCGAGCGCATCGACCTCCAATCCGCCGTCATCGGCGAGCGTCGGGATGCCCGCGCGCGCGAAGTAGAATCGCGCCTTCAGCAGCGCGTTTTCGGCGAAAGTGCGGCCGGTCTCCTCGGGCGTCTCGGCGATTCTGACATCGGCAAGCGAGATCGGCTCGAGGGCAAACTCGCGCAGCAGGAGCCGGTATTCGGCCAGCTTGGCCGGGTTGGTTGTCGCGATGAGAAGGCGCGTCATCGGCGGACGTCGCGCGGTCTTAAGATTTTGGATCGTAAGCGAACTTGAGCGCCGCGCGTTCGCGATGATCCTCGAGCGCGAGCTCGATCAGCCGATCGATAAGTTTCCCAAGCGGCAGCCCGGAGGCCTCCCACAGCTTGGGGTACATGCTGATCGACGTGAAACCGGGGATCGTGTTGACCTCGTTCACGTAGATGCGGCGGAGATCGCGGCTGGCGAGAAAATCAACCCGCGCCATCCCGCGCAGCGACAGCGCCTTGAACGCCGCCACCGCCATCGCGCGAATCCGCCTGGCCACGGCGCGCGGCACATCGGCTGGGATTCGCGTTTCCGAACCCTCGGGATCGACGTATTTCGCATCGTAGGAGTAGAACTCGTGCCCGCCCTTGACCACGATCTCGCCCGGAACCGACGCCTCCGGCCGATCGTTGCCGAGCACCGCGCATTCGAGCTCGCGCCCGATGCACGCGGCCTCGATCAGCACCTTGCGGTCGTATTGGAACGCGTCGGTCAGCGCGCCCGCAAGTTCGGAGGGCCGCTTCACCTTATGGATGCCGACCGACGATCCGAGCGCGTTCGGCTTGACGAACACCGGGTACCCAAGCGCCCGCGCGTGGCGCGCCGCAAGCCCCG
>DASPOF010000015.1:0-3416 GCA_035626155.1 Binataceae bacterium (SeqCode)
AGCAGCCCCGCTCCACGCTTGATTACCCGCGTTCGCTTCTCGCTGATCTTTTGAGACAGTCTCCGGCGGCCCGCCCTACTATCTTGCTGGAGCGGCCCCCCCCGGTCGCGCTCAGGGGCGCGTGAGCACCAGGTTCGCACCGACCAGGCTCAGCACCTCGTTAGTGCCGTCCTCGATCAGCGCCGCGCGCGCATCGCGGAACAGCTTTTCGATCGGATACTCCTTGCTCAGTCCGTTGCCGCCCAGCAACTGAAGCGCCTCGCTCGCGACATCGAATGCCGCCTCCGTGCAGAAGACCTTCGAGGCGATCGAGTATTCCATGGCAGGCACCGCGGCATCGGTGTTGTAGGTAATCGCCGCGCGCGACAGCAGCCGGCATGCCTCGACCTTGGTGAACATCTCGAACAGGCGTTTTTGCACGAGCTGATGCTGGCTGATCGGCTTGCCGCCCTGGATGCGCTGCTTCGAATAGTCGAGTGCGATCTCGAATGCCGCGCGGGCGACTCCCGTGAACACCGCGCCCATCATCGCGTTCGGGCCGCCGCCCCTGCCGGTGGCCGGCGGCGCCGGCTTATCGGGCGAGATCAGCATGAAGCTCGCCGGAATCCGGACCTCATCGAAGAAGATTTCGCCCTGATTGAGCGCGCGCTGCCCGATCTTGTTGAGCGGCTTGCCCTTCGTTACGCCGGGCAGATCGAACGGCACGAAGGCGGTGCCCCGGCCGAGCACGCTCCCGCGCGATGCATCCGCGATCAGAATCACCAGCCCATGCGTCGCGATGGTTCCGTTGGAAACCCACGCCGACTTCTGCCCGCTGATCACATATGAGTCGCCATCGCGCCGCGCGATCACGTGCCCCGCCAGATCGCTGCGCGCCGGGTCCAACTGCCCCGTTACCCAGTCCGATCCGTGTTGCGGCTCGGTCACCGGCCAGCACCCGATGTATTTCGCATCGCGATCCTGAAGGAACGGCACTACGTACTTTTGAATCAGTTCGAGATTGCCGGTGCCCGCCAGCGCCGCAAACGGCATCGAGGAGACCCCGAGCGTCAGCGCCAGATCGGCGCTGCCCCAACCGAGTTCCTCGAGGTAGATCTGGTGCCCGATGCCGTCCAGTCCGAGTCCGCCCGTCGTGGTGGGGAACCCTGCCTTGTTGTACCCAAGCCGCGCTGCCTGCTTCATGAAGTCCCACAGCGGCGAGCCCGGCGCGATTGCCGCCGCGGGATCGGCGAGCCGGTCCAGAGCAGCCGCGGTCGGGCGCATCACCTCGCGCGCGAACTTGTGAAGGTTCTCCTTGAGCGTTCGATATTGCTCGGGCAGATGGGTATCGAGTTCGATGTAAGTTTCCATAGCATTCCCCTCAATCGACAATGGCTGAATAAATTATGTTTTTTAGCTGCCCGCGGAAGTTGAACGTCGCCGACGGCATGAGCTGAGTCATGAACACCACTACCAGGTCTTCCCTGGGGTCCACCCAGAAGATCGTCGATGCGGCGCCGCCCCAGAAATAGTCGCCCTCGCCAAATGTGCCCGACTGGACCTGCCCCAGCGTCATCGCGAAGCCCAGCCCGAAGCCGGTGCCTTCGTATGCGGTTTCCGAGAACGCGCCAATAGCCATCTGCGTCAGGTCCTTGCCGCCGGCGAGATGGTTCATGTGCATCAACTCGATCGTGCGCGGCCCCAGGATGCGCGTTCCGTCCAGCTCGCCGCCGCGCCGCAGCATCTCGCAGAAGCGGAAGTAATCCGCGGCCGTCCCGGTCAGCCCGCCTCCGCCGGAAAAAAACGAGGGCTCCTTTAAATACGCGGTGCGCTGCGGATCGTCGATCAATTTGAGCGATTTGTCCGGCGCGCGTTCGTAGTTCGCGGCGAAGCGATCGATCTTCCGCTCGGGCACCATGAAGGAGGTGTCATTCATGCCGAGCGGATCGAAGATAGTCTCCTGCAAATATCGGTCGAAGCGTTTTTTCGAGATGGCTTCCACCAGGTAGCCGCAGACATCCGTCGAGTACGAGTACATCCAGTGCTCGCCCGGCACGTAACGAAGCGGCACGTGCGCGAGTTTCTCGACGAACGCCTGCAAAGTTTCTCCCTCGCCGCGCCGCACGCCCGCATCGCGGTACGCGCGATCGACCGGATGTTCCGTCCCGCCGTACGTGAGACCGCCCGTGTGGCTGAGCACGTTGCGCATCGTCATGGGCGCGGCCGGCGCTGCCGTCACCATCGCCGCGCCTTCGCCGGAGATCCAAACCTTGTGGTCCCGCCATGACGGGATGAACCGCGATACCGGATCGTTGAGCTGGAAATGGCCCTGCTCATACAGAGTCATCAGCGCGACCGACGTGATCGGCTTCGACATCGAGTAGATTCGGAAGATGGTATCGTCGGCCATCGGTTTTCGCCGCTCGCGATCCATCAGCCCGAGCGACTTGAAGTAGGCAGGATAGCCGTGGCGGGCAACCAGGGTCTGGCAACCCGCGATTTTGCCGGGCTCGATATAGTTGCGGTTGAGATGTTCCGTAATCCGGTTCAGCCGCTCGGGGACGAAACCGGCCCGCTTGGGTGCCAACTCCATGGCATCTCCTCCGGCGCTCTGTCTTAGCAGAGCGCGTGCTCAACACCAAGGAAACCGGGCATGGGGCCGGAGCGATGGAACCCGGCCGTCGCGGATCGCGCAGAGGTTTGATGGCGCGCCTGGCCGCGGCGGCGCAGGAATTATTTGACGCTGCCGGTCAGGATGACCGATACGGGCCCGGCGCTGGATCGATCAGCGAGGCCGGACGACGCCGACTTCGGCCGACCAGCGGCGGCCGCGATACCGTCGCCTCGCAGCACGAGCGTCGGGCTTGCGCCGTTGTATGCGACATCGATCCCTCCGGCCACCTTCCCGGGCGCGGCCGGCGCGAACTCCACGTCGAATGAGCACGTCTTCTTGACCGCGATCGTCTGGCCGGTGCAGGTGTTAGCGCCACCTGCGATCAGGAAGGGAGCCGCCGCGGTCACATTCGAGATCTGCGCGGGCGCCTTGCCCTTGTTGGTCAACGTCACTTTCTTGGGCGCGCTGGTCCCGCTCACATCAACGCGGCCGAAGCTCAGCTTGGCCGGCATCGCGGTCAACGTGGTCGTCGCCGTCGCCGTCGCGGTCGGCGTGGGGGTGGCCGTCTGAGTGGCGGTCGCGGTGGGCGTCGGCGTCACGGTGGGAGTCTGAGTTGAGGTAGCCGTTGCAGTCGGAGTCTCAGTCGCGGTTTGAGTTGGCGTCGCGGTAGCCGTGACCGTTGCGGTCGCGGTTGGCGTCGGCGTTGCGGTAGCCGTTTGAGTTGCTGTGGCAGTTGCAGTCGTCGTTACCGTCGCGGTCGGTGTGCTCGTAGCTGTCTGAGTTGCAGTAGCCGTTGGCGTGGGCGTCTCGGTCGATGTCGCGG